>JBEVLT010000349.1:0-3550 GCA_040509055.1 Chitinophagaceae bacterium
TTAAGACTCCAGGCCTGCACCGTTCATTTATCAGGAACAAGATGTTTACTTTGCAATATGTCTTTTCAATCCATCAATGCCTCCATCCTCACCATCGGCGACGAATTGCTGATCGGTCAAACCATCGACACCAACAGCGCTTTTATAGCCCAGGAGCTGAACAGGATCGGCATCTGGGTGCGCCGGCGGGTGGCTGTCGGTGACGATGCTGTTGAAATCCGCCAGGCACTGGACGAGGAAAAAAAACAATCACAGCTCATCATCATGACCGGGGGGCTGGGGCCTACTGCCGATGACATTACCAAGCCGCTGCTCTGCGGGTATTTTGGCGGCCGGCTGGTGGTGAACGAAAGCGTGCTGGCCCATGTAAAATACCTGTTTGAAAAAGTATACCGCCGGCCCGGCCCGATGCTGGAGCGCAACCTGCGGCAAGCCGAAGTACCCGACGTTTGCACCGTGCTGCATAATGCACAGGGTACGGCACCGGGCATGTGGTTTGAACAAACCGATACTGAGAAGCGGATATTTATCTCGCTGCCGGGTGTACCTCATGAAATGAAGGGCCTGCTGACAGAAGAAGTAATCCCGCGGCTGCTGACGTCATTCCGCCTCCCGGCCATCGTACACCGCACCGCTTTTACGGCCGGTGCGGGAGAGTCGATGATCGCCGAGCAACTGGTTGATTTTGAAACAGCTTTGCCTGCACATATCCGGCTGGCTTACCTGCCCGCCTATGGCATGGTACGGCTGCGGCTGACGGCCCGCGGCGCTGATAAAGCCGCAACCGAACAGGAACTGCTTCCCTACTTCGACCAGTTGCAGGCATTGGTAGCCGATTACCTGGTGACCAATGAAGACGAAGGCCTGGAGATCGTGATCGGGAAAGTACTGCTGGCAAAAGGAAAGACCATGGGTACGGCCGAAAGCTGTACCGGCGGTTATATCGCCCACCTGCTTACCAGCATCGCCGGTTCGTCGGCTTATTACAAAGGCAGCATCATCAGCTATGCCAATGAGACCAAGGAAAACCTGCTTGGCGTATCACCTGCTACGCTGGCCTCCATGGGTGCCGTAAGCAAAGAAACCGTGGAGCAGATGGTGAAAGGGGCCCTGGAAAAGCTGAATGTAGATTATGTACTTGCCACCTCCGGCATCATGGGGCCCGGTGGCGGCAGTGAAGCCAAACCTGTGGGCACCGTATGGATTGCTGCGGGCAACAGGGAAAAAACCGTCACGCATAAACTGAACCTGCGGTTTGATCGTTCCCGGAATATATCCCTGGCCGCCATGAATGCGCTGAACATATTGCGCAAATTCATTTTAACTAACAGTTGATCGGGTAATCTTCAAATCATTACCTTTGAGCGCCGGTCAATGGTTGCTTTCCGCTTACCCGGAACGGTCGTAAAGATGTCAGCCTGAGAGCGTAAGCACAGCCGCCACAAAATCCTGGCATCGCTGGTATTTTAAAAGAAATTATCTATGGCAGTGGTTGATTTAGTTATGCCGAAGCTGGGAGAAAGCATCATGGAAGCTACGATCCTGAAATGGTTCAAGCAACCCGGCGACCCGGTGAAAATGGACGAAACCGTGCTGGAAATAGCTACCGACAAAGTGGATAGCGAAGTACCCAGCACCACAGCAGGCGTGATAGAAGAAATCCTCTTCAACGTAAATGATGTAGTGCCCATTGGTACGGTCATCGCACGGATCAAAACTGCTGCCGGAGAAGCTGCGGCATCGGCTCCGCCTCCCCCTCCCCCTGCATCCGAGCCGGCAAAACTTCAGGAAGCCGAGGTGGTAGAAACCGTGCATCACCAACCTGCAGCAAGCTATACGCAGGCCACTTCAGCAGCCCGCCCATCCCCCAACGGCACGTCCAGCCGTTTCTATTCGCCCCTGGTACTCAATATTGCGGCCAGCGAAGGCGTGAGCATGGCGGAACTGGAACAGCTACCCGGTACCGGTAACGAAGGACGGGTAACCAAGAAAGATATTTTACAGTACGTAAGTGAAAGAAAGTCAGGAGTCGGAAGCCGGAAGGCTGAAGCCGGCAGTCCGGACTCAACAGCGAACAGACAATCGTCACCAGTCATTCATCAACAGTCAAACACGCCCCAGCCGTCATCCATCATCCACCAACCATCTGCCCCATCACCTGTCACCTATTCCGGCAACGTGGAGATCATGGAAATGGACCGGATGCGCAAGCTGATCGCCGAGCACATGGTACGCAGCAAGCATACCAGCCCGCACGTGACCAGCTTTACCGAAGCCGACGTGACCAACCTGGTGATGTGGCGGGATAAAGTGAAAAAAGAGTTCGAAAAACGCGAAAGCACGAAGATCACCTTTACGCCTTTGTTCATCGAAGCCATCGTTCGTTGCATCAAGAAGTTTCCGCTGATCAACAGCTCGCTGGACGGAGATAAGATCATTATCAAAAAAGACATCAATATCGGTATGGCCACCGCCCTGCCGACCGGCAACCTTATCGTACCTGTAATCAAAAATGCCGACCAGCTGAACCTGGTAGGCCTGGCCAAACAGGTGAACGCGCTGGCGGACAATGCCCGGAACGGCAAGCTGAAGGCAGACGACACAACGGGCGGCACCTTCACCCTCACCAATGTAGGCACTTTCGGCAGCCTGATGGGCACCCCCATCATCAACCAGCCGCAGGTGGCCATCCTGGCCGTAGGCGCCATCAAGAAAAGACCGGTGGTGATCGAAACGCCGCATGGCGACAGCATCGCGATCAGGCATATGATGTACCTGAGCATGAGCTACGATCACCGCATCGTGGATGGCAGCCTGGGCGCCACGTTCCTCACAGCAGTAGCCAGGGAACTGGAAAACTTTAACGGAGAAAGGGAAATTTAAATTGACAGGATCAGCAGTATTTTTTCGGAAGAAAGTTCTTATCGCCACACTGGTCGTATCGCTGGGCCTGTGCCATACCGCATGTGCCCAAAAATCGCATTTCGGGTCCTGGAACGTGATCAATACCAAACTTGTCTTCTCAGATAAATGGAGTGTATTCAACGAACTGCAGCTTCGCTCCCAGTCTTTTTACGCTAACCATTTTTACTACGAAGTGAAAGGCGGGGTGTCGTATTCCATCAACAAAAATTTCTCCTTTTTACTCGGGGCCGGAAGATATCTTACCTACACTGACGGCGGCAGCTTTAAAAAACCAGTTACGGCCAATGAATTCCGCTTCTGGCAGCAGCTGACCATGAACCACTACCTGGAGCGCATCAAATTCGAGCACCGCTACCGGGTGGAGCAACGCTGGTTCAAGACGGGCTACCGGAACCGCTTCCGCTACCGGCTCAATACCGCCGTGCCGATCAACCACAAAAAGATGGGGCCCAAAACATTTTATGCCGCAGCCTTCAACGAGCTGTTCTTTACCAACAAAGCTCCTTACTTCGAACGCAATCGCTTTTTTACAGGCATGGGCTACCAGTTCTCCAAATTCTTCACCGTACAGCCGGGATATGTGTACCAGTTCGACTACCGGAACAATGCAGGCGCCGGCAAGCAT
>JBEVLT010000350.1:0-5062 GCA_040509055.1 Chitinophagaceae bacterium
GTATTGCGGATAGCAGATCTGAAAAAACTTTATGATATTCCCGATGAGCGCAAGGTGCATACCCATGCCATTGCCTCACTGGGCGGCGTTGGTATTTTTGGCGGTTTTATCCTCGCCTCCCTGCTTTCCATCCAGGGGCATACCGAATTCCAGTATTTTTTCGCGGCGGCGGTAGTTATTTTCTTTCTTGGACTGAAAGACGACCTGGTAGTGCTGTCGGCCAGTAAAAAGTTTATCGGGCAGGTCCTGGCGGCTTCCATCCTCATTCACCTGGGCGGTATCAACCTGGACAGCATGTACGGGATATTCGGTTTTGAAAAGCTGCCCGATGCATTTGGCCTGGCCATGTCTTACCTGACCATTATCGTGATCATCAACTCATTTAACCTGATCGATGGGATCGACGGGCTGGCGGCCAGCCTGGGCATTACAGCCATGCTTGTATTCGGCACCTATTTCTTTATCAACGGGTACCAGGCCTATGCACTGCTGGCCTATGCGCTCACCGGCAGCCTGGTGGCCTTTCTTATTTTCAACCATCATCCGGCCAAGATCTTCATGGGCGACTCCGGCTCCATGATGATCGGGCTGATCAGTTCCATACTGGTCATCAAGTTCATCAACGTGGCACACAATCCCGCTACCACGGTTCCGCTTGATTCGGCAGCCGCTATCGGGGTTTCGATCCTGATCGTACCGCTGCTGGATACGCTGCGCGTGTTTTCCATCCGCATTTTCAAAGGGCATTCACCCTTCTTTCCCGATAAAAACCACATTCATCACCTGCTGCTGGGCTGGGGATTGGGCCATTCTGCCGTTACGCTGATCTGTGTCAGCATCAACATCGGTTTCATTGTGCTGGCCTATGCTGGCCGGTCGCTGGGCTCCACTTACCTGCTCATGATCATGCTGGGTGTGGCCGGTGCCGGGCTGTCCATCCTGTATTATGGCAGGCCGAAGCGTACCATGTTCATCGCCAAGCGGAGAAATGGCGCTACCGAACTCAAAACGACTTCCAAAGTAGTGACCCTTACACAGGAAGTGGCCACGGCCGACAAGTCCTGACATGACATCTGCGGGAAGCATTCACGTCTTCCCTGTATTTTTCCTGCACATAAAACAGTGTGTTTTAGTAGCTTTGCGGCATTGGTATTGACCCCGGTTTCAAAAAGGAATTTATGACAGAAGAAACATCCCTGATCATCGAAGGCGCAGACGAGCAAATGCAAAAGGCGATCGGTCACCTGGAAGCCTCGCTGGTGAAAATAAGGGCCGGTAAGGCGAACCCGCAGATGCTCGACGGCATCGTGGTGGATTATTACGGCTCTCCCATGCCGATCAGCCAGGTAGCCAATATCAGTGTCATGGATGCCCGCACCCTCAGCATCCAACCCTGGGAAAAGAATATGCTGCAGCCGATCGAAAGGGCTATCATTGGCGCCAACATCGGCGTTACCCCGCAAAACGATGGCGTGCTGATCCGCCTGTTCCTGCCGCCGCTGACCGAAGAGCGCAGGCGCGAGCTGGTAAAACGATGCCAGGGCGAGGGCGAACATTCCAAAGTAGCCATCCGCAATATTCGCCGGGACGCCATCGAATCCATCAAGAAGCTGCAAAAGAACGGGCTAAGCGAAGATGCGGCCAAGGATTCAGAAGCCGAAGTACAGCAGCTGACCGACAAGTTCATCGCCATGGTAGACAAGCACCTTGCCTTTAAAGAAAAAGAGATCATGGCCGTGTAGTGCAGGGGCCGGACTTGTTTCAGACTCAGCCATCGGATATCCCGCCTCAGGATTCATTTACCCCTTACCAGGTTTCTAATTTCCCGGCCTGTTGGCCAGGTATACGCCTGCCAGGATGATGGCCAGGCAGCCCATTTCTATCCAGGTCACCGCCTCGCCGTAGACCAGGCCCCAGATCAGCGCTACAAAGGGAATTCCGTAAGTGACCAGCGATGCAAACAGGGTACCTGCTTTTTGCACCAGTATATAAAACAGTGCGGTAGCTACGGCACTGCCCATCAGCCCCAGCAATACCGAAGCAAGGATGGACCAGCGGACCATGGAAGCGGAAAAATCCACCTCAAAAAAACCATCCCACCACAGGATGAGCAGGGTAGGCACAAACAGGAAGGCCAGCGATACCGCTGCCGCCTGCACCGGGTGAACGCCCTTGAGATAATGACCGACCATGTTTACATTCAGCCCGTAGGAAAGTGTGGCAATGATCACCAGCCCGGCATAGCCCAGGTTGTCCAGGCTTACATCTTCCTGCGTGAAGGTGAGCAGGCAAAGCCCCGCAAACCCGACCAGCACGCCTGTTATTTTTTTAGCGCCGATCCTGTCGCGGAAAAAACTAACGCCAAGCACTACCACGCAGATCGGGGTCAGCGAGTTGAGGATGCCGACCAGTGAGCTGTCCATTTTCAGGACGGCCGTGGCAAAGAGGAAGGCCGGGATCAGGTTGCCCGTCACGCCGGTGAGTATAATGACGGGTATCTTTTGCCGCGGCAGGCGGCTGATATAATAGATGGCAAAAGGTAAGAGAACCGCACTGGCTGAAAAGATACGCACACCGGCTACCTGCACGGCCGTAAGCCCTTCCTTTCCCACCTTCATCAGGATAAAGGAGCTGCCCCAGATCAGGCAAAGCAGCACGAAGATGGACCAGCTGATAAAACGATTGCTCATAATGCCGCGATAGCGGATGCAAATGTCATAAAACAGCAGGAAGAACCGTAATTTATTTAAATTGTGATAAACCCGCAGCTTCATGACGGACCCAATCGTACTCGGTGAAATAGCTACCCGTGCCCCTGCGGGAGTGAACAAGGAAAAGACAAAGGCGGAAACAAAGGAGCTGCTGGAAGAGCTGGCAGAACTGCAAAACCTGCTGTATGCAGAAAGCCGCCATGCGGTGCTGGTGGTGATACAGGGCATGGATGCCAGCGGCAAGGATGGGCTGATCCGTGGCGTATTCAGCGGCATGAACCCGCTGGGCGTAGCTGCCAAAGCCTGGCAGGCGCCGGTGGCCGAAGAGCAGGCGCACGATTTTTTATGGCGGATCCACCGCCATACGCCGGCCCGGGGCATGATACAGGTGTTCAACCGCTCGCATTACGAAGATGTGCTGGTGCCGGCCGTTCATGAAGGATATGATGCGGAAAAGCTGGGCAAACGGATGCAGGCGATCAACGATTTTGAACGGCTGCTGCAGGAGCACAACGATACGCATATCCTGAAGCTTTACCTGCACGTGTCGCAGGAAGAGCAGATGGAACGGCTGACCGAACGGATGAAAGACCCGGCCAAGCTATGGAAATATGATAAAAAAGATTTTGGAGAGGCGCAGCTGCGGAATGAATTTATCAGGGTGTACGAGGCCTGTTTTGCAGCGTGCAACCAGCCGGAATGGATCATCGTGCCGGCCGACCAGAACTGGTACAAGGAATACCTGGTGGCCAAAGCCCTGCGCGACCTGCTCAAAGGATTGCACATGCAATACCCGCAGCAAAAAAAGGGATCGTGACTTGCCCGGTCCTCAGACCCGGAACACAGGCGAACCAGTTGGCTTTAGCCAGATGAAGACAGTGCCGTAGTGATTTTATTGATCTGTATAAACCTATTTGATCTGAAAATGAGTCATAAAAAAGGAGTAGCAGGTGTCAGAAGCATGATCTTTGCAAGAAGCCGATTTTTTCACTTCAAAACCAACCTACTATGGGAATGCTGAAAGAATTCAAAGCGTTTGCCCTGAAAGGGAATGTAGCCGAGCTGGCCGTGGCCGTGATCATCGGCGCTGCATTTGGCGCCATCGTTTCTTCGTTTGTAGATGACGTGATCACCCCGCTGCTGCTGACGCCGGCCCTGAAAGCCGTCAATGCACAAGACCTGGAACAATTGAAATGGGGTACGGTCAAATACGGGAAGTTCGTTGCCGCCATCATCAAGTTTATCATAGTCGCGTTCATTCTTTTCATTTTTATCAGGGTGGCAAACGGCAGGAAGAAAAAGGAAGCTCCGGCCCCGGCAGGCCCATCGGAAGAGGTGCTGCTGCTCCGCGAGATCAGGGATGCCCTGAAAAAATAAATAACCCGTTTTCCCGTACTTTTGGGATTCCCTGTTACGGCGGCATGCCGGTACAGGCGCTTATTTTACCGCAAAACCGGTTTCCGTGTGAACAATACGTCGTACCAGATCAAACTTCCCCAGTTCGAAGGCCCTTTCGATTTACTGCTGTTCTTTATCGAGCGGGACGAGCTGGATATCTATAATATTCCCATTACCCGCATTACCAACGACTTCCTTGATTATATCCATCACCAGGAGTCGCTGAATATCGAACTGTCCAGCGAGTTTATCCTGTTTATCTCCACGCTCATGCGCATCAAGGCCAAGATGCTGCTGCCCCGTAAGGAGGTAGACGCACAGGGCAACGAGATCGACCCGCGCGAGGAGCTGGTGAGCAAGATACTGGAGTACAAACGTTTCAAGGAAGCTTCGGCCCAGATGGCGGAAATGGAAGCGGTCCGGATGCTGATGGTGAAGCGCGGCAATATCCAGAAAGAATTGTCGAATATCGGTGAAGAGGCGGGAGAAGGAACGGAAATACAGAACATCACGCTGTTCCGGCTGATGAAGGCCTTTGAAAAAGTGATGCAGCGGCTGCACGACCGGAACAATGTGCCCGTGCATACGGTGACCCGGTATGAGTACACCATGGAAGAGAGCCGGGAAACCATGCTGGTCAAAGCGCAGGAGCAGAAAACGCTTTCGTTCGAAAAGATATTCCAGGCAGCGGAAAACAGGGTACATGCCATCTTCCTGTTCCTGTCGCTGCTGGAGCTGGTGCAGCAGAAGTTTCTGAAGATCATGATCGGGGAGGGAAAGAACAACTTCATCATCGAATACACCGAGCCGGAAGACCGGCCGGCTGATACCGAAGAACAACAAAATCAACAATAATAGTTTAAACTCCCGATTATGAAAAGTTCATCAACAGCCAACTGGAAAGGATCAGGTAAAGAAGGAAGCGGTACGCTGTCTACCGGCAAAGGCGCTTT
>JBEVLT010000351.1:0-18705 GCA_040509055.1 Chitinophagaceae bacterium
GGAAACTCTGCAGCCCCGTTACGTCTGCGGTAAAGGCAAAACTGCCATTACCCACGGTCAGCGAAGCCAGCGGGTCGGCCTTGGTAACATGCACGGCATGCCGGCTGACCACAGCCTGCCTGTCGATCGGTTGTGCGCTCATGGAGGAGAAGATGAACAGCAATAGCAAGCCGGTAAAAAGAGATCGCATCGGTGTAATTAAATGGTTACAAACGAAAATTAAGTTGAATTCATTAAAACAATTCGTTCAATGCCGGCATCGTAAAGTTTTTCTTACCTGAGGGTTTGGGCAATCCGAAATAGAAAAACAAGATCCGTTTTTTACTGCCCGCAATCCTGTTCAGCTCGCTCTGCGGCCCCAGCGCCGCCGTATTGTACGCAATGTTCAGCGCCAGCTTGGTGCCGATAGGCGGGATAACGTCGAGAAAGGAAAGATTGCCCGGCGGCAATTCAGGATGCGGCTTTGCGCCCGACAACCCGTAAAAATCAAACAACCTTACATACAAACCGCTGTCAGGACTGGCCACATAAAATTTCCCTTCCACCGTATTCAGCTCCATCCACACGATGTCGGCATAATAACCTTTGAACTCGGGATATACCCAGGGGGCCGAGCCGGTTTGCGTATTGTTACAGGCATTTGCCCACACATTATCGGTCACGCCCTGCAGCCGGTTCTTCCATACACGGTACGGTCCTTTTCCCAGCCATTTGGCGCCCAATACAAAGTTTTCAGGATAGGTAAACGTGATGCCGGCAAAGGGGGCGACGCTGTCCGGCATATACCCGTACTCCAGGCTCAGCCAGCCGCTGGCATACATCTTCCATTTCACGCACTGCAGCGCTCCGTTGTATTTCGCTTCTACCACTTCTCCATCGTTGTCCCGGTAATGCGTAAGCGCCGTCAGCGAAGCAGTGCCTGTGACGGGTAGAGGTCCTTTGCCAAACGAAAGGTTATCGCTCATCCGGTTGCGGATGCCTGCGACCAGGCCGTCCTTTTTACCGAGGATCAGCGATACATCCCCGCCTCTTATTATAAGGGTCGTATCTGTCTCTGCAAAAGTTACGGCGGCCGTATCCCTGAGCACCACAATGGAGTCCAGCAATTGCCGGTTGGCTTTTATCCGCCAGCTCCAGGCAGACAGGGTTCTGCCGAAAGGATCAAAAGCCGTCAGCAACAATGCATCATGGTTGTTCCAGCCGGCCGGCAGGGACAGGTGCAGGTTTCCTTTACCACCCGGGACAATGCCCGGACCAGAGGCTGTTCCTGTTGCATTCACAACATAACCTGTATCGGCATCGGCTGGCCGGCGGTAATCAGCCAGCGACCATTGAAACCGGCATTGATCCAGGTTGGTAAAATGATAACGGTTCTCCACCGGTATGGTCCCGTCAAAACCTGCCGGCAGCGTTTTCATCACTATCTTTACCGGCGACCATATTTCTTTGATAGCACCATAGCTCCCTTCTTTTTCGCGGTGGGGCCCTACGATACCATCGGGCGCATTCACACCATTCACATCGATGCTGCCATTGCGGTCAGTACGCACAATGCCCTCATCGAGCAAGGCCCAGAGAAACCCACCACCCGATCGTTTGGCCTGCCAGTGCAGCTCCCAGAAATCATTTAATGCTGCGGCAGCGCCGCCGTCATCCTGTGCATGGAGGAATTCCGTCGGCATATAGATCAGGCTGTCATCCAGTATTTTTTTGGTGCTGTAATAATCCTCGTAATGATTGCAGTCGATCCCGTTGTACGCATTGCCGGGACGATGGTGGCAATGGATCACCGGCCGGTTGGAAAGATCATAGCGGCCGTAATCGTCATCCAGCTCCTTGTTGTGCCCGCCTTCGTTGCCATTGCTCCAGAAAATGACCGAAGGATGATTGGCATCCCGCTCCACCATCTCCCTCACCAGCGGCTCTCCGGCTTTGGTACTATACGCTTTCTGCCAGCCGGCCAGCTCGTCCAGCACATACAGTCCCAGCGAATCGCAATAATCGAGAAACGATTTGTCGGGAGGATAATGGGAGCAGCGGACCGCGTTCATGTTCATGTCTTTGATCAGCTGCGCATCGGCCAGGTCGATACCGGGATTGATGCAGCGGCCTGTTTCCGGCCACCATACGTGCCGGTTCACTCCTTTCATTTTTATTTGTACGCCGTTCAGGTAGATGCCATCGCCTCTTCTTATTTCGATGGTGCGAAAGCCAACCCGCTCTGAAGTAGTGTATAATACAGTAGCTCCTTTTTTCAACGATACCCGTACCCGGTACAGGTGCGGCGTTTCAGCGGTCCACAGTTCAGGGCGATCCACTATTGTTTTCAGCAGGGCTATTGTATCGCCTGCCTGCACCTGCGCACGGGCGGTAGCAGCGACCCGTCCCGTCTTATCAATGATATCAGCCTCAATGGTCCTGCTCCCTGCCAGCCAGGCGGGAAATACATTCATCGCAACAGAACCGTCAGCCCTGGCATCGATGGACACATGATCGATGTATTCTGCCGGCAATGCTTCGAGGTATACCGGCCGGAAGATGCCGCCGAATATCCAGTAGTCGGCCAGCCGCTCGGCATTGTTCACGCTTTCATCCGCCGACCACTTGCTTACTTTGACATCCAGCTCATTGGTGCCGGAAAAATTCAGCTTATCGGTAATATCGTATTTAAACCGGTAAAAAGCGCCCTGGTGTTTGGGCCCTGCCGCTTTTTTATTGATGCGGACTTCGGTATCCGTCATGGCCCCTTCGAATACGATAAAGACACGTTTGCCTTTCCAGGAGGACGGTACGGTGAACCGGTGCCGGTAAAAACCTTCCTCCTCCGCAAAACGGAAGTTGCGGCCATAGGTCTTGTAGTCCCGCCCGTAATTGTAGCTGCCAAAACCCTGTTGTTCCCAGTGCGAGGGCACGGGTATGGTGGTCCAGTAGCCGCTTTTGCGGCCACCGGTGCAGAAGAAATCCCAGCTCACCGTATGCTCGTTATCCGTACCGGATAAATAACGGATCTCTTTGGTTTGTGCAGCTGCAGGCAGCAGGCTCCCGGTCAATAAGCAAAACAGTATAAGGTATGCACGGATCATCATCAGGTCAGTTTTTATCCAGGTGGATCGATACGGGTTTGTTCCGGTCGCAGGTGATCATGCCATCTTTGTATTCCAGCTCTGCCAGCTGGATCACGCTTCTTCTCTCTGCAACCGTACCCGGAGCAGCAGGATGGTCTTTTCTACGGCCGGGATGGATAAAGTAAAATACATAAGCCCGATCATCCTGCACCACCACATCGGCATGGCCGCCATAAGTCTGGTCATCGGTGCCGGTCCCGGGTTCTTCCAGGATGCGGCTGGTTTGTTTGGTCCAGGTTTGCAGATCATCCGAGGCATAGATCTCCATGCCCTTCCATACGTCCACGAGCATCCAGTACCGGTCCTTCCAGCGAAAGACTTTCGGCCCCTCTCCTCTTGCCGCAATGGCTTTGCCCTTGTCTGTCCAGTGATACAGGTCTTTGCTGTCGGCATAATAAATCGATTTACCGTCCTTCTCGTTGTTGTACCACATGCGCCAGCCACCGCCGGGCAATGCATAGACACAGGCATCGATCACTTTCTGGTTGGCCAGTTGCAGGGTGGACTGGTATGTCCATTGCCGCAGGTTGCGGCTGGTCAGATGAACGATCTCCCGCGGATGGTTCCAATCGGAAAAAATACCCGGCACGTAGGTAAGGTATAGATGATACCTGTTTTTATACCGGATCACTTCCGGCGCCCAGAAGGTGTAAGCGCTATCGGGGCGGTAACCGATATCGGCCGTATCCACATAGACCCAGTCGGCTCCGCCGTTATAAGATGCTGCGATCCCGATCCGGGTACCATGCACCCATTTCACACCCGTGGAGTCGATACAGGTCGCCCTGCGGTTGGTGTACAGCATCCACCATGCCTTTTTCTTTTTGTTGTAAACGATTACGGGATCTGCAGCGCCATCATACTCCGGGTCGCGGAAAAGCGGTTTTGGAGCCGCTTGCTGCGCAGCGGCAATGGGAATGATACCCAGGCAAGCAATCGCTATGAACAGGCATCTCTTCATGGCAATACAGTAACAGGTGTGAGCGTAACCGGCCCTGACAAACCGGATGGCAGGGGTTGCCAGCCCGCCGCATCGAACAAACCGTCTTTCACATTCTCTCTTTTCCGGGCCGGCATATTGGTATTGTAAAATATTTTCCAGGGAAGATGGTTACGATCCATGTACGCGATCCGGTTGGCCATCAGGTTGGCTACTACAATTTCCAGTGTATTGACCGATTGCAGCGCCGATGCCGGGATGATACATTGAAAAGAAGTGCCGATCAGTGTGGCGATCTTCTTCCCGTTTATGACCACTTCAGCGGTTTCGTTCACTTTGCCAAGGTCCAGCAGGTAAGCCGGCGCTTCAATAACTGGTTTTTGAAACGCGATGCTGTACTTCGCAGTACCGGAAAAATCTTTTACGCCCTCCTGATCCAGCTCTGTCCATGAGCCCAGCTGATTAATCACTGCTTTTGCAGGAAGCACCGGCCCTCCTTCTATAAATTCAAGTGTCCATCCGCCTTCGATCGCAACGGGTGGGGATAGCTTTTTCCAATAGGGATAAGCAGGGCCGTCGATATTTGCAGGTATCGCTTTGACGATAATGCTTTCGCCCGGCTGCAGCTGGAACCGGATATTGGTCTTCCAATTGTCTTCTGCAATAGACCGGGCCACGCCAGTGTCCCCGGTCATCGCATTAAATAATAAAACAGTTTCGAAGCGGCCGTCGATACCCCACCACCCGTCAAACAACTTATCTGCGCTATTCACGATAAAATAAACAACCGTATCGCCCAGTCTTCTCCTGATAAACTGCAAATCTTCTTCCTGCAGTCTTTCCTTCCGGACACCAGTCACTACCAGCAGCCGGCCGATATCACTGATACCTGTCAGGACCTCACCCTTGCCCGGAGATGCCGTTTTCAATCCATTGGGCCGGTTCTTAAAAGACAAACCGTTTTTTATGCTATCCAGCTTCGCTCTCCTCGCATCCAGGTCATACCAGCCCGGCACATCAGCCGGTAGCTGATTGTAAAAAATCACCAGCGCTCCCTTTTCTGCCAGGGCAAGCAATTTTCGCATGCTTTCTTCCGGGATATACTTATTGCCTGGCAATACGATACACCGGTAGGTATTGCTACCGCTGATGATTTGTTTATCACCGGTTACATCAAAGGACTGCAACTGCCGGTCCGAGAAGAAATCAAAACTGTACCCGTTTCCCAGCATCCATTCCGAGATGTGCTTGAAATCCGTATTCTCAAAATTATTTTCCATCCCGTCAAAATGCTGCAGCAAGGCAGGACCAGGTTCGGAATAACGGTCGGCAATGGGATAATACAGCAGGATATCATTATCCGGGCGACCCTGCTGCAGAAAGGACTGCACCCGGGTAATGTATTCATTCAAGACATGAAAATCCTTCCATTGCGGATTGGTGGGCTGGAAATGCACTGCTGCATAAAACAGCCAGCCGGGCCATGGAACATCCGGCGGCGAATAGGCCGTACCATGATAGAAGATATGATTCACTCCGCCCAGGAAATACAGGTCGATCGCTTTTTTCACATCACCCCAGGAAGAAAGAAAATGCTCGTTGAGCCAGGTGGCCGACTCGGAAGAGACCAGCTTTTTCCCGGTCACATTGGCGGCTGAAGTGGCAAATTTGAACCGCAGGATATCATTGCCTTCGGTTTCGGGGATGTCCACCACGCTGTAGAGATCCAGCGTATTGGCCGGCGAGCCATGAGACTGGTTCCGCACGATCTTACCCTTTCCGGCAGCCCATTTCTTCCATTCGCCGGTAAAATCTTCAAGGATCAGCGCATCGATGACCGACCGGTAATCATAGATCACCCGGCTGCTTTTGTCCGCGCTGTCCTTTCCAAACAAGGCCGGCAGGTAATTCCGCAGATCATATCCTTTCCGTTTTTTAAACTCTTCAAAAAATGCAGGCGTCCAGTTGGCTTGTTCCCGCGCATCATCCACTTCGTACGAGTCATTGAAAAATCCACGCAGGTAAGACAGGTCATGCCCTTTGAATGCTTTATCAAATGGTTTAAAATAGTTGCGTGCCGCTGTTGCTGAAAAATGATCGATGGCATAACCTTCACCGCCGGGCGCGGCCCGTTCTACCATCTTTCCATGCAGTCCCTGGAACAAAGCGTACAGCGTCCAGTTGCCGGCAGGCGCTACCCAATCCAGCTTACCCGAAGCAGCTACTTTATTTGTCAGATCCAGCACCTGCTGACCATCGCTGCAGGCCATCAGGCTTTGCAGGGAAAGCCGGCCGGGATACTGTACCTGGTCCAGCGCCAGCGCCTGTAAATTTCTATTGGCCGCTACCGGTTGCAAAATACTGTCGATCCCCGCCGGTTTATTATTAGCCGTTCGCACCATGGCTTCACGCCGGTATTCCACCGGTTCAGGCAACCGTTCACCCCCGGTCATAGTGTATGTTTTATAATAAATGGTCTTGCTGGCATCAGCATCCGTCACCCATGGACCTCCAAAGGGCCAGCCGGTCGCATTGGCCAGGTCCACACCCAGACCCAGCCGCCTGGATTCACTCAGGGTATGCTGCAACAACTGCATCCACTGCGGAGATAAAAAACGCACGAACCGGTTTTCATAACCGTGAATGCCATAGATCGGCGTGATCTCCACGCCACCCAGACCAGCCTGCCGGTATTGCTCCAGGTTCCAGGTCAATCCCTTTTTATCAACAGCGCTGCCCAGCCACCACCACCGTGTCCAGGGCTTTGCCGTTTGTGTTACCGCCGGCCACTGAAGCTGCGCGCCTGCCGGTAAACAAAACAAGCTGGCCATGAATAAACCCAATAATTTCCTGCCCATTACTCCTGACTTTTACTTGTGACTTTTAACTTATCATCTCACTCCCGCTTCCACCGCATACACATCCGTATGCCCTTCAAAGTTCGCCCGGAAAATGATCCATTTACCATCCGGGCTAAAGTGAACGTTCGGTTCCAGCTTGTACCGCTGGTGTTTCATATCCACCAGCTTTTCCGAAACGAGGCTGTCCCCCCTGGGAGTAAACAGGTAGATCCATTGCCCGTTTTCAGCCTTGGCTACCTGGCCGGGGTCTCCGCCATCACCGGCAAACAGCCGCTGATCCGGTGACTGCGTAAAATGAATGCTCCATTCATCCCGTGTCAATGCATATTTTTTTTCTTTACTCGTTTTTACATTGGCACCTGCTACATAAAACGTGGCGCCGCGGGGCAGCTGCAGGTCGAACCAGATGGTTTTTCCATCCGGGCTGAACCATTCGTGGCCGGCAATCTCCATCTTCATCGTTCGCTTATGCACCAGCTTCACATGACGGGTATCCGGATCAATGGTCCAGATCCGGTCCACCTTGTGCCAGGGGCCTTCGTGGCAGAACATCAGCAAGCCGGGATCAGTGGGAGAAAACTGCACATGGTTGAGCCAGGCGCTGTCGGTAAATATCTTTTTCAACTCACCGGTCCTTACATTGATCGTAAACAAGGTACGCGGCTCCCTTGCCTCATAGATCAGTTCGAAATAGCTGGATTTAGCGGGGTTGTTTTTGAAGATCTCTTTTTCTTTCGGGCTGCTCCAGGCGCCGGCAAGCAATGTTTCGCTGCTGTTCAGCGTGGTGATGCCGCCCTTGAAATCGCCGGGGAAAACATAGACCAGTCTTGTTTCTTTCGTATCAATATGCGTGGCAAACACACTGTCGCTGACCTGGTAATACACCAGCCGCCCTTTCGGCGCAACGATCTCGCCGTTCATGGCAGACGGGCTGACTGTCAGCTGCTCCGTTTTTAGCGTCAGCAGGTCCACGCTGTACAGCTGCTTGTTTACAGCCGGTATATTCCCGGTTTCCTGTTTTACCGAATCAGCGCGTGAACCGGCAGGCTCGTCCGTTCCGTAAAAGATCATCTTGCTGCCGGCAAACGGATTGTTGTGAAAATAAAAGCTCATGTTATTGCCCGGGCGGCGGGTGAGCCTTATGATCCTATGACCGGTGCGCTGATCGATCCATTCATCCGGCATGTTGCGCCCGCCGGTTTCCAGTACGGGCTGTGCTATCGTGCATGCATTCAGCAGGATGATGTACAGGAACAGGCAACTTACTTTTTTCATAGACAGTTGTTTTAATTACCATCCGGTTTGATCGTTTGCAGCAGCGGGCTCAGCGGCCAGTACCAGGCAGCATGGTCATCCGGGCGGCCCGGATCGAATGCCGGAATGTCTTTTTTCAAGTACCTGCCCAATGGCAGGCCCGATCTTTTTATTCCTTCCACCACGCAGCGGGCAAGCTCATAAGCGCCAAACACACTGAAATGGGTATTATCTGCCAGCGCCGTTGTCTGGCCGGGAAACGAACCTGCCGGGTAATGTACAAATGCACGAATGGATGCGGCAGGCCCCCAGTCTTCATACAGGGTTTCGCTCATTGTATGCAGGTCGATCAGTGCCAGCTTTTCGTCCCGGGCCAGCTGCAGCATCGCTTCAGGATAATCGCCCAGCGTATTGACGATATGGCCGGCGCTGTCAAAGCTCCGGCGGTGCATAGACGTGATGAGCACAGGCGTGACGTTCCTTTTCCGTGCTTCGGCAATCCACTCCTTCAGCGTTTGTGTATAGGTCGTAAACGCCTCCAGGTGATTGGGACCCGGTTTCTGGTCGTTGTGCGCAAATTCAATGAATAAATAATCGCCGGGTTTTGCCAGGCTCCATATTTTATCCAGTCTTTTTTCATTCCGGAAGGCCAGCAGTGTTTCTCCACTCTCGGCATAATTGGCAATGGCTACCCTACCGGGTTCAAAAAACGCGGGAAACAACTGACCCCAGGCCGCCCAGGGTTCGCGGTCCTGGTCTACTACGGTGGAGTTGCCCGCAAGGAAAACAGTCGTTGCCGTTTTATTGGAATAGATCTCCATCGCACAAACTTTGGGCAGGCTGTCGTTGAATTCAAGGGTGAGCCGGTTGTCCCAGTGCGGGTAATTCACCTCTCTTGGTTTCAGCCGTACCGTGCCGGTCACCAGTCCCGCTTCGTTTCGTAGCAGACTATCTCTTACATGCACGGTAAAGCTCTTTGTAACAAGCTGTCCTTTCGTCGTTCGGACAGGCGGCAGCATCAGCCGCCTGTTTTCCACGCGCACAGTGGTAGCCGAACTGCCATTGGCATCGCCCAATACCAGTTTTATATCGTAATTGCCTTCCGGCAGCTTTACAGAAAAGAAAAAAGGTTGCCCGGCTGTGATAAAGTCGCCTGCCGGTAAATGGCCGGTCTTCCTGTCGACCGCATGCACCTGAAAGTGGCTGGAAAACCCATAACCGATACTATCCGTATAGAGGGTGACGGGGGTCACTTTTATATACCCGGCCGGTGCCTTCCCTTCGCCGAAATCGAATGTGTAATAAGCGGCAGACCGGTCATAGCCTGAACCGGCATTCCCCTGCAATTGGGCAAAAGAGGTGGCAACAGTTAACAGAGTTGCAATCAACAATAACCATTGCAGGCTCTTACTACCGTTATTCACTGATACAGGAACAAACATTGTTTGCTTTTTAAAGCCCGGTCCTTCGGTTATGGATAATACTGCAGCGCACTGTCATTGATCCGGAACGGCTGCTTTTTCATCATCTCGTACAGCTCGGCGCCTGCCAGCAATACAGGTCCATACCCATGCGCAGCGTATACATTTACCGGACGGTAATAATAAAAGGCAGGATCAAATGCCATTCCCGTTCCCACACAAGTTCCTTCTACCTGCCCGCGGTCGGTGATTTTCGTCGTCACCGCATTCCAGGCCAGCATGGCCACCGGTGCATACGCCACCGGATCGATCCACCCTTTGTTGCAGGCATGCGCGATGCAATAGGCATAGATCGCCGTGGCCGAGGTTTCCAGGTACGAATCGGTCCTGTCCAGCAATTGATGCCAGAACCCTGAGCCGGACTGGTAAGCGCTGAGACCGGCCACATGTTTACGGAACTGTTCCAGCACAAAACCGTAGCCGGGATGGTCGGCAGGCAATACATCCAGCAACTCTGTTTTGGCCATCAGTGCCCAGCCATTGGCCCTGGCCCACCTGAATTCGGGATGGACCGCCATGCTCTCCACCCATCCGTGCATATAAAGTCCCATCCTTTCATTAAACATCCGTCCGGCAAAATGCCGCACCTGCTTCACGGCATCGTCAAAATACTTTTTGTCACCGGTCAGCTTTCCCATTTGCGCCAGCGCCGGCACAGCCATATACAAGTCGTCCAGCCACAGCGTATTTTTCTGCGGCCGGTTGCGCCCCAGGGTACCATCAGCCAGCCGGTACTCTTTGTTGGAGATATAATCGATATAATGATCGATCAGCGGTCGAAGACCCGGCAGCGCCGCACTTCGTTCCACTTTTATCATGGCAGCGCAGATCGCCCCGGCATCGTCCAGTGCACGGGGATTGACAGGCTGTGCCAGCAGGTCCTTGCGCCGGATCTGGTCCGGTGAAAATTTTTCTTTTATCACAGGCACCCATGTGGCAATAAATTCAAACCGCTTTCGCGCATAGTCGGCAAACCGGTTATCCCCGGTCGTTTCTGCCGCCCGCAGCATGCCGGAATACACTACTCCCCATTCATAGCTCGTGATGCGGAAATCTTTCTTTTCAACGATCGTATTGGTATCCGCTAGGGCGCCGTTGGTTATTTCATTACCCGTAGCTTTATTGATCATGCGGGCCGGTGTCACTGAATCGAGGTAACCAAACACCCTATCCAGGATCACCCTGATCTCGCTTTGCGACATGGGTTGATAGGGCACGGGATAATCAGGCTGCAGGGCATGCAGCGGCGCATTGACGTCGTTCCTGCCCGCAGGCCGCCCCTGCGCAGAGGCTTGCGCTACACTTACCAGCACCATTAACAATAAGCCATACCGCCTATGGAGGCCGGACGAAAGAACCTGGGATACATTCAGCATGGATAGGTGTTTTACGATGATCGGGTCTGATCGTTTTAATAATCTGTCACTATTAACGAAGAATGGCTTATCATAGACATGACAGCCATTCATTCTTCGATTGCTTGATAGATGAAACCATTGAGATCCGCACACGTTCTATCCCGGTTGCCGGTTTGATCCGGTTACCAGGCAGCGGCTCCTGTTATATACTGGATAAGGTTGCATGGGGGGTCAATTCACTTTATTTAATAGCCAGGGTTTTGATACGCTGCCATATCTGTTACCGTCATCGGGTGGCCGTCCACCGTCTGGGCAATCATTTGCAGGTATGGAATGGGACGCAGCTTATGATACGCAGCAAACGATCCGCTTATGTCCGGGTTAAACAATTTTGTTCTTTCAAAAAATGTTTCGGTCCGCACCAGGTCTTCCCACCGGTAAAACTCCCCGCAGAGTTCCCGTGTCCGTTCATTCAGGATAAAATGAATAAACCGGCTGGCGGTGGACGCAGCGGATGGAGGATAATTCTCGCTGGTTGCATTGGTGGTGAACAGGGTCGTTGCAGCCAGGTTGGCCGTTTCGGTATTGTTCAATGCAGACGCTCCGCCCATAAACCGCCATATCTGCGAGCTCCTGTCTTCACCGGCTTTGTACGCAGCTCTTTTACGCAGCACGTTCACGTATTGCAGGGCATTGGCATAATCGCCTTTCCGGCCATACGCTTCGGCAATGATCAGGTAGGTTTCTGCCAGGCGGGCCAGGGTACCGTTGCGGATGCCTTTAGGCTCGTTGGTAGTAGAGGTCAGCCGGATGGGGTCCAGCAGCTTCATCATGCTCAGGTATTTGTTGTTGGAAAAATCCGTGGTAACCGGTCCGCCCACCGATGCCTGCCGGTACCGGGCATATACTGCATAATAGCGCATGGCATCCAGCGTGGCAGAAAGCAGCGGCATACCGGAAGGGTTCACGATAAAGAAAGCCGCCGTATCGCCAAGACCCACGCGGGGTTTGCCGACCAGTGAAAGATTAGGAGCATTGGAGGCCGTGAACACAGCCAATCCTGCATTGGAGGCCACGTTGCGCAGGTACACGGTCTGGAAGGTTTTGAAAAACCGCGAGTCGTTGATCTTATCAAAGATATCCATCGTGTAATCCGTGGGGCGCAATCGTCTGTATGGCCTGCCATTGAAGAAATCTCTTGCCATGCCGGGTATGCCATTGTCGTACTGGCAGGGATAATACATATGCGTCTGGTTATTGCCCAGCGAACCGGCCAGGACCAGGTTGGAGCTGAACTGCGCAGCAAACACGATCTCGTTGCTGGCATTGTTCGCATCGATCCTTGCTTTGGTGCCGACGGGTGGCGAGCCATTCTCGCCCAGGGGAGGCACCCGGCCATCGGGATAAGAGGCATTGAACAGGCTGCCGTAATCCGCCTCCAGCGCATGCCCGCTGTTGGCAATGACATCGTTGGCAAAATAGATCACGCTGTCCATATCGGTGGCCTTTTGCCCCCGCACATCTGTTACAGCGCTTCCCCGGGTCAGGTAGACTTTTGCCAGGAAATGATAGGCCATTGCCCGCGTAGCCCGGCCCCTGTCGGCGCTGGTATACCGCCAGGGCAGGGCAGGCCCGGCACTTTTAAGATCGCTGATGATCTGCTCATACACCTGGGCCACCGGCGTCCGGTCAAACTGGTACTGGGCCTCGGCCGGCACGACGGTAATGAGGGGGATGGCGCCGAACTGCTGCACCATCTGGAAATAATACAAACCACGCAGCGCTTTCAGCTCGGCAACACGCAGGTCTTTCTGGGCCTGCGTGCCCAATACTTTTGACGTGGGATCGTTGAAATTATTGATCAGCTCGATACCCTGGTTGCACCGCCGGATACCTGCATAGTTATTCACCCATAGCCCGTTCACAAATCCATCGTTGGAGTTCAGGTTGGCATCGTAGTCGTTGTAGCGAACGTTGTTGAACTGGTCGCCTTCCCTGAATTCATCGACGCCGAAATTATGCATGGCATAGGCTTGTTCTTCGTTGAACTTCCATTGCAGCGGCAGGTAAGCCGACTTGACCAGGTCTTCCAGCCCGGCGTCGGTCTTATAATAGTCTTCGGTAAGCGTGGTAACCAGCTCTTCTTTGATGAATTTTTTACAGGAGGCTGTGCAAAGCATTAGCAAAACAGCCGTCCAGCCCAATCGTTGAAAATTCCGGTTCATATCTGATGAGTTTAATGCTGTTATTTTAATTATAAATCCATCCGTACCCCCACCACATAGCTCTTGTAGCTGTAAGAAGTGGGACCGGTTTGGTTCGTGGTCGTACCGGGAAACTCGCGGTAAGGCACGGTCTCGGGGTCGTAGTCCGAAGAATTATGGATCAGGATGGGGTTCACCGCGCTGACGTAAAGGGCAAAGTTGTTCATGTGCAATTTAGAGGTCAGCTTTTTCGGCAACCGGTAGGTCAGCGTGATGTTCTTGAACCGGGTAAAGGAAGCTTTGCGGTACGTCAGCGCTTCCCAATTGAGCGGCACGTCGCTGGTTTGTGTGGGTTGCTGGTATTCATTGCTGGGGTTGGTGGGCGTCCAGTAATTCACCTTGTTCGATTGGTAACGGCCTACCAGGCCCGGACGCGGCACCCGGTACAACCCTCCTATCCTGAAGTAGACCAGGAAGTTCAGCTCGAAATTTTTATACGAAAGCGTATTACCGATACTCGCGATAAAGTCGGGATTGTGTGAGCCGAGGATTACCCGGTCGGCAGGGCTGTAAGCGGAATCGCCATTGGCATCGCGGATGCGGATGCGTCCCGGCTGGAAAGCGATATTGGTTTTATTACCTGCCTTCAACCAGTAATAATCTGCCAGCACGCCACCGCCCTTCACGGTATCCGAATACTGGAAAATGCCTTCTTTTTCAAAACCCCAGTACACCTGCAGAGGCTCACCCAGCAGCCACAGGTTGGCGTAGTTGCTGTTGCCGCTGCCATCGATGTCCACGATCTTTTCCTTATTGAGCGTAAACATCCAGTCCGTGCTCCACCTGAAATTACTCCGGTTGAGGTTTTCGGTGTGCAGGCTGATCTCCACGCCTTTGTTGGATACTTCGCCCAGGTTGAAATATACATTTGTCACCCCGTTGGCAGCCGGTATGCTCCGGTTCTGCAGCTGATCGGTGGTGCTGGATTTATACAGATCGATGGTACCGGATATCCGGTTGTTCAGCATGCTGAACTCAAGCCCCAGGTTGGTCGTAGTCGTTTTCTCCCAGGTGAGGCCGGGCGTACGAAACGTGGTCGGTGCGGAACCGATCGCGGCCTGGCCGTTGCCCCAGTTGTAATTGGTAAACCCTAACGGGCCTGCAGTCCGGTAAGGATCGATGGACGCGTTGCCCACCTTACCTACACCGACTCTCAGCCTGGCGCTGTTAAACAGGTTCTGTCCCTGGAAGAAATCTTCCCGGTCTATCTGCCAGGCCACGGATACCGCCGGGAACCAGGCCCCCTGGCTGCCTTCTGCCAGCACCGAGGAGTTGTCGTAACGGCTGCTCAGCGTGAGCAGGTATTTATTCCGGAAACCATATTCCACGCGGCCCATGTAAGAAAGATATTGTGTGGCGGAATACGTGCCCGAACCCGTCACCGTGGCATCCGTGTTCTTATCCAGCGAATACCATTTCTGCGATTCGAAGATCAGGTTATTGGCCGATAGGGTCACCGAAGAGGATCGGTTCAGGCTTTGCAGCTCCTGCAACAAAGTGACGTTGATCGAATGATCCGACTTTATACGGGTAGAATAGGTTAATATATTATCGTACACCCACGATACGGCGCTGTTGTTCGTCTGCGTGGCATTGGCCGGACTGCCTGCCCGGACGGAAGATTGCGCCCCGTTGAAGGTACCGCGCATGGAATTGCGTGTATCCAGGCCGAACATGGTGCGGTATTTCAATCCTTTCCAGAGCGTAAGCTCTGCATACACGTTGCCGAATACCCGGTTCACGGTCGTCTTGTCAAATACGGTATTCCGGTCATTGACGGCATTCACGATCTGGGCATCCCTGTTAGGATACAACACCCAGTTGCCTGCCGTATCATACGGCCCGGTCATCGGGATCATGCCTGCGGCATTGGCATACGAGCTGGTGCTGGTATTCGTCTCGCTCCGGATATAATTGATCGTGGCGCCAAAGGTGATAAAGCTGGCCGGTTTGAACTCAGCCGAATTACCCACGGAATACCGCGTATAATCCTGGGCATACTCGATACCGTCCTGCTTGAAATAACCGGCATTGAAAGAAGCTTTGAACTTATCGCTGCCACCTGTGACCGATATACTGTGATTAGTGGTACGGCCATGCCTTAGTCCCACCTCATTGAGCCAGTCAAAGCTCCTGACCTTCGATGGATCGTACATATCGATGCTGTCGATGGTCGTCAATCCAAGGTTTTGCAACATGGTTCTTTCTTCCGGCGTCGTGGCCCGGCGTTGCGCGATATAAATATTGTTCACCGGATCGTATACACGCCAGGTATATGCATCCTTGATGGAATTCCATTGTTCGATGCTGCCAAACCTGTCTTTGAACAGGGCAACGTCGGCGATGGCGGTAGGATAATAATAAAGCGGGTTAGAAGCACTGGCTACGCCCCTTGTACGCGTATAGCTTTTGTCGGCAAAGAAGGCCTGCCGCTGTGCATCGGTCAGTTCCACGGAGTTAAACACCGGCAATGGCCGGATGATCGATTCCACAGACTGGCTGCCCTGGTAGTTGATCGATATTTTACCAGCCTTGCCCTTGCGCGTGGTGATCTGCACCACCCCGTTGGCACCCCGCACTCCGTAGATCGCGGTGGCCGAAGCATCTTTCAGGATATCCACCGATTCAATGTCGGCCGGGTTCATGTCATCGATCGTATAGCTTACAGGAAAGCCATCTACCACGAACAACGGATCGTTGCCGGCGCTCAGCGAGCGATTGCCGCGTATGCGGATGCTGCTGCCGTTGCCGGGTCGAAAACCGCTTGGCGTTACATTCACGCCAGCCAGCCTGCCCTGCAGGGCCTGCGTAAGATTGGTTGTCTGAACAGAACGAAGATTTTCACCGGAGATAGAACTGGTAGCACCGGTTACTTCTACCCGTTTACGGGTACCATAGCCGATCACCACCACATCTTCCAGCGAACTTTCGGAAGGGACCAATGCCAAAGAGAATTGTTTCGTTGTTCCTACCGTTACTTCGCTTTCTTTGAAACCTACATAGGAAATAACAAGAACCGAATTGGCATCAGGCACGGATAGTTCGAATGTACCATCCTGTTGCGTTACCGTACTTGCACTACCACCCTTCACACGAACGGTAGCGCCGGGCAGAGGGCTGCCATCTCCGCTATTGGTTACCTTTCCTGAAACAGTGATGTGCTGGGCAAAAGCAAGTGAAGTAAAAAGTACCAGGCAGAGGGCAATACACGCCCTCCTTGCGAGCAAGCTTTTTTTCATATAGCAGTTAACTTGGTGAGAGAATAGAGAGTAGAATCGTTAATTAAAATTAACCAGCTGAAATCAATAATCATCCTGCCCTGTCCTGTAGAATTTATACGATGAACAAGTACTATGTATGTATGATTTCAGAAAAAGAAGAAGGCTTCAACAAATCATCTCACCACTTCAACAAATCTTATCAGCAGTCGATATTTCGCTGTAGTTATACTATATAATAATTGTATCAGGGCAGATAAAATACTTCCTGCAATGGAGTGCTCACGGGAGAATCATCGGCATTGGCTTCCATAATGTCTTTCATATACGACCACCATCTCTTCATCACCGGTTGCTGCGGCAGCAGATCAAGCGCCTGTTCGTTGCCGATCTTCAGCACACCGAACAAACTGTTCGTTTCGGCATCCAGAAAAATAGAATAATCACTGACCCCCGCTTCTTCCAGCAATGCTTTCAGTTCAGGCCAGATAGCATCATGCCTTTTGCGGTACTCTTCCTCCTGTCCATGATGCAATTTCATTTTGAAAGCAATTCGTTTCATAACACAGTATATTTCAGGTTAATTATTTTGTTACGATGACAAAGCCGCCGTTCGGCTTCATCGTAACAGGTAATGTTTTTAATGAAGAAGGCGTAATGACCGATTGCTTTAGCGAACCGCCATTATCATCGCTGATCAGGTTAAGTGCTTTGTGTTGCATGAAAGAAAGATCTATAGACAAGACCATTTCTTCTTTTTGCGCATTGATGCCACATATATACCAGCTGTCGCCCGACCGGCGTGCCAAAACAACGTACTTACCGGGATAACCATCGATGAAGCGCACATCATCCCATTGTACCGGCAGTTGCCGCAAAAATCCTTTTACAAAGTCCGGCATATGCTGCATACCGGCAGGCGACTCTGCATAATGCTGGATACCGGAGAGAAACAAAACAGACAGGGCAAGCTCAAAGCCGGGCGTGGTCCTTCGCTTCACCTGCGTGGGAATGCCGGACAGGTTCATGGGCGTAAAATCCATGGGATCGAATAGATTGCGGGTGAACGGCAGTATCGTACAGTGTACTGCTTCCCGGTCGGCATCGTCCTGCATGAACGTGACCATTTCAAAACCTCTTACGGCTTCCGTGGTCATCAGGTTAGGATACATACGCTGCCATCCCCGCGGCAGGGTGGCGCCGTGAAAATTGACAAGCAGGTGATACTTCGCCGCATCGTGCAGGATATCGATATAATACTTCATGACCGACTGACCATCGCCGCCAAAGAAATCGATCTTGACGCCTTTGATACCCATCTCCTGCAATCGACGGAACTCCTGTTGCCGTAATTCAGTCGTCAATAATTTACTCTTCGGGTGATACGGCGTCGTGTTCCAGTCGCCGGCGGAATTGTACCAGAGCAGCAGCCCGACGTTCCGGCCAGCAGCATAGTCAGCCAGTTCTTTGATCTTCCCGTACCCGATCTTCGTATCCCAGTTCACATCGATCAGACAATATTGCCAATGCATGTCTGCAGCAAAATCGATATAACGTTTTTGCTCGCTGTACACGATGGAATCGTCCTTGGACATGATCCAGCTCCAGGCTGCTTTGCCTGGTTTGATAAATGAGGTGTCGACATGGACCGGAGAGGGCTCCGCGAAATCGGTGCCCAGCGTTGACTCAGCGATGGTTTTTAGCGTACCCATTGCAATGATCCGCCAGGGAGTCCGCCAGTATCTTCCTGTTTTGACCGGATAGATATCGCCCCCGGGAAATATTTCGCGCTGATCGGGAAAGCCGATCCGGTAAATGCTGCTTGCCGAATCATTGACCAGCCTGGTACCGCAATAATTACTATCGATGCCCGACTCGGAAATCACTACCCAGCTATCTCCATGATGAAAAAGTGCCGGATACACCCAACCCGATCGCAGGGGAGAAGGAGTTCCGGCCGGGATATCCTGAAGATAGTGCTCTTCATAGGAGGGGTTGGTATGTTCCCAACCGGATTTAGCTATGCTCATGGGCTGCAGCCAGGCACGCGTGCCGGCAGGCAGGTGAAAAGAACTTATTTCTTTCCTGATCGTATGCCGCTTTTCTTCATTATCAAGCTCATAACGAAATGCAAGGCCATCGTTGCACACCCGGAAGATGATCTTCATTTCTTTACCACCCGCGGATCGCAGGTGAATGATTTG
>JBEVLT010000352.1:0-39480 GCA_040509055.1 Chitinophagaceae bacterium
ATTTCATGTCTTGATAAGAGGCCGGGTTTTCCGGCCTCTTCTTTTTGTAATATCTTTGGACGACTAAGCCACTAATCGATCTGCATTGAAAACGATACTTACCGGTCAGCAATTAGCAATCACCATTAAGCGCCTGGCGCACCAGATCATGGAAAACGACAGCGATCCTGCCGGCCTGATCATTATCGGCCTGCAGCCCCGCGGTATTTTTCTTTCCGACCAGGTGGTGCGGGAGATCAGGAATGAAATGCCGGAGGTGCCGCTGAAGTACGGCAAGCTCGATATCACGTTTTACCGCGACGATGTGCGCAAAGAGCTGCATATCGCCAATCAAACGGATATTCCTTTTTCCATCGAAGACAGGAAGGTGGTGCTGATCGACGACGTCTTGTATACCGGTCGCACCATCCGGGCTGCACTCGATGCCCTGCTCGATTTCGGCCGCCCCGGCAAGGTAGAGCTTTGCGTGCTGGTGGATCGCCGTTTCAGCCGGCAGTTTCCCATTCAGCCCGATTACGTAGGCAAGGCCATCGATTCCATCATCTCCCAAAAAGTGAAGGTGGAGTGGGACAAGCATGAAGTCGTCCTGTATTAGTATCGGCAGGATATGTTTTTGTACAAGATCGCTGCTATTGACAGTTCAATCCCTGTAATCTTCAATTCGGTCATGAATGGCTGTTTTTCCGGGCCATGTTCAGCTATGTTTACAGTAAGCCGGTTGCGGATCGCCCGGACATTTTAATTCACCATAATCATCACGTTATGAAAAAGATTTTTTTATTGATCGGTATTGCCTGTATTTCCGCTACTGCTTTTGCGCAGCAGGGCGCCGTCAGGATCGGTGTAGGCGCTGACTTTGGTATTCCCACCGGCAGTTTCGGCGACATTTTCAGCGCAGGTATCGGTGGCTATGCCAAAGGCCTGTTTGGTGTGAGCGAGCATGGTTATGCTACGTTTACCACTGGTTATTCATCATTCAAAGCCAAGGGGTCGGGCAGCCTGGGCAAAGTGACCTGGGGCATTGTACCCCTGCTGGCCGGCTACCGCCATCATTTCAGCCGCTTTTTTGCTGAACCTCAGGCGGGTTATTCCATCAACATCGCCAAGGCAACGATAAGCGGCGTATCGGCGAACGAATCTGAAGGCGCTTTTACCTGGGCAGTGGGCGTAGGCTTTATGGCCAGCCCGAAAGTGGAACTGGGGCTCCGGTACCAGAGCGCACACAAGGAAGGCGATGCCGTATCGCTGGTCGGGCTGCGGCTGGGCTATAATTTTTCCCTCCGGTAAAACGGTCAGGGTTTTGCAGGAAAGGGCTGGTCTCACCGGCCCTTTTTTTATAGCCGGCTAGCATCCAGGCTGCTGAAATGCAGGGTGATTTTTGCCCAAACAGGTTAGCGGATAATCCGCCGCCCGTTTTATTTGGTTTTCTATTATCTTCGCTCTTTAATGAGCCTTTCTACCAAACATCTCCTCGGTATCAGAGATCTCACAAAAGAAGATATATCCCTCATTTTACAGACAGCAGAGCAGTTCAAAGAAGTGTTGCAGCGGCCGGTCAAGAAAGTACCTTCCCTGCGCGATGTGGTGGTTGTGAACCTTTTTTTTGAAAACTCTACCCGTACCCGCATTTCCTTTGAGCTGGCAGAGAAGCGCCTTTCGGCCGATACGATCAGCTTTACGGCTTCTTCTTCGTCGGTGGCCAAGGGCGAAACGCTGCTCGACACGGTCAACAACATTTTATCCATGAAGGTGGATATGGTGGTGATGCGGCATAGTGCCAGCGGGGCGCCTCATTTCCTGGCCCGTCATATCCCTGCCGCGATCATCAATGCCGGCGATGGCATCAACGAGCACCCCACGCAGGGCCTGCTCGATGCTTTTTCCATCCGGGAAAAGACCGGTGGACTCGAAGGCCGCAAAGTGGCGATCATCGGCGATATCATGCACAGCCGGGTGGCGCAGAGCAATATTCACCTGCTCAATAAAATGGGCGCAGAGGTGACCGTGTGCGGACCACCTACGCTGGTGCCGAAATACATCCGCGAAGCACTGGGGGTGAACGTAAGTTATAACCTGAGGGAAACGCTGGAATGGTGCGATGTGGCCAATGTGCTGCGTATACAGCTGGAACGGCAAAACCAGGTGTTGTTCTCTTCCCTGCGCGAGTACAATCTGGCCTATGGCATCAGCCGCAAACTGCTGGACAGCCTGCAGAAAGAGATCGTGATCATGCACCCGGGCCCGATCAACCGGGGAGTGGAGCTGGACAGCGATGTGGCAGACAGCGGGCAATCGATTATTTTGCAGCAGGTAGAGAATGGGGTGGCGGTGAGGATGGCGGTATTGTACTTGCTGGCGAACCGGAATTGACATTGCTTGAGGTTTTGGAACACTCCGTGGTTTGCAGGTGCTTTTTTATCGCGATGGATGACTGATCGGTTTGTGTGTTCTGGTATTATGCCGGTCCGGGTTTAAAGAATACCACTACAATCAAACGAATTTTCGAATAAGGATAACATCGAACCTCCGGCACCGGATCAGGAGAGCTTCGAAACACAAGAAACCCAAACAATTAACAGCATGCCCCGCATCTGCCTCTTCCCCGGAACCTTCGACCCCCTCACCCTCGGTCATGTGGATATCATCGACAGGGCCATGCCTCTGTTTGATAAGATCATCGTCGGCGTAGGACTCAATGCCTCCAAAGTACCCATGTTTTCAGCCGATCAGCGGGTGCAATGGATCAATGATATTTATAAAGAGCATGATAATGTAGAAGGGGCCGTCTATGAAGGGCTTACCATCGATTATTGCAAAACCATCGGGGCCCGGTTCATCCTGCGCGGCATCCGCTATGTCAGCGATTTTGAGTATGAGAAAACGATCGCCGATGCCAACCGTACGCTTGATAAGTCGATCGAAACGATCTTTCTGACGGGTGAGCCGAAATATACTTCGGTGGCGTCCACCATTGTCCGCGACATCATCCGTAACGGCGGCAACGCACAGCCTTTTCTTCCGCCCGTAGTATATGAATCACTGAAAAAAAATTAAGCACATGCCTGTTATCTGGTTCGATAAACAGCTTACACTCGACCAATTCAGCCGTATCGGCAACCGCACCATGGCGGAACACCTCGGCATCGAATGGGTGGAGCTGGGAAATGATTACCTGAAGGCGAAAATGCCGGTAGATGACCGCACCCGGCAACCCTATGGCCTGTTGCATGGCGGCGCCTCCTGCGTGCTGGCGGAGACCGTTGGCAGCGTAGCTTCGGCCATGGTGGTGGATCATGAGAAATTTGTATGCGTAGGGCTGGAGATCAATGCCAATCACGTTCGCAGTGCCCGCGAAGGGTATGTGACCGGTATCGCCTCCCCGCTGCACCTGGGGGCCAATACGCATGTGTGGGACATCCGGATCTACGACGAGGTGCAGCGGCTGGTATGCGTAAGCCGCCTTACCGTAGCGATCATCCCGCGCAAGGAAGGATCACACCGCCCCACCAGCCTGTAATACGTCGATAATCGCCGGGAAAACATTGCCGGTATATTCGTTCAATCCGGCGGCCGGTACCCATTTTATTTCCAGTATATCTTCTTCGGTCTGCGGTACCAGCGGCTGATCGCCGGGAGCGGTCATGGTATACCAGTGCGATTCTTTCAGCACGAACCGCGTGCCCTGGTGGTAGGTATGCCAGGTAACCACCAGCGGCCCCTCCAGCCGGATATTTTTCAGTCCTGTTTCTTCTTCCACTTCTCTCACTGCACAGGCTTCCAGCGTTTCACCTTCGTCCAGTTTGCCCTTGGGCAGGTCCCATTTGCCGCGGCGGAATATCAGGAGCAGCTGGTCCTTGTCGTTTTTCACCAGCCCCCCTGCCGCCCGGATGAGCGTGAATTTTTTAAAGAACGCCTGTTGCAGTTCGTCCAGGCTGGTATGAAGAAAAACGCCGGCATGCACCTGTGGCTGTTCCATCTCGCGGATCATGGTTTTGACCGTATGCGTATCCAGCTCGTCGATGAAAATGGCATCATCGTGGTGCAGGTACGGTTCGATGGCTTCATCGATCTGGTCGCAGAGAAACAGGGGTTTGTCGTCGAAATAGATCTTGATATACATATGCCTGAACTTTTTTTGGCCGGTCCGTCACTCAGTTATCTTTCCGCCTTTCTTACCTTCGCCGCATGACAGATGCCAAAGCGGTAGCAGAAAAACTGCTCCAGGTCAACGCCGTAAAGTTAAACGTAAAAGAGCCTTATACATGGGCCAGCGGCTGGAAAAGCCCCATTTATTGCGACAACCGCAAAGTGTTGTCTTTTCCCTATACCCGCGACTATTTCAAGTCCGAACTTTGTAACATCCTTTTCGAAAAATACCCGGAAGCAGATATGCTGGCCGGGGTAGCTACGGCAGGCATTGCCTGGGGCGCCATGGCGGCCGACCAACTGAAGCTGGCTTATATTTACGTGCGTCCCAAACCCAAAGAGCATGGCCTGGGCAACCAGATCGAAGGACATTTTGAGAAAGGACAAAAAGTGGTGGTGATCGAAGACCTGGTGTCTACCGGCGGCAGCAGCCTGCAGGCCGTGGATGTGCTGAAGCAGGCCGGCCTGGATGTGATCGGGCTGGTTTCCCTGTTTACATACGGGTTCCCGGTGGCGGCGGAAGCCTTTGCAAAAGCCGGGGTTCCTTATCAGTCGCTTTCCGATTACCCGTCGCTGATCGAAGTGGCCAGGGCCAACGGTACCGTTTCCGCCGGTGAAGAAGCCATTTTGTTAAAATGGCGGGATGACCCGGCTGGTTGGAAAGGGGTTTTGTAATTTTGCCTCAAATTCTACCGATGAAATACTTTTTGCTGACGTTGCTGGCTATTGCCGGTCTGGGCATCACCTCCTTTTCACAGACCAAAGCGCTGGAAACGGCAAAGATCAAAACGCCTACGGCCGCCTGCGAAGCCTGCAAAACAAGGATCGAATCCTACCTGGACCGCTACGATGGCGTGCAGTTCGTGAATGTGAACTTCCGCAGGGGCGAAACGACAGTAAAATACCTGACCGACCGTACCAACCTGGAAGCCATCAAAACGGCTATTGCCAATGCCGGGTATGATGCCGACGATATACCGGCCAACGAAGAATCGTACAAACGTCTGCCGAAAGCCTGTAAGAAATTTGAAGACGGGGGAGGTCATCCCAAACCCAAAGTGCCGGCTCCGGCTCCAGCCCCGGCAGGGTGATACCATCGTTTACAGCCCTGCTTACGGGCAGGCAAGTTTAAAAAATTACCGCTATGCGTTTTATCCTTTTCGCCTGCCTGTTTATTTCCACCCACTCCGTTGCACAGTGGAAGAGCTACATCATCGGGGTACGCGGCGATACGCTGAACCGGGTGGACCTGAAGGACAAAAAACAGGGTCCCTGGGTCGTTCACGTAGACCCCCTGCGTGGTGAGCCGGGTTATGACGAACAGGGCTATTTTATCGACGATGTAAAGAATGGCCAGTGGGTGCGTTTCTCGCTGATGGGCGATAAGATTGCCGAGGAAAATTACCGCTGGGGCAGCCTGGATGGCCGGTCGCGCTACTACACGCGGTACGGCGCCCTGCTGCGCGAAGAAAGCTGGCGCGCGGTAGACCCTACCAAAAGCATGGATACCGTGGATGTGCTGGATGTCAACGATCCGACGAAGGTGGTGGACAGGGTAGAAGTGAAACTGACAGGCCAGACCTACAAGCATGGCGAATGGACGTATTATGACACTGAATCGGGCGCCATTGAGAAGACCGAACGGTATTTCCTGGATAAACTGCAAATCGGCGACGGCGGTGCAGCCGACGACGAGCAGTTGAAACCCATCGGTATTGTCCGGCCGCCCTACCGGCCTGCCACCGACTCGCTTGGCAACAAGGCGGTGCCTAAACCGCAGGTGGCGCTGGACTATGAAAAAAAGAACTCCGGCAAAAAGAAGATCCGTACCCGCAACGGGCAAACCGGTTTTTGATCCCCGTTATGCCGGGATGGCCAGTGCGCAGCGCTTATCGCTGCAGCCTTCTGCTGAAATAATTCCTGAAATACAATAGCTGGTATTGTACGGCATTGGACCAGTAGGTCCAGTCATGTTTACCCGGCCGTTCCGTATACTCGTGCGGTATATGCAGGCGCAGCATTTTTTCGTGCAACGCATGGTTGTCGGCATAGAAAAAGTCTTCCGTGCCGCAGTCGATGATAATGCCCAGGGAATCGGTGGCGGCTTTTGTAGCGGCATAGCGCTCTGCCACGGCGCTTACCGAATAATCTTTCCAGTTGGCTGCATAGGCGATGGTGTCGCCGATGCGTTTGCTAATGTCAAACCGGGTGCGGCAGCAATCCAGGTTTACCCCGCCGCTCATGCTGCCGCAGGCCCCGAATCGCTCCGTATGCCGCAGGCCCAGGAACAAACCGCCGTGCCCGCCCATGCTGAGGCCCGTGATGGCGCGTGCCCGGCGGTCGTTGATCGTAAAGTAGTGTGCATCGATCCAGGCGGGTACTTCTTCTGCTATATAGGTTTCGTACCGCATGGCGGTATCCACCGGGCTATCGAAATACCAGCTGCTGAAGCCGCCGTCCGGGCACACGATCATCAACCGGTAGTTGTCTGCATAGGTTTTCAGCTCCGGCACTTTTGCGATCCAGTTGCTGTAATTGCCGCTGTAGCCATGTAGCAGGTACACCACCGGCACGCGCACCGGTTTATCCTGGTCCATACCGGGTTGTATCACCACGCAGGAAAAGCTCCTGTGCATGGCCCTGCTGTAGATCGAAACTGTATCGACAGTAGCTGAATGCCCTTTTCCAAGAAAGAATACCAGCAGAATAACAGCCAGAAGATGTTTCATATTTTAAAAGTAACTAAAACCAATTGTTTGGACGCCGGACAATAAAAAAGGGTTGCCCGATCTGAGCAACCCAACCTGAAACCTTTTAAACCTGCTAAAACCCTTTCTTCTCCTGTGCATTCTGCATCGGGTTCCTGGCGGGCGCTCCTCCCTGCTGCTGCCTGAAAAGCTGGAAGCGGGTAGGTTCAGGTACCGACGGCCATTTGTTATTGCTTTCGTCGATGTCGGCGGTTTCGCGCATGGGGTCCAGCCGCACGGCCGCTACTTCTTTGTCTTTGATAAACGCTTTGGTAAGGCCCTTTTCATTCTTGCGCCATACCTGTGCGGGAATGCGCTCTGTTTCCTTTGTGCCGTCCTTGTAGGTCCATTCCAGGATGATGGGCATTACCAGGCCGCCTTTGTTGGTAAACTTCAGCTCGTACAGGTACTTGCCGGCCAGCCGGGCCTTTGCATCATCGTCAAGCGGTGCATTGCCAATTGTCGCATTCACGGTGTAGCCGGATGTATCATAGGCTTCGATGCCCCGGGCATACCGCCAGTAAAAATCGCGCAGCGTGGTGTCGGCATCCGTTTCAAAGCGGATATCCTTGTTCTCCCGGTTGCGGATCTTGGAGATGTCCTCGAAAGAGTTGAGGTTGGGCCTTGCCACCTTGCGCTGCAGGGTCGTATCCCTTACCGTAGTGGCCACTTCGGCCGTAGTCCGGTATGCCTTCACGCTGTCCAGCGAGATGTCGCAGGCATCGGTGCCATAGAACCAGCCTCTCCAGAACCAGTCCAGGTCTTCGCCGCTGGCGTCTTCCATGGTCCGGAAAAAATCGGCCGGCTCGGGATGTTTGAAGGCCCAGCGCCTGGCGTATTCTTTAAAGGCATAGTCAAACAGGTCGCGGCCCATGATGGTTTCGCGCAGCATGTTCAGCCCCGTGGCTGGTTTGGAATACGCATTCGGTCCGAAGCCGATGATGTTTTCCGAGTTCGACATGATGGGCTCCAGCTGGTCCTTGGGCAGCTTCATATAGTCAGTGATCAGGTAGGCCGGTCCTCTGGTTACCGGGAACTTGTTGTCCCAAAGCTCCTCGGCCAGGTATTCACAAAACGTATTCAGCCCTTCGTCCATCCAGCTCCACTGGCGTTCGTCGCTGTTGATGATCATGGGAAAGAAGTTGTGCCCCACTTCGTGGATCACCACGCCGAGCATCCCGTTCTTCGTGCCTTCGCTGTAGGTGCCGTCTTTTTCCGTACGGCCGAAGTTGAAACAGATCATCGGGTATTCCATCCCATTGTTTGCCTCCACGCTCTGCGCTACCGGGTACGGATAGGGGATGGTGAATTTGGAATAGGTCTTTACCGTATGCGCTACGGCCTTGGTGGAATATTTCCGGTACAGGCCATAGGCTTCCTTGCCGTAAAGGCTCATCGCCATGATCTTTTTACCTTCTACTACCACGGGCATGGCATCCCATACGAATTTCGGACTGGAGCCCCAGGCAAAGTCGCGTACGTTATCGGCTTTGAATACCCAGGTCTTTTTTTGCGTGGTGGTATTTTTTTCTGCTGCTTTAGCCTCATCCAGGGTCACGATCTCCATTACATCCGTAGCGGTACGTGCTTTTTGCCAGCGGGCCAGCTGGGCAGGTGTCAGCACCTGTGCATAGTTCTGGCACTCGCCGGTGGCGCCGATGATGTGATCGGCCGGTACGGTCATCTGCACTTTGAAGTTGCCGAAGGTGAGCGCAAACTCGCCGCGGCCGGTAAACTGGTGATTTTGCCAGCCCTGGAAATCGCTGTACACGCAAAGGCGGGGATACCACTGCGCCATGGTAAACAGGTAGTTACCGTCTTCGGGAAAGTATTCATACCCGCCGCGGCCGCCTTTCTTCATGCGGTCGGCAATATTGTAGTACCAGTCGATCTTAAAAATGAATTTCTGACCGGGTTTCAATACCCCCGGCAGCTCTACCCGCATCATCGTTTTGTTGACAGTATATTTCAGTGGTTTGCCGGTAGCGTCGGCGATACTTTTGATCTTGTCGCCAAAATCGTTGGGCTGCCTGGCGGCATCCATCCGGTCCAGGGCTGCTGCAGGGGTTCGCTCGCTGATCGAGCTGCCATCCTGGTAGTTGGCATTGTTGGCCGAGCTATGCTGGTTCTCGTCCAGCTGCAGCCACAGGTAGGTGAGTTCATTGGGCGAATTGTTGAAGTACGTGATGGTCTCGCTGCCCGTCAGCCGCAGGTTCTTTTCGTCCAGCTCGCATTTGATGTCGTAATCGCAGCGCTGCTGCCAGTATTTGGGACCTGGGGCGCCGCTGGCGGTCCGGTATTCGTTGGGCGTGGGCAGGATAGTGCCCAGCTGCTCGAACTTATTTCCGTGATTGGAGTTGGAATTGTTCTGGATGTTCTGGGCCATGAGCATAGTGCCGGTAAGCATAGACAGCAGGCTCAGCGATAACAATTTTTTCATGCAATGTGATTTATTTATACAGGTATACGTTCCAGTGTCATTTTCAGCGCCAGGCTGAATACGGCGGCAGATAAGAAAATCACCCATTCCCGCCGGGGCACACGCAGCAGCGTCACCAGCGCATGTGTAACGAGCAGCAGGATGATCACCACCACGATCTGTCCTGCTTCCAGCCCCAGGTTGAAGCCGAACAGGCTCCAGCCGAGGTTTTGGTCCTTCGCCAGCATAAAGCGGATGGAGTTGGCAAACCCCATCCCATGCACCAGGCCGAAGAACAGTGCCAGGAAATAATTGACCCGGATAGACCGGGGTGTGAATTTTTTCTGGAACAGGTTGGAAAAGGCCGTGATGACGATGGTAACAGGGATCAGGAATTCCACCCAGTCCGTGGAAAAGCGCAGGATGTTCAGTACGCTCAGTGCCAGGGTGAGGGAATGCCCGATGGTAAAAGCCGTCACCAGTACCAGCACCTGCTTCCAGTCTTTGAGCAGGTAAATGGCGGCCAGCGCAGCAATAAAGAGCTGGTGGTCCAGCGCATTGCTGCTGATGATATGCTCCCAGCCCAGCCCGAAATAAAATCCGAAATCTCCCATGCGTGCAGTGTGGTGATGAGACCTGCGGCCAACCGCTTGTCCCTTTTTGACGTCAACTTCAATAAGACGTCAAAATAATCCAGACTTTTGTAATCCTGAAAAATTTTCCGCCAATGGTTGCCGGACTCAATAAATGGCTTTTTCTGATCTGCCTGCCTGCCGTTTTTTACACAGGCGCCAAACCAGTGCTTCCCGGCAGAGGGGACGCGGTGGCCGGGGCGCATCCTTTTCATGTGAGCGTGGTGGAGATCAATCACAATGCTGCTGAAAAAACGCTCGAGATCAGCTGCAAGCTGTTTACCGACGATTTTGAAAAAGTATTGGTGCAGAACTACCGGACAAAAGTGGACCTGATCAATCCGCCGGACAGGAAAGCGATGGATACGCTGGTGAAAAAATACATTACCGCCCATTTATCCCTTTCGGCCGACGGCAAACCGGTTAGTTTTACGTACCTGGGGTTTGAGCGGGACCAGGAAGCGGTATACGGCTATGTGCAGGCCAATGGCATCCCTTCGGTCAAAAAGCTGGAGATATCGGATAAGCTGCTGCACGATTTTTTTACCGATCAGGTCAACCTGGTGCATGCGACGGTGGGCGGCAACCGTAAGAGCGCGAAACTGGACTACCCGGCGTCTGCGGCCACACTTAGCTTTTAAAAGTAAAAATTCAAAAGTTAAAAGGTGGCCTTAAACTGGGGCCTCAGCTTTCGGGCTTTTCATTTTGACTTGCCGCTTTACGCGTCTTCCATCTCCTCCCTCAATTCCTTGCTGATCTTCACCAGTACCTTGTCGATGCGGTGGCTGTCCATGTCGATGATCTCGAACTGGAATCCTTTCCAGCTGAATTTCTCGCCGGTGAGCGGGATGCGTTCCAGGCTGTGCAGGATAAAACCGGCCAGGGTGTCGAAATCGTGTTCGCCCTCATTCATCCATTCGGTTTTTTCAAAACGGGTCAGGAAGTCGTAGAAAGGGATCTGTGCATCCACGAGGAAGGAACCGTCCTCTCGTTCGATGATTTCGTAATCGGCCATGTCGGGCTGGGGAATATCGCCCACGATGGCTTCCAGGAGGTCGTTGAGCGTGATCATGCCCAGTACGCTGCCGTACTCGTCCACGATAAAGCAGGAATGCGTTTTGGACTGCTTGAACTTTTCCAGCACCTGGTAGGGTGAGTTGTTCTCGGGTATGAAAAGAGCAGGCTGCATGATATCCCTGAACAGCTGGTGATCGGGCGATATGTACAGGTCCTTGATGGACACGACGCCTTTGATATTGTCTACTTCACCGTCGCAGATCGGGTATACGGAATGCGGCTCGCGCAGGATCTTTTCCTTGATCTTTTCTTCGTTTTCGTTAGGGTTGAACCAGATGATATCGCTGCGGTGTGTCATCAGCGAAGTGATGTTCCGGTCGCCCAGGTGAAAGACGCGTTCGATGATCTGCTGCTCGGCTTCGTCGATGGTGCCGGCCTCGGTGCCCTCGGTGATCAGGGTTTTGATCTCTTCCTCCGTCACCGCATCGTCTTTCATCCGTTTGATATTGAACAGGGTAAAAAAGAAATTGCTCACCTTGTTCAGCAGCCACACGATGGGGTGGGTGATGCGGGCAAAGACATTCATCGGTGTGGCTACCAGTTTGGCGATCTTTTCAGCCTGCAGCAGCCCGATCCGTTTGGGGATCAGTTCGCCGAAGATGATGGACAGCAGCGTGACCAGAATGACGATAATGATCGTGGCAACGGTATCGGCATAGGCCGTCAGGAAAGATATTTTGGCAATGGTTGGTTCCAGTTGTTCGCTGAAACGTTCGCCGGAGTACACACCCGTCAGGATGGAGATCAGGGTGATGCCGATCTGGGCGGCCGACAGGAATATCTCGGGGTTTTGCGAAAGCTCCAGTGCATTCCTGGCGCTGATGTCTCCCTTTTCCGCCTGGCTTTCCAGCTTCGATTTGCGGGCAGAAACCAGGGCGATCTCTGACATGGTAAATAATCCGTTGAGTAAAATGAGAAGGGCCAGTATGAATATTTCCATCAGGGCGACATAATTGGTTGGTTACCGAAGATAGCAAATCCGAAGCGCTTATTGAATACCCGGCCGGTGATTGTACCTAAAATTAATCCAACGATAGCGCCGGCCAGCACATCCAGCGGGTAATGGACCCCTACGTATACCTGTGCATACACGATCAGCGTGGCCCAGACAAAACCGGCAGCAGCCCATTTGCCGAGTACCGGTTTCAGGGTGATATAGAAAAAAGCAGCCAGCCCGAAATGGTTGGCGGCATGGTTGGAAATAAAGCTGAAGCCGCCGGAGCAATAATCTACCAGCAGCCGCACCTGCTGCCGGAAATCGGGATCGCTGCAGGGGCGCAGCCGTTCGAACTGGTGTTTGAAAAGCTGGGTGCCGGTCATGTCGGTCAGCGCAGCCGTGACCAGGAAAAACACACACCACCAGATGCCGGTGCGCTTAAAATTCAGCAGGGCAAATACTCCGAGGAACAGGTAGAGCGGCGCCCAGTTCTTCCCGTTCCGCATAAAGGGCATGATACTGTCGAATACAGGATTGGTCCAGTCATTGTTCAGTTTGATGAACAGCCACTGGTCTGCTTGTTCCAGGGTTTGCCAGAAGGTCAGTTGCAGCAGGAAAACCATAGCTCCAAAAATACCGATTGCCCGGATAACCGGCCGCCAATAAAGAATTATATTGCAGCGATGACGGAATTTTTTTCTTTTGCAGGTTGTTCACCCGGTAAAGGTTTTCTGGTTGCATGCTGATACGGTACAAAATACCCAAGACGATCCTGTGGATCGTCAACCTGTTCCTGATCTTTTTGCTGATCTTCACCCTGTTCAGGCTGGCCACGTACCTGGCATTCAGGCCGCGCGACTATTCGTTGGGTGAGCTGCTTCCTTCTTTCCTGATGGGCGTGCGGTACGATCTGCGGTGGATATCCATTATCCTGCTGCCGGTAGTGCTCATCAGTCTTACGCCGCGGCTGTCGCCGTTCTACTCCCCGCGAAATAAAAAGTGGTGGACCTGGTACCTGGCGGTGATTACGTTTATCGTTTTTTTCTTCTTTGCCGCCGACTTTGGCAGTTTTTCTTACAACCAGACGCGGCTGGATGCGGGGGCCATGAATTTTGTGGAAGACCCGGGTACATCCTGGCGCATGATGTGGCAGACCTACCCGATGATCTGGATGATCCTCGGTCTGCTGGTGGCGGTATGGTTCTTCCGCTGGATGTACCACAAAAGCCACTGGCGCGTGATTGCACAGACCGACGGGCTGGGCATCCCCTACCGCAGGAAGTTCTTTATAGTGTCAGCCCTGGTGCTGGGGCTTTTTATATACGGCAGCCTGTCCTGGCCGCCGCTCACCCGCAACGATAGTTTCCGCTTCAGGGATGGGTTTAAATCTTTCCTGGCCATCAACCCGCTGCAGAATTTCTTTACCACGCTGCGGTTTCGCCGGCCGGAGTACAACGAGCAGAAGGCAAAAGCCGCGTTCCCGCTGGTCAGGGAATGGCTGCAATGGCCGGCGGCCGGTAGTTTTTCCTACCGCCGTACCATCGCACCCGGCAGCAAGGCCCTGGAGAGCCGCCCCAATATCGTACTGGTGATGTGCGAGTCGTTCAGCATGTACAAAAGCACCATGAGCGGCAACCCGCTCAACACCACCCCGTTCTTCGATTCGCTTTGCCGGCAGGGTATCTTTTTCGAACGGTGTTTTTCCCCGCATTTCTCCACGGCCAGGGGCCTGTTTGCTATCCTTACCGGTATTCCCGATGCGCAGATGTTCCGCTTTTCCACCCGCAACCCCGAAGCCCTGTCGCAGCATACCATCGTCAACAGCTTCGAAGGGTATAATAAGCACTACTTCCTGGGCGGTAATCCCGAATTCAACAACTTCAAAGGGCTGCTCGGTAATATCGACGACCTGCAGATGCATACCGAGGGCAGCTTTGCCTCGCCGCGGATCAATGTATGGGGCATCAGCGACAAGGATCTTTTCCTGGAGGCCAATGCCGTGTTCCGGAAAGAGATCCGCCCGTTCTTCGCCATTGTGCAGACATCGGATAATCACCGTCCGTACATGATCCCTCCGCAGGATACGGATTTCAGGCGCCTGACCCTGACCGACGAAGAATTACAGCAATACGGGTTTGAGTCGCTGGATGAGTACAATACATTCCGCTATTCTGATTATTGCTTCCGCAAGTTTATACAGGCTGCAGAGAAGGAGCCCTATTTTCATAACACGATTTTTGTGTTTATCGGCGACCACGGCGTAGCGGGCAATGCCGCCGCCATCTATCCTGCTGCCTGGACGGAGCACCGGCTTACCGACGAGCATGTGCCCCTGTTGTTTTATGCGCCCTACCTGCTGCAGCCGCAAAAGCGCAGCGAAGTGGTATCGCAGATCGATGTGTTGCCCACAATAGCCGGGATGGTGCAGCAACCGTATGTGAATACGACCCTGGGCAGGGACCTGCTGGACCCGGCCAAGAAAAACAATTTTGCTTTTGTTACCAATACGGCCGGCCGCATCGGTATGGTCACCGACGACTTTTATTTTACCACCCATCTCAACTTTCCCGATGAGCAGATGGTGCCGGTGCGCTACAGCAGCCGTGCTTACACCCGGGCGGAGCGCGACTCCATACAGAAAACACTATCCGTGTTTACCACTGCTTTCTTCGAAACGGCGAAGTATATGCTGATGCACAATAAGAAATAGTTTGAGGTTGATTAACGATGGGGTGAGGCGGGTTTACTGGTTTGAACATGTTCCATGCAGGTTCGGGGTTTGAGGTTTGATGTTCGGCGTGGCGTCATCGTACCTTCGATACAGGTCAGCTGCAGAACGATCAGGTTGGATCAGCCTGATAAGCATTCAACATCAAACCTCTAACCCGTACGTAAGACTGTTTGAAATAAATAATGCATGCCCATGCCTGAAGGAACCCGAACCTCAAACGTAATTTGAGACTGCTACAGTCAAAAAAGGAAAACTTCAACAAAGTACCCCAACCTTTACTCAGCAGTGATCTCTATGCTATTGCCTTTTTCAGCAGAATAGGGTCGTATGGCCGGTAATAATCTTGTCTCATCAATCCCTTCCTCGTCTATCAGGTACTTTATTACGGCAGACTGGCGTTTTTTTGCGATCAGGCTGGCCTTGCTATTTTGGGGATAAGCGACAACATTTACGATTGTTTCCGGATTGTTTCTCAGTGTTGCGGCTGTTTCCGCCAGTGTCTTGCGGATGGCTTCGCTTAGGGTGGTGCTGGTTTTGGTAAAGCTGATGGTTATGGCAGGGAAATTCGGGTCGAAACTAATAATTCCCATAGCAGAGCAGGGCCCGCAATAGGGGGGATAAAGCATAATGTTGTAATCGGTGGATTGCATCACAGGATGATAGCTACGGACACTCCCTGGCAGGCCTGTGTACTGAACAGAGAATATGAATGACTTGCCTGCAAGGTTGTCTGGTATCTCAAAAGAAAATTTCCCATCCTTGTCCGTATATGCTATTATTGTTTCTCCAATCCTGATCTCTGCATGTTCAAGCGCGCTATCCTTGTTATTACGCACTATCCCACTGATAATAAATTTGTTGCCGGTGTCAACATCCTGTTGTTTAGGATCGGGTTGCTGCACCGCGACCCTGTATTCATGCCGTGTGCCTGTAGCTCCTGAATATTTCATGGTGAGGAAGGCAAATGCCGTCAGCGCAGCCTTATAGACGTTTTTCCATGCAAACGATTTCCGGCTTGGCGGCACGATGGCTTTATTCAGCTGGCTGGTATGAAAGCGGCCGCAGGGAATCTCCCTGGCAGAACGCAGGTAGTGATACAGCTCCGTATCGCTTAAATAAGAAAAATCGATCACCGTTTTCCTGCAGTTTCCGCAGAAGCGTCCCTTTTCATGCTGTTCCATCTTCTCCCAGCTTTCATGGCAGGGTTTAGGAATCGTGATCTTCAGCGGGGTGTGTTTCATGAGCCGGTGTTTGTTGTGAGGTAAACGTTTTTTAGATGTCAGATTCCTTTCAAGAGGGTTTGGATGTTCGGAGTTCGACGTTGGGGGAACTATTGTAGTATCGGGTTTACTGGTTTGAACATGTTCCATGCAGGTTCGGGGTTTGATGTTCGGCGTGGCATCATCGTACCTTCGACAGGTCAGCTGCAGAGCGATCAGGTTGGGTCAGCCCGGTAAACATCCAACATCAACCCTCCGACCCGTACGTAAGACTACTGCAAATATGTAACGCATAGCCAGCCTGAAGTGTTCCGGACATCAAACATCAGGTAAGCGCATCGGTCGTTCTTCCATCACTGTACAGCCGTTTTTCCTTGTCCTCCGGGTGGTGGGTCCTTTTTTTCGCAATGACGATCAGCCGCGGCGTTTTGCGGATATCGTAGGCGCCCAGCTGGTAGTCGCCAAAGACTTGCTGCACCTGCAGCGACTGGAAGCTGAGCATATCGGTAAAGTCGCCCAGCGAGAATTTGGCCAGTTGTTCGGTAACGGTGTACGGATCGGGCAGCGTGGGATCGGCAATCTTGATCTTTTTGTAAAAATGGGTTTCATCGTGCCAGCGCCGGATGTCGTAGCGGGTAGCGCCAATCTCTTTCACTTCATCCGGTACCAGGTGGTCTTCGGCAAAATGGGGGTTCAGGTAATCAAATACCACGATGCCGCCGGGCTTCAGGCTGCCGGCAATGGTACGCATGGCATCGTCGTGCTCCCGACGGGTCCTGAAATAGCCGAAGCCGGTAAACAGGTTGAAGGCATAGTCGAAGTAATTGACCCAGAAAGGCAGGCGGATGTCGTGGATAAAGAACTGGATATTATCCGGGCCGGCTTGTTGGGCATGGGCAATGTTGTCAGGTGCCAGGTCGACGCCGGTTACTTCCAGCCCGTACCCGGCCAGCATGCGGCTATGGCGGCCCCGGCCGCAGGCAATATCCACCACCAGGCTGCCGGGCTGTGGTTGTAAATGCTGTACCAGCCGGTCGATAAACAGGCGGGCTTCTTCTTCATTCCGCTCGAAATAAAGCTGGTGATAGAAAGGCGAATTGAACCATGCTTGGTACCAGGCCGTGTCGGTCATAAATTTCTTTCAGCAAATGTAAGCGATTGGCCAAGAGAGATTGGCGGGGAAAATGTATTTTTGCGGCGCTGAAAAACCACCGGCACCCGCCGGCCTCAGCCAAAGTCCAATGCCTTGAGCCCTGCCGCCTGCCGGCAGCATACCCTTTCAAACATTACAATTTTACAGCGTGGCATTGATAAAAAGCATATCCGGTATCAGGGGAACGATTGGCGGCAAAACAGGCGATAACCTGACACCGCTGGATATCGTAAAATTTACAGCAGCATTCGGCGCTATTATCGCAGAAAAGCAGGACAATAAGCGCACAAAGATCGTTGTAGGCCGCGATGGCCGCATCAGCGGAGAAATGGTGCGCGACCTGGTGGTAAGCACGCTCACCGGGCTGGGCATCGATGTAGTGGACCTGGGGCTTTCCACCACACCCACCGTGGAGCTGGCGGTAACCCTGGAAAAAGCCGATGGCGGTATTATTTTGACGGCCAGCCACAACCCCAAAGAGTGGAATGCCCTGAAGCTGCTGAATAAAGACGGCGAGTTCATTTCGGCAGAAGTGGGCGAAAGGGTGCTGGAAATAGCCGGAAAAGAAGACTTCAGCTTTGCGCCGGTGGATAAACTCGGCAAGCTGTCTGCGAATGACAGCTACCTGCAAAAGCATATCGATGCCATACTGGCTTACCCGCTGGTGAATGCGGAGGCTATTGCCGGCCGGAAATTCAAAGTGGTGGTGGACACGATCAATTCCACGGGCGCCATTTTCGTTCCGGCCCTGCTGAAGGCGCTGGGTGTGGAGGATGTGATCGTGCTGAACGGCGAAGTGAACGGAAAGTTTGCCCATAATCCCGAGCCCGTACCGCAACACCTGTCAGGCCTGAGCGCCGAAGTAGTGAAGCAAAAAGCTGATTTCGGGATAGCCGTAGACCCGGACGTAGACCGGCTTTGTTTTGTGAATGAAGACGGCAGCATGTTTGGCGAAGAATATACACTGGTGGCGGTGGCGGATTATGTACTTGGCAAAAGAAAAGGCAATACCGTCAGCAACATGAGCAGCACCAAAGCGCTCAAAGAAATTACGCTGAAGCATGGCGCGGAATATTTCCCTTCAGCGGTAGGCGAAGTGAACGTGGTGAAAAAAATGAAAGAAGTAAATGCCGTGATCGGTGGAGAAGGAAATGGCGGCATCATCGTACCCGATTTTCATTACGGCCGCGATGCGCTGATCGGCATCGGGCTGTTTCTCAGTCACCTGGCCGCCCAGGATAAAAAGGGTATCAAATACCTGCGCGGGCTCTACCCGGATTATTTCATCTCCAAGAACAAGATCGAGCTGGAGAATGGCATCGATGTAAAAGGCATTTTTGAAAAGATCAAAAAGAAATACAAGAAGCACCCTGTCAATACGGAAGACGGGCTGAAGATCGAGTTTGACAACGACTGGGCGCACCTGCGTCCCTCCAATACAGAACCGATCATCCGCATCTATGCCGAAAGCGACTTCGAAACCAAGGCCAGCAATATCGCCGCGCAGATCATGCGGGATATACGCGAGTTCATGCTTTAGCCTGCTGCTTCGTTTTTTTACAATAGCTTATCAGGAGTAACAGGCAGTTCGCGGATGCGCCTGCCGGTAGCATGATACACGGCATTGGCGACCGCCGCGGCAAAACCGATCAGCGCGATCTCGCCCATGCCTTTGGCCCCCATCGGGTTCAGCACCGGGTCGGGCTTGTTGACAAATACCGCATCGATGCGTGGCACATCTGCATTTACCGGTACGTGGTAATCGGCAAAATTATTGTTGACGTAACGGCCATACCGGTGGTCGATGATCGCTTCCTCGGTCAATGCCATGCCGATACCGCCGACCACGCCGCCGATCATCTGGCTGCGGGCTGTTTTTTCACTGACGATCTTCCCTGCATCGCCTGCGGTGGCTACCTGCTTTACGCGAACGATGCCCGTGCGCGGATGCACATGTACTTTCACAAAATGCACGGAAAAGGAATACATGGAGTATTTGCGGAGCTCTTCGCCGCCTTTCGAATCCTTTGTTATTTCCAGTTGCGGCAGGTTCTGTTCCTGCAGCAGTTCCGCATAGCCGATCCGGATATTCCGGTCGGTGGATAAAATCACCTGCCCGTTTTCCAGCGCCAGGTTTTCCTGCCGGGCCGTCTGGAGTGCAGCGGTACCGCTTTTCAGGGCCAGTTGCAGTAGTTGCTGTCCCAGGGCAGTACATGCATCGTGTACGGCCGAGCCGAGCGTGGACGTGGTGGCGGAGCCGCCCTGGGTGGGGCCGGGCGGCAGATCGGTATCGCCGAGCTCGAACCGGATCTTTGCAGCAGGCAGCTTCAGCGTTTCTGATGCGATCTGTACCATCGCGGTGGCGGTGCCGGGACCGGAATCGCTGACGGCGCTTTGGAGCAACAATGTTCCATCGTATCTCAGGATGGCTTTCACCGTGGCATTCCATCGCATGGCGCTGAATACACCGGTGCTCATGCCATAACCCGTCAGCATGCCGTTTTCCTGCATGGAGCGGGGAGCCTGTTTTCTGTTGCTCCAGCCGATCTTTTCAGCGCCCAGCTGGTAGCATTCCTTTAAATATTTGCTGGACCAGGGCAGGTTTCGCTCGGGATCGGTTTCTGCATAGTTGCGCAGCCGCAATTCGATGGGGTCCAGGCCCAGCTTGTAAGAAAGTTCGTCGATGGCCGACTCCAGGGCAAAACACCCGGTGGCCTCGCCGGGGCCGCGCATCCAGGTAGGTGTGGCTACATCGAGCGGCACCAGTTTGTAGTCGGTATTTACGTTGGGACAGGCATACAGGAATTTGGAGGCATTGGTAACGCCTTCGGTAAAGTTCTCGTAAGCCGAGGTCTGCGCTATCGCCAGGTGGGTCAGCCCGGTCAGTTTCCCATCGGCAGTGGCGCCAAGGCCGATCTTTTGCCAGGTATAGGGCCGGTAGCCGACCGTAGTAAACATTTGATCGCGGGTCAGCACCAGCTTAACCGGCTTGTTGATTTTTTTTGCGGCCAGCACGGCGGCTATTTCATGCGGCCATACGCGCAGTGCGCTGCCAAAGCCTCCGCCCACGTATTCGGCAATCACCTGTACATTGGCTTCCGGCAATTGAAAGGCCTGCATCAGGCTGCGCTGCGTGTCTTTGGGTCCCTGCGTTTTATCATATACCGTCAGCTTGTCGGCAGCTTCCCAGTTGGCAACGATGGCATGCAGCTCCATCGGGTTGTGCGTTTCGGTAGGCAGGATGTATTCTTCCTCGATCCATACCGGCGCTTTTTTGTAGGCATCCGCTTCTCCGCGTGTGTACACCGAACCGCGGCCACCGCGTGGCGCTGCGGCCTTGCCGATGTTTTTGTGCAGATCGGTTTCGTGCGGTGCCTTTTCATATTGAGCCTTTACCAGCGAGGCGGCATAGACGGCGCGTTCGTAAGTATCGGCTACTACAATGGCGATCGGCTGCCCGTTGGACCAGACCGTGTTATCGTAAAAGACCTTCAACCCCTGCCAGCCGCGCGAACCGGTTTGGTTGTCAGCCGGTGCAAAACCCGGCACTTTCGGTGCATTCAGGTGAGACAGGACGGCGAGCACGCCGGGCGCCTGTTCGGCTGCACGCGTATCCAGGTTTTTTATTTTGCCCCTGGTGATGGTGCTGGTAACGAGCACCGCGTAAGTCATGCCGGGCAGCAGGTGCTCTGCCGCATACCTGGCAGCGCCGGTCACCTTGTCTTTACCATCCACGCGATCGGCCGGTGCGGGCCATTCCGTTGCAGCTAAAAAATAGTTGTCCATATTGATTTGATGGAGTGTGCTTCGTTAAAAAAAATATCAACTGATCGCCGCTGCCTGCGACAGGGCCTGCACAATAGCGGCCGGCGCCATCTTCAGTTTGAAATTATTATGCCCGTATCCCTTTGCGCCTTTCATCGCCAGCGCCGCCGCCTGTTCGAATGCCTGTACGGAAGCCGGTTTGCCGGCCAGGAACCTTTCAGCTTCGTTCAGCCGCCAGGGCTTATGGGCTACGCCGCCCATGGCCAGCCGCGCCTGCGCAATGGTGCCGCCGTTCAGTTGCAGCGCTGCTGCCACGGATACCAGTGCAAAGGCGTAGGAGGCACGGTCCCTGAGCTTCAGGTAGGCGGCATGCTGTGCCAGATCATTGGCCGGTATAATGACGCCCGTGATCAGCTCACCTTTTTGCAGGGTATTGTCTTTGTCCGGCATAGTACCCGGCAGGCGGTGGAAGTCGGTAAAGGGGATGCTCCGGTCGCCTTTGGGCCCGCTGACCTGCACGGTGGCGTCGAGTGCTGCGAGGGCCACGCACATATCGCTGGGGTGTACGGCAATGCACTGATCGCTGGCGCCGAAAATGGCATGCATGCGGTTGTAACCCTGCAGGGCGCCGCAACCACTGCCGGGATTTCGTTTGTTGCAGGGCATCACCGTATCGTAAAAATAAGTGCAGCGGGTGCGCTGCATCATGTTGCCGCCAACGGTGGCCATGTTCCGGAGCTGGGCCGAAGCGCCGGCTTTGAGCGCCAGGCTCAGCAGCGGGTATTTATCTTTTACAAGGGTATGTTCGGCCACATCGCTGTTGAGCGCCAGTGCGCCGATGGCCAGTCCCTGGCTGGTTTCTTCCACCTGCTTCAGCGGCAGGTTGTTGATGTCTACCAGCCGCACCGGGGCGGTTACGCCTTTCTTCATCAGGTCTACCAGGTTGGTGCCGCCGGCAATAAAACCACCTGCCGGGTTTTTGGCCAGGGTATCCACAGCGGCTTTGACGGAATAGACGCGGGTGTATTCAAAATTGATCATACCGGCTGCCCTCCTTTTTTTACGTCCGTGATGGCATCCACGATGTTGGGGTAGGCGCCGCAGCGGCAGATATTGCCACTCATGTATTCACGTATTTCCTCTTCGCTGCCTGCATGCCCTTCGCGGATGCAGGCGATGGCCGACATGATCTGGCCCGGCGTGCAGTAGCCGCACTGGAACCCGTCATGTTTGATAAACGCCTCCTGCATCGGGTGCAGGTCGTCGCCGGAGGCCAGCCCTTCGATGGTGGTTATTTTTTTGCCCTGCTGCATTACGGCAAGGGTAAGGCAGGAGTTGATGCGGCGGCCGTCCACATGCACCGTACAGGCGCCGCACTGGCCATGATCGCAGCCTTTTTTGGTGCCGGTAAGCGACAGCTGCTCCCGCAGCAGATCGAGCAGGGTGACCCGCGGCTCCACAGCCAGTTCAAACTTTACCCCGTTCACTTCGATCTCCAGGGGCATTTTTTCAAACCAGCCGGCGATCTTTTCATCGCAGGTGCCGGCCTTCACGATGGCCGGCGAGGCAATGGACAGCGCGGCAATCGCCGTTGACTTTTTCAGGAAATTACGGCGGCCCTGGTTTGGGCACTCCGTCGGTTGGTCATGGTTCATGTCGGATTATTAAGCAGTTTAAATTTACTTTTTTCTCTGCACAACGGGAAAATAAAACGGGCATACCGCTGCCGGAAACAAATTATTAAGCCGGCAGTGGTCCCGGTTCCTGCATGATCTCTTCATTCCCCGGCCTGTCTCTACCGCTGAAAGTGTTGGTCCGGCCAGCGTGTTGATAGCCGCTTTTTTGCATGCATCAAAAACAACGCCATGCCGGCGGTATTTGATAAAAGGCTTCATGGCTTGTGGCGAATAAATTATCTTTGCGCCCTCTTCCGGTAAGGGTAGAACCCGCCCTCAAAATCTGAAGGCTTGCAATAACTTATGGACAGGATCTATTTCGACAACGCCGCAACTACTTCGCTCGACAAAGAGGTGCTGGACGCCATGCTGCCGTACATGACTTCGCATTTCGGCAATCCCTCTTCCATTTACTCGTATGGCCGCGAATCGAGGCTGGCCGTGGAGAATGCACGGAAGTCCGTGGCCAAACTGCTGAATGCACACCCGGGTGAGGTATTCTTTACCAGTGGCGGTACCGAGAGCAACAATACCGCTATTTTATCCGCTATCCGCGACCTGGGTTGCCGGCATATCATCACCTCCCCGGTGGAGCACCATGCCGTACTGCATACCGTGCAGCATTATGGATGCGGCGATGTGAGCTACAGCTTTGTAAAGCTGCTGCCCAATGGCCATGTGGACCTGCAGGACCTGGAAGCACAGCTGGCGGAACGTAAGGAGCGCTGCTTGGTATCGCTGATGCATGCCAACAACGAGATCGGGAACCTGCTGCCGGTCAAGGCCGTGGGCCAGCTCTGCCAGAAGTACAACGCGATTTTTCATTCAGATTGTGTGCAGACCGTGGGGCATTACCCGATCGACCTGCGAAAAATACCGGTGCATTTTATTTCGGCGGCAGGTCACAAGTTTCATGGTCCCAAGGGGGTGGGTATCCTGTACATCAACGACAATGTAAAGATCAAGCCGTTCATCTTCGGTGGCAGCCAGGAGCGCAATATGCGGGCCGGTACGGAAAACCTGTATGGCATCGTCGGGTTTGCCAAAGCGCTGGAGCTGGCCATGACCCATCATGAAAAAGACAGTGCCTACATACAATCCCTGAAAACCTACATGATCGGACAGCTCCGGGAGCATATTCCGGGTGTGGTTTTCAATGGCGATTTTGAAGGCAGCTCACTGTATACCGTGCTGAGCGCAGCCTTCCCTAAAACGGAAAAATCGGAACTGATCCTCTTCAATCTCGATATCAACCATATCTGCGTATCGGGCGGGAGTGCCTGCAGCAGCGGCGCCGACATAGGTTCGCATGTGATCCAGGCCATCAATAATAATCCCAACCTGGTTACCGTCCGCTTTTCATTCAGCAAGTACAATACGAAGGAAGAAGTGGATGCCGTGGTGGCGAAGGTGAAGGACCTGATTTGAACGTCCGGAAGTCGGAAAGCTCCTGGTCCGAAAGTTGGTTCTAGGCTTCACGGCCCTGCTTCGGACTTTCCTCACTGGTAATACCACGGATTCCGTTTGCCGGCCATCACGTATTTGCGGATGTTTCTCCAGAAAGCCAGTACCATGTAGATGATGATGGGGGAGCCCACCGTAAGGAGCGAGGCATAAATAAAATACTGGCGGATGCGGGTGGTGGCGATACCCATGCGGTTGCCGATCGCTGAACAAACCCCAAAGGCATTCCATTCGATGATATCCTTGAACCTGTTCATGCTGCTAATGTAAAAAATACCCGCCAATCGTGCAATAAGCTTTTTCAACCCGCCGAACTTTCGTAAATTCGCGTCACATTCAATTGCAAATGTGCCGGTTGCAAATCCAAAGGGTTGCTCCGGACCGGCGCCCCTCCCGGTTTGCAACATGAAGTTCAAACATTTAAATGCTCTGCTATGGTTTTCGACCTCGATCTTATCAAGAAGTTGTACAAGGAAATGCCCGAAAAAATCGAAGCTGCCCGCAAGCTGCTCGGCAAGCCGCTGACGCTGGCAGAAAAGATATTGTATAGTCACCTGTTTACCCCCCTGCCTAAAAAACCCTATGCCCGCGGCAAGGATTACGTGGATTTTGCGCCGGACAGGGTAGCCATGCAGGACGCTACGGCCCAGATGGCCCTGCTCCAGTTCATGACCTGCGGGCGCGACAAAGTGGCCGTGCCTTCCACCGTGCACTGCGACCACCTGATACAGGCCAAGTTAGGAGCCAAAATAGACCTGGAGCAGGCGATCGAGACCAACCGGGAAGTATACGATTTCCTTTCCTCCATTTCCAATAAATACGGCATCGGTTTCTGGAAACCGGGCGCCGGCATCATCCACCAGGTAGTGCTGGAGAACTATGCTTTCCCCGGTGGCATGATGATCGGTACCGACAGCCATACGCCCAACGCCGGCGGGCTCGGCATGGTAGCCGTAGGTGTGGGTGGCGCCGATGCGGTAGATGTGATGGCCGGACTGGCCTGGGAGCTGAAAATGCCCAAACTGATCGGGGTGAAACTGACCGGCAAAATGAACGGCTGGACCTCGGCCAAAGACGTGATCCTGTGGGTAGCCGGGCAGCTGACCGTAAAGGGCGGCACCGGCGCTATCGTGGAGTATTTCGGTGAAGGCGCCGACAGCATGAGCGCTACCGGCAAGGGCACGGTGTGCAACATGGGCGCGGAGATCGGGGCTACCTGCTCCATATTTGCCTACGACGAAAAAATGAGCGACTACCTGAAAGCCACCGGCCGTAAGGAAGTGGCCAAGCTCGCTGACGGCATCCGCGAGCACCTGCGCCCGGACCCGGAAGTATATGCCAAGCCCGAAAAATATTACGACCAGGTGCTCGAGCTCGATCTCAGCACGCTGGAGCCGTACATCAACGGACCTTTTACACCCGACCTGGCTACGCCGATCTCTCAAATGGCAGAAGCGGTAAAGACAAACGGCTGGCCGGAAAAGCTGGAAGTGGCGCTGATCGGCAGCTGTACCAACTCTTCGTACGAGGATATCAGCCGCTCGGCTTCCATCGTACGCGACGCGGTAAGCAAGGGGCTGAAAGCCAATAGCGAGTTTACGGTTACACCCGGCAGCGAGCTGGTGCGCTACACCATCGAGCGCGACGGGTTTATCAATACATTTGAAAATGTGGGCGGCGTAGTGCTGGCCAATGCCTGCGGTCCCTGTATCGGTCAATGGGCGCGCCATATCGATGACCCCACCCGCAAGAACACGATCATCACATCCTTCAACAGGAATTTTGCCAAGCGCAATGACGGCCTGGCCTCTACCCACGCTTTTGTAGCCAGCCCCGAGATAGTAACGGCCCTGGCTATTGCCGGTTCCATCGCCTTCAACCCCCTGACCGATAAGCTGAAAAACGCAAACGGCGAGGAAGTGCTCCTCAACGAACCGTCGGGTTTTGAACTGCCGCCCAAAGGGTTTGATGTTAAGGATGCCGGTTACCAGGCGCCCGCCAAAGACGGCAGCGAAGTAAAGGTGATCGTGGACCCGAACAGCCAGCGTCTGCAACTGCTGGCAGCTTTTGCCCCCTGGGAGGGCTACGACCTGCAGGGCCTCAAGCTGCTGATCAAGGCCAAAGGAAAATGTACGACCGACCATATTTCGATGGCAGGTCCGTGGCTCAAGTTTCGGGGCCACCTGGACAATATCAGCAACAACATGCTGATCGGCGCCATCAACTATTTCAATAACGAAACCGATACGGTAAAGAACCAGTTGACCGGCGAATATGGCCCGGTACCGGCTACGGCCCGCGCCTATAAAGCGGCCAGCATCGGCAGTGTGGTGGTGGGCGATGAAAACTACGGCGAAGGATCGTCCCGCGAGCATGCGGCCATGGAACCCAGGCACCTGGGTGTACGGGCCATCATTGTGCGCAGTTTTGCCCGTATCCACGAGACCAACCTGAAAAAGCAGGGTATGCTGGCGCTCACCTTTGCCGACAAGGCAGATTACGACAAAGTGCAGGAAGACGATATCGTCGACATCGTAGGGCTGACTTCGTTTGCACCCGGCGAACAGCTCACCGTGGAGCTGAACCACAAGGATGGTACGGTGGACGTGATCAAAGTGAACCACACATACAATGCCCAGCAGATCGAATGGTTCAAGGCCGGAGGCGCCCTGAACGTGATCCGGTCCGAATTTGCCCGTCACAAATAACGGGTACTGCGATTGACACGGTCTGTTAATAGAATAATGCAGGAGCTCCGGTTGCGGCCGGAGTTCTTTTATTTAAAAACCGGTTAATATGAGAAAGCTTCTTTTCATTGTAACAGTTTGTTTTTTGACGGCCAATGCCGCTGCCCAGAAAACAGCGCTGGAAAAAGCCGTGGATAGCAGTTGCAAATGCCTCAACGAAGTGAAGAGCAGGATAAAGAGCAGCAAAGACTTCGATGAACTTGCCCAGAATTGTATCCTCAAAGCATCGGCCATCCATTTTGAAGCCATCGCCAAAGAAGAAGGGATAGACTTTGAAAAGCTGGATGACGAAACGGGTGAGAAAATTGGTGAAAAAATAGGAATGAAACTGGCGCTTAGCTGTCCTGCTTTCCTCGAATTGTTTATGCAATACGGTGATGTGGATGATGAGGACGTCATAAAGGGAGAAGTGAAAGGTACGGTTACCTATGTGGAGGCGACCGATCATGTGTATGTGACAGTAAAGGACGCCGCGGGCAAGCTAACCAAAGTGATCTGGCTGGACTATTTCGAAGGGGCTGATGAATATAAGGCCAATCCTTTGTTGCTGAAAGGAAAAGCGGTGACCATAAGCTGGGTGCAGGCAGAGATATACTCTGTAAAGCAAAAGGATTTTATTTCTATAAAGCGGATCAGCAAGCTGGCAAAGTAACAGGATCGGCATACCGGCTCATACAACTACTTACGGAAGACCTTGTTTTTGTCGCAACAGAAACAGGGTTTTTTATTTTGTACACCGGGTTCTTTTGCCGGCCGGATCGGCCTGTTGCGGAAGAAAAGGTATTCCCGGAACGGTTTCGTCCCTGCCCGGAGCCGGTTAGTCCTTTTTTTATGGAGGCTAACGAAGTTCCCGGCAATTTTGGACATTCCTGTGATCCCGCCCTTCCCCTGGTGCCGGACTGCATAAAAAAGTTTGTAAGTTGTGGCTTCAATAACGTATCGCTATCCATCTTTGCCGCTGTCGTTTGCATACAAAAAATGGCTTACCCGTTTTGCAGGCGGGTACCTGCTTTGGCTGGTGGCCATTGCACTTGGCCTTATTGCGCTCAAAGGCAATATGCAGGGATTTGGCTATGCGCGGTGGTGGTACGAGACGGGTTCGGTATACATCCTTTGGGGATTTCTGAATTACCTGGTCTTTTTCCCACTGGTGTGGTTCGTGATTCCCACCGGCCTGCAGAGCAAGCGGTACTGGCAGATGATCGTGCACACCTATGTGCTGATCCTGCTGGTAGGGTGTATTAAATACCTCGCTGTTTGCCTGCCGCGTTTTGAGTACGTACGGGTGAGCCACTACATCGATGGCGATGAAAACAAACCGGTCTTCTTCTCCTTTGGGCGCTACCTGGTAAAAACCATATTCACCGGCACCTTTGTCAGCGTACTGGCCTATGGCTGGGGCCTGGCCGCCAACTGGATCCGCGGTGAAAAGCAGCGAAAGGAACTGGAGAGTAAAAAGCGGGAGGCGGAACTGTCTTTCCTGCGCATGCAGGTAAACCCGCATTTCCTGTTCAACTCGCTGAACAGTATTTATTCACTATCGCTGAAGAAGAGCGATGATACGCCGGCTGCGGTGCTCAAACTGAGCGAACTGATGCGGTACATGCTGTACGAAGGAGAAGACGAGCAGCACCGCGTGAGCCTGGTGAACGAGATCGGTTATCTCAAAAATTATATCGGCCTGCAGCAGATCCGGTTCCGGGACCGGCTGCTCGTGGAGTTCCTGGTAGAAGGGGAACCGGACGGCAAAAAGATTGCACCGCTGCTGCTGGTGCCGTTTATCGAAAACGGCTTCAAGCACGGTATTCTTTCCGATGCACAGCACCCTTTTACCATTCACCTGCTTATCGAAGGCGACCGGCTGATCCTGCACGTAAAGAACCGCAAAAACCTGGACAACAAAGACCATGCAGGCGGCGTAGGGCTGAGCAATGTGCGGAAGCGGCTGGAGCTGCTGTACCCGTCGCGTCACCAGCTTACCATCCGCGACAGCGATGAATTTTACGAATGCGATTTAGTTCTATTTTTGTCGCAGTGAGCCTGCCATAGCTTAACTTCCCGGAGCTTTCCCGCGGGTATTTTATTACACCAGAACTGATTCCTGATGCTGCGCTGTCTTGTTGTGGACGATGAGCCGCTGGCCATCGATGTGATTGCGGAATATATTCCGAAAGTGCCGTTCCTGCAGCTGGCCGGTACGTTTACCAGTCCCGTGGAAGCGCTGATGCAGCTGCAAAAAGAGAAGATCGACCTGATCTTCCTGGATATACAAATGCCGCAGCTGACCGGCCTGCAGTTTATGAACCTGCTGCAGAGCCGCGCCCAGGTGATCATCATTTCCGCTTATAACGAGTATGCCATTCATGGTTATGAGCACGATATCACCGATTACCTGCTGAAGCCGGTTTCGTTCGAACGTTTTTACAAAGCCGTGGAGAAAGCGGCCCGGCTGGCCGATATACCGGTGAAAGAATCCCCGATTCCTGCCGCTACGGATTTTATTTTCGTGAAGACGGACAACCGCATGGTAAAAGTGAACCTGTCCGATATATTATATATCGAAGGACTGAAGAACTATATTTCCATCGTGCTGTCAGACCGGCGCCGCATCATCACGCTGCAGAACATGAAGACCTTTGAAGACCTGCTGCCGGGCCAGCGGTTTTTCAGGGTGCAGAAATCGTATATCGTGAACCTGGAAAAGATCGATGCCATCGAGCGGCAGCGTATCTTTATCGGCGACCAGGTGATCCCGATCGGGGAAGCCTATGGCCCCCAGTTTTTTGCTGCCATCTACAGCCTGGGCAAATAACAGCCTGCCATTAAAAATTTTGTCAGTTCATTTAGCCGGTTCGTGTACTTGTTTGCCTGTTTGGTAACAATCCGGCTGCGATGAGCGGATGATGGATTATTTTTAAAACTATCACTAACTGCTAATTTTTCAAGCTATGAGAAAACTCTACCTCTTTTTATCTCTTTTTTTCACTACGTTTTTTGCTACCGCCCAATGGAACACCAACATTGCCGTAAACCTGGATGTCGCCGAAATGACGGTGGCCGATATGCAAACAGCCTTTACTTCGGATGGTAAGACCTGGATTGCCTTTTACAACGCCGTAACCGGCGGCTACGTCATGCGGGCGCAGCTGCTCGATATCAACGGCAGGAAGCTGCTGGGGCCAAACGGCGTGGTGGTGAACAGCAAGCCCAGCGGCACCGCAACTTATGTATTCAACGTAGCCCTCGATGCGGCAGGTAACCTGATCATTGCCTCGCAGGACCAGCGGAACGGCAGCAGTAGCAACGTAGCCGTGGTACACAAAGTGGCGCAGGACGGCACCCTGCTCTGGGGCGCCGATGGCGTGGTACTGGGCACCGGCCTTTCTCCCTATGTAGCCGTACTTTCTACCGGCGAAACGGTAGCCGGCTGGAGCGAAAGCGCAAGCAATACGCTCAACCTGCAGAAGATAGCCATTGGCGGTAACCTGGGCTGGAGCAGCCCGGTACAGGTAAGGGTAGGGTCTACCCGCACTTCAAGGGGCCAGATCGTTGGCGGATCGGGCGGCACCTTCACCGTTGTTTTCCAGCGTGCAGGCGTGGGCATCTCTACTACTTTGTTTGCGCAGCGGTATGCCAATAACGGCACGGCCATGTGGTCGGCGCCGGTGCAGCTGAGCAACCAGACTTCTTCGGGCGCCCGTTATTATTCCATGATCGCTGAAAACGATACCACTTATTTCGGATACTATGTCAGCCAGGGCAGCCGCTTCAATTCCTTTGTGCAGCGCATCAACCCCGACGGCACGCTTCCGTATGGCCTGAACGGCGCTGCGTTCAGCACCAACCAGGCTCCCGCGGACGCCTACCAGCAAACGACCAATATGATGCTGGTGCCCGGCTCGCCCTATGTGTGGTCGGTATGCTCCTACAGCAATACCCTGCAGTCGCAGTACGGGGTATATGTACAGAAGTTTTTAAAAAGTACCGGCGCCCGGCAACTGGGCAATACGGCAAAGGAAGTATACCCGATCAGCGCCAATATGGACCAGCAATCCGGGCAGCTGTCGGTTGTGAATGACAATCCCATGTTTATGAGCTACGACAAGGATTACCGGATGTATGTAACGCGGCTCGATGCCATTGGCAATTTCATCTGGCCGGGCAACCGGGTAGAGATCAGCTCTACCACCGCTGGCCTGGCCACCCCCAAAGGCCGTTTCGGCTTTATTCATAATATCCCCAATAACCTGACCGTTGCTACCTGGACTGAAACACGTGCCGGCGAACTCCGTGCCTATGCGCAAAACATTGCCCCGTCGGGCCTGATCGGGCTGAAAGTTGCGACACTGGGCAGCGTGCCGGCTGCGATCACTACCAATGCCGGTACGCTGGCGCTCACCTCTGTAATTACCCCGGCGTCTGCCAACCAGGCTGTCAACTGGTTCCTCATCCCGGTTACCGGCACCGCTACGATCAATGGTTCCGGAGTGGTGACGGCGCGGACCAATGGTACGGTATGGGCCAAAGCCGTGTCGGTGATCGACACTAAAATAAAAGACTCCATCCTCATTACCATCAGCAACCAGACCATCGTAGCTACCGGGTTGAAGGTAAGCACGCTGAATGGTGTGGTACCGGAGATCCGCACCAGCACGGATAACCTGCAAATGGTCGCCACCATCACCCCGGCTAACGCCACTTTCAGGGATGTGACCTGGCATCTGACCCCGGTTACCGGCAAGGCCACGATCAGCGCGACCGGGCTGGTAGAGCCGCTGGACGACGGTACGGTATGGGCTACCGCCGTATCGGTGCAGTACCCGAACCTGAAGGATTCTATGCTGATCACCATCGGAGGACAGCGTGCCGATCATATCCTGAGCGGTATCATCATTTACCCGGTGCCGACGCGCGATGTGGTACACCTGAAGCTGCTGAAAAATCACCTGCCCACGCTGATGTGGATCGTGGACGCAACAGGCCGCGTGGTGTATGAAGAAAAGCTGGCGGAAAATGCACTGCGCCAGGAAAAAACGATCAACCTGGCCGGGCTGGCTGCCGGTACTTATTTCATCCGCTTCCAGGCTGGCTGGATCTGGCATTCATTTAAGATCATGAAACTCTAAGCTTACAGGGTTATAAGGTTTATACGTACAGCCGTCCCGGTTCCCGGGGCGGCTTTTTTTTGTACATTCACGCGCACAATTAGCCTGTATGCAGAAGATGATTTTTTTCGTGGCTACACTCCTGTTGCTGAATAGCTGGCATTGCCGTTCGCAGGGCGATACACGAGCCTTCAGCTTTGAATCGCTGGGCTGGAAGATATCGGTGCCCTCTTACCTGAGGATAGAGGATTCGGCATTTATTTATACGAGAGAAAGACGGCTCAGGGCCATGCAGCGGCAAACCATTACCCCGCAGGAAGGCGTGGTGTACGACAGCCCTTCGCCTGCAAACGAAAACCGGCCCGTGTACCAGCCGCCTTCTGAACAGGTGAATCCTGAAAAAGTGCTGCTGCATATCAGCGATACAGGCTGGCAGGCGATGATAGGTACGTCGATGATCGCCTCGGTGACGCCGCTGGATACTTATGATACAAAGGACTGGTCGCAGCTGCTGAAGCAGGTGCGGCAGGAACTGGTGAGCGCCTATACGAAATCGTACTTACCCAAAGCCACTATCGATAGTGTTTATACCACGGAAACGATCGGCGGAAAGACATTTGATAAAACCTGGTTAAGGATTACCGGGGAGGTATATAATAACTATGTGATTGTTTATTCCCGGTCGATCGGCGGCTTCGCCTTTCATTGCGCTATTTACTACCGCGATACGGCACGGGGCGATTATTTCCAGGACATCTGGAAGCAATCGGTCTTTGCGCGGTAGTCCGGCGCAGCTTACCGCGTGGTCGTCAGCTCGTTTTTTATGATCATCGTGATGATCATACCGGTAGCGGACGGCCCTGCATCGGTCTTCATCTCCGCAGTACCGGCAATCTGTTGTTTACCGGCACAAGAAATGATCCACCCGGTTTTCTTATCGATCTCGATGTCAGTCAGCATGGTCCCGGTCAGGTCGTATTTTACGAACATCTTGTCCAATGGCATGTACTCATCCTTGTTCTCCGTGCGGATCAGCGAACTTCCTGCGATGCGGTAAGAAGAGTCCGTGACTGCTTTCAGTTCGTAGATCGTTTCCACTGCAGCCGGCAGACCGGATTCCAGCCTGCTGCGTACAGACCATTTGTTGCCCGGCGCCACCCTGGTATCCGGGAATAGGGCAGTTACCATTTCGATGCTTCCTTTCAGCGCCTGATCGCCATATGCTTTTGTAACCTGGTCCCTGAGCTGTTGTTTTTGCGCATCGGATACCCCCGCAAGCGAATCGGCAATCCCTGCAATTAACGATTCGACCCCGCTGCTTGCTGTAATCCTGCCTTTTTTTGTCATCCGGATATCGAAAGGCTTGTTGATGATCATAGCCAGCAGGTTGGACATGGGATCGTTGTCCTTGTCCGAACTATACGATACGTTGCCATCCGGAAGCTTCATGTCTACCGCCAGGCGGGTATACCTCGCTTCCATGAGGTATAGGGTATCGCGGATACCGGTTACGGTAAAGTTGATCGTACTGCTTACGTTCATGGACACATCCGTTTGCTGCCCGCTCACGGTCTGCCGGATGGATACTTTCGAAGCGGAGCTATGGGTGTATGTCCCGTTCCTGGCAAGATTCAGGGCTATCAGTTCCTGGGCCCGGGCCGTGATCGCCATCATCAGTACCAGTGCAAAACCAGCGATTTTTTTTACCTGCATCATTGTTTGAACAGGCGGCTTTGCCACCCCGGGTTAAAAATAGGAAGAATAACCGGTGGGGAAGAGCTGGCCAGGCCGGCAGGCGCAAAAAGTTAACCGGGATCGCGCGCATCCGATCCCTTTCTTCCTTATTTTGCGGCCCAAGTCATTTTGTTCACCTTGTAAAAACTCCATATGGAATCCACCGAACAACACCTCTTCGAAGGACCTGAATACCAGCTTGTGCAAGCCAGCGGCGGTAAACGTTTTGCCAACTACCTTATTGACACAGTTTTTTTTCTCGTTTTAATGTTCCTGTTTGGATTGTTGCTGGGGATGCTGAATCCGGAATCCGTTGATCCGATGACAGCAGACGACCCGGGATTTGGCCTGATAGATCTCCTATCCATTATATTGTATGTTGCTTATTTTTCCTTGCTTGAGATCATTTTTAAAGGAAAATCGCTGGGCAAACTGATCACCGGCACCCGGGCGGTCAGGGAAGACGGTTCTTATATCACGCCAAAGGAAGCTTTCCTTCGCGCGCTGAGCCGGCTGGTACCATTCGAGCCTTTTAGCGCACTGGGCTCTCCCTCTTACCCCTGGCATGACAAGTGGAGCCGTACCTATGTGATCGATGAGCGGCAATCCAACCACCCGGCAGCCTGATCATAAAACTCTGTACAACATGATACGTTTGCTTGTATTTATTGCAGCCATGGCCATAGCGTCGGTTACGGTTGGTCAATCGGCCGGCTACAAAGATTCGATTGAAGTGGTAAAAGCAGGGCTGGGCGGACTGCGGTTTTACCAGCATGACAAACAATTGAAGATGTCGCAGCTGACGTCAACCGTACGCTCCAATCCACAGGCTTTTGCCGCCATTCAAAAGGCAAAGACCAATAATACACTGGCCTTTATCACCGGGTTTATCGGCGGTGCGCTGATCGGCTACGAGATAGGCAATGCCGTGGCCGGTAAAAAGGTGAACGGTGCGGTGATCGGGGTAGGGGCCGGATTTATCGGCATCAGCATTCCTTTTGGTATCGGGGGTGTAAAGAATACCAAACGCGCCGTTTACCTGTACAATGCGGCGTACCGGTAAGTGCTCAATTTACTTTTTCAAACAGGTATTTTCCTTTGATGTGCCGGTTCAGGTAAATTCCTTTGGCGTCCGAGGTTTTCAGGGCCCGGTATACCTCTTCCGGCACCTCTTTATAATCGTAGACCAGCCCTGATACAAACCTTACCCGGAGCGTAGCCGTAGTTGTATCGTAACTGATGCTGGCAATCACGGTCGATGGCATATCCCGGCATTTATAGGTAGCGCAGGAAACATAATGCCGGACCCGTGCCTACTGCATAACAGCCATGTTCACCTCGTTGCCCTTCCACCCGGTGAGGCGGTGGATGTAAAAATTAGAGACCGGTTTGCCGGACCGGTATACCGGTATGGTAGCCACCAGTTCTTGGTGGCGGTAGTAGTCGCCAAATAGTTTGCCCGTAACGGTATCTTCGATGGAAGCCACCACACAGTAAGCAGTGTCCATGTCGGCTGTACGCAGGCGTTTCGTGTTCAGCCAGGCGTACTGGTGGAGCGATTGAACGGTGCCCAGCCCGATCACGGGGGCATCAGCGGGCCGTGCAAAATAATATTCCACGTGAGCTCCCCACCAGGTGGGGCAAACCACCGGCGCATCTCCTGAAAGGCGGCCCTGCGCCACTTCTTTGCGGTAGAGTTCCGCAAACTGCTCGCCGGATTCTTCCCAGCCGTATTTGTCAAGCGTTACATCACCTTTGCCCAGGTCCTTTCCACTCTTGTTGCCCATCGTGCCGGGATAGCAGGCAATGGCCAGCGGCCATGCCGCCAGTACCAGCAGGAACACGGCGGTACTCCATTTCAGCCAGCCGGGGAAAAATGTTTTGGTACTGGTTTGCGCCAGGTGTACGGCCGCCAGCGGCAGCAGGGTGATGTAGGCCGGCCCGCTCCAGTGAAACCAGATATCACGGAAACAGGAAATCACGATGAGCAGCAACGCCAGCGGCAGGGCGATAAAATTATAGGCCACCAGCGCCGGGTGCAGCGGTCTCCTTTTTCGTGAAAAAAAGAAGGCTGCCAGCACCAGGATAAAATTGACCGGGTTGCTGATCACCACCTGCTGCAGCAGCTCCAGCCAGAAGCCGTCTTTGCCGGTATCGGTCTGGTTGATATCCACGCGGGCGCTGTGGAATTTCCAGGTCATAAAATCATACTCCAGGTTCCAGAAAAAGATAGGGCTGCTGATCAGCAGCGACAGGAGCAATGCGGCGTATAGCTGTGGCCGCCTGAGCCACTCTCTTTTTTTGAAAAGAATAAACAGTCCCAGCCCGGACCAGAGAAAAACCCCGTGCACCTTGCTCATGATACAGAGACCGGCAGCGGCGCCCACCAGCAACCAGGTCATCCAGTTACGGTCGTTCTGTAGCAGCCGGGCGATCTGCCACAGGCAAAAGGTCCAGAAAAAAACCTGCGGCGAATCAGGCATGACCAGCACGCCGGCGATCAGCCCGGCATACAGGGAGGCATTGAACAGGCAGGCCGCAAACCAGCCGGCCCTCTCATCGTGAATCAGCGATACGGCCCGGTACAGGAACCAGGTGGAAAAAGCGCAGCCGATCATGCTGCCGGCGCGTACCATCACTTCATACTGGTCCAGCCAGCCGTTCAGCGTAAAAAAACGGATCCAGGCCGCTATCATGCCCGGGTGGTCGAAATAGTTCCATTGCAATTGCTGGCTGAACAGCCAGTAGTAGGTTTCGTCGTTGCCCAGCTCCATTACAGACGCGGTGATGCCGCGCAGGACAAGAAAGATGAGGATAAGGAAAATGACCTTACGCTGGTAGTTCGGAGGGGTTGATAGCATCTGGGTTGCATTGCAAAAAATTAGCCAATGTTATTTGCAGCAAGCCAATGCGTTTTTGAAATTGTACCGCGAAGATACAGGCCACTTTGCGCCGCGTTGCAGCATGAGGAAAATTTTCCTTGCCTGCCGGCCCGGGGCGTATTTATAACGACGACCGGTCCTTGCATGTTGTTTGCTCTATCCGGGGTATGCCGGATCGTTTTCAGCAATTCTGGGATGGAGCCGCTCTTGTGTCGGCGCAGGTAGTGATCTCGCTTCTCCTGTTTGCGGCGGTGATCGCCGTGATCGTTTTCCTGGTGCGCGGCCGCATGCGGAAATATAAGCCGGCCGACCTGGCGGTTTTCGACCGCATCAAGCCATGGACAAATGCGCGTACCAGCCGGGTCATGTTGTTCATTACCCTGCTGGGCAAGCACCAGTTCCTCATCCCGGCCAACCTGATCCTGATCGTTTATTTCCTGCTGGTCAGCCCGCATTCCTGGTTATCCATCCGGGTGGCCGCCATTGCGCTGAGCAGCCTGGCACTGATGTTCCTGTTAAAACATTTGTTCCGGCGCAAACGCCCGCTACCGCCGCTGCTGCAGGCCGCCAGGGGGTTGAGCTTTCCCAGCGGCCACGCCATCATGGCGGTAACTTTTTACGGCTTGCTTATGTATATCGTAGCGCATACGGTGCCGGTGGGCTGGCTGCGGTGGTTATCGACGGTGCTGCTGGCTTTGCTCATCGTGCTGATCGGTTTCAGCCGCATCTACCTGCGCGTGCATTATGCCAGCGATGTGCTGGCCGGTTTTATCATCGGGCTGTTGTGGCTGTTTATTTCGCTGGCTGTAATGCAGCGGGTAGAACAATTCTTGAAGGAACGTGTGCAAACAACGATGCCGGCTGCTGTTATCACCTGTAGCCCGGTGAAAGCGGTGAACTAAGTGAGGCTTCGCCCTGCTTGTTTCAGGCGATCATGCTTTGGGCTTCTATTTCATCCATGCGGATGGCCATGTGGCTTTCTGTATACACGCATTGCCCGTTTTTGATCAGCAATACCTGTGGCGATTCATGCTGTACGCCCAGGTCCTGTGCTATTTTGTTGGATAGCGGCCGGTAAGCGAAAATATCGAGGTAATAAAAGTCGATGCCGCCGGGTGCCGGTTTTTTATCCAGCCTGTGCCTGACCATGCTGCTGATGGAGCAGCGGGTGGAATGTTTGTAAATGACCTGCGGCGTAGTAGCCGATCGTTCCAGTATATCCTTTAGCTGGTCTTCAGCTATCAGCGGTATCCATTGCATGGCAGATGATTTGAAGCGGTAAAAACAAAAACAAAGCCGGTTCTGATGCAAGCGGGTAAATATATGGATAAAGTGAGAAGGGACGGCCTGCCGGCGAATGGCATGTCAATTGTAATGATACCATAAACGTACACTATGAATAAGAAAGTAATCGCAACAGCATTGATACTCGGCGGAGCCGCGGTATATGCCATCAGGAAATTAACGCAGCGCGAACCAAAAACCATGAAGGCTGCCTATCAGCGGCCCGGTAAACACCTGACCAATGTATTTGCCCGCGCCAAAGCCGCCAGGTCGCACAACGGGGCGCCGGCCTGAACAAAAGTTTAAAACAATTTCAATTGTACGCCCTTGCGTACCGGACGTGGCGGACGGGCATTGCCAAAAACGGTTTTGCCGCCGTACTTCCAGGACTCGTCCCTTTCTTTTTGGATCAGCGCATCAAAATTGGAATTGGGTATAAAATCTCTTTCTGCACGGGCAGCCAGCTCGTGCAGTTTTTTTATTGCTGCCGTCTTATCCGTTTCGCCCAGCTTTGCTCTATGAACAGCCGTTTGCAGCGTAGCGATCGTTTCATCGTATACATGGGTTGGCACAGGAAAAGGATGACCGTCTTTGCCGCCATGGGCAAAGGAGAACCGGGCCGGATCGGAGAAGCGGGAGGGATGACCATGGATGACTTCGCTGACCAGTGCAAGCGATTGTACCGTACGCGGCCCCACGCCGGGCAATAAAAGTAATTCTTCAAAACTTTCGGGGTGCTGCTCATGCGCCAGCCAGAGTACAGCGCCCAGCCGTTTCGTGTTCACGTCACCGGCCTGCACATCATGGTGGCCGGGCATGCAAAGTCGCTGAAATTCCCCAATAATATCACCGGGTTTCGCGCCGGCGATCTGTACGATGTCCTTCCGGGCGCCGGCTGCGCCGGCATCGGTCAGGTTGAGGATCTGGCCCTGGTTGATGCCGCAGATGCCGGTATGCGGTGTTTCGGTAAATGAGCGGAGGCTCGCCGAATGCCAGTGGTAACGCCGGGCGGTACGGTTGACCGTGTCCATGCCCTGCTGCACCACCGTCCATTGCCCGGTATCGCTGAGGATGAAATTGTGCGTATAAAGCTGGAAGCCGTCCTGTACAGCCGTATTGTCCACCTTGGCGCTGAGCTTGCTGCAGCGCACCAGTTCATTGCCATCCAGCCCGGTACTGTCGGCCAGCCGAAGCAATTCGGACGGTGTTTCTTTTGAAAATTTGCCCTTACCACCACAGATGTAAATACCCAGCTGTTTTGCATGCGGGTTGATGGCCCGTTTCAGCGCACCCATCACCGACGTGGTGATGCCGGAAGAGTGCCAGTCCATGCCCATGACGGCGCCAAAGCTCTGGAACCAGAACGGATCGGACAACCTGCGCAACACTTCCTCCTTCCCGTATTCGGTAATGATGGCTTCCGTAATGGCGAGTCCGAGCCTGGCCATGCGGTCGGCCAGCCATTTAGGTACATAGCCATAGTGGAGGGGGAGGTCGGCAGCACCGGATCGTTTCATGACTTAAAAGTACAACGGATCGGCCGGGCCCGGGCTGCCATGCTGTTAAAACAAGGATTAGCGATTCCGTGAATTTGTGCGGTGTTCTGAATCAACGGGAAACAGGCCGCTATTTTTTGAAAGGTGTCTTTTTTCCCTGTTTTTCAGCTTCTTTTTCCTGCTCCGGGGTGGGCAGGTCTTCTATATTGCCACTTTCGCGCAGGTATTCTTCCGCACGTTTGTCCAGCAGGGGTTGGGGCGGCAG
>JBEVLT010000353.1:0-3407 GCA_040509055.1 Chitinophagaceae bacterium
AACCAGATAATGTTGCGCGGTTTCTTTATTTTCCTGACCAGCAGCAGAATCAAAAGCAGGGGCAGCCAGAACATAAAGCCGATCAGGAACAACGTTGATGCCGGTATTAATGATCCTTGTCCGGTAATAGTAAAAGCTCAGCGCCTGTTTGTCAGAATGATCGATGACGTGCTTCGGTCAGGTAAAACAGGGACAGGATGGCGATCACATATCCAGGAGCTGCCAGTCCGGGCAGCAGGAGAAGGATCGCCACAATGCGGTTTATCGCTTTCTTCATGCTTGCTTTTCCAGGAAATTGCCAATATCTTCCTGAGCTTCTATAAAGATAACTCACTCAAAAATGTGCGCTGCTAAAACGGTAAAGATACTGTTAGGGTAAGCAGGGTTTATCGAAGCATTAAAAAACGATACGACGATTCGCTTCCTGCAGGGCAGGGAGAAGAGGAACCTGTCGTTGCCTTTCTTATGCGCTGAAGGCCGCCAACTGGAAGTGCATGCCATCGGGCCTGCTCCAGATGCCGCCCCAGTCAAACCCCACATCCGTAAAGCTTTTCACAAACCCTTTGGAGAGAATAGGTTTGGCGCCCAGCCGGTTGGTAGCAGCGTTTACGTCGATGGCCAGTCCCCAGGAGTGCATGCTCCAGGAGCTGAGCCCTCTTGCATTGCGGATGATGTAGCAGCCGTCCCAGGTTTTCATTTCCGGCCCGAAGCCGCGGGTGATGATGTTGCGCAAAGCGCCTTCCAGCGGCGCTTTCAGCTGTTTGTTCATGTAGATCTTGCCGGGAAAGCCGGTGGTGCCCAGGGCGCTGAAGCGTACATGGGCCAGTGCGCTGCGGATATCGGCCGGCACGGTCCATACGAGCATGTAATTTCCTTCGGCCAGGCCAGGCTCGCCGAATTTGGCTTTGGCTTGTGCAGGAGTGATCATATTCGACAGGTTTTTGGTTTCAATGGTTTGCTGCAAACGGGCGGCAGCAGGGCTACAGAAAAATAAGCAACGGATTCCGAATCCGGAAGCATTCTGCCGGATTTAATCCGCAATGCAGGTACTGGTACCAGCAAAAAAGGGCAGCAAAATGCTGCCCTTTGGTTCGGCGTTCTTTACGCGTCAATGTTCGATGATGATCTTGTGCGTCTCGGTTTTATTTCCTGTAAACAATCGCACGGTATACACATCCGGCCGCAGGTGCGCCACATTGATGGTGGCGGTGGTCGTCCGCGGCGCGCAGGCCTGTTCCAATACGATATTGCCCATCTTGTCTGCTATCTGCACTTTTACCAGGTCTGTATTCAGCGGTTGCCTGCCGGGCGGCGCAGGATTGCGGCGGAAGGCCGTCTGGCTGATGGTAAACGAAGAACGTACCGGGTTCGGCGCCACGCGGTAATACAGGTAAGGCCCGTCGTAATAGAAATACACCGGGTCGGAACGTGTGCCGCAGGCATTGGTGGTGTGGATGCTGAAGCCGAGATAGTCATAAGGATACACAGGCGTGTTCCAGCCCAGGTAGGCAAACGAAGGACCCGTATAGCCGAAGTAATAATACGAATTGCCGGTGCCCGCCCCGTATTCCCAATAATAGGTGTTGTTGCCGGACGATTCCAGCGTTACGTAGTTGAGCGTGGAGCCGGTGAAGGTGACCGTGCCTTCCACGGGCATGTATACCCAATTGGGATTGTAAGCGGCATAGGGATAGAGCTCGGGTATGCCAAAAGTGACAGTGATGGTAGCATAGTGCATCACGCCCCCGCAGTTGCTGACGGTGGCAAACAGCTTCACGGTGCCATCGGTTACTTTGGTCAGCGTGGCCTGGTTGCCGGTTTGCGACAGGTCGCACACATATTGGAGCGGCAGGGGATGGCCGTTGGCATCAGGACCGTACAGCGACCAGGATACCGTGGCGCCGGCCGGCAGTCCGGCTACGGTATAATTAGCCGAGCTGCCGCATACCACGCTGCTGCCGCTGACCGACAGGAAGCTGGGATAAGCAGGATACACAAAGGCAGCGCCCACGCCCACGGCAAACCAGGCATTCGTGGTGGAGGCTTCCTGGCAGGAGTTGGTGCCAAACAGGTCACGCGCGGCCTGTATGGTGGCATTGCGCGCCGCGGCATAGTTGGCCGACGAGTTGAGGTATACGGACAGGGCGCGAAACGCGATGCGCTCTGCATCGCTGATGCCGATGCCGGTTACGTTGAAGGCATTGCTGTTGTCGTTGGTGCCGGTACCGCCTTCTGTAAGCAGGAAGAACCAGTGTGAAAGCACCGTGGAGTTGAAATGTGGCTCGCCGCCACCGTCCCAAAAGTTGCCCAGGTAGGTATCGGGATGCGATCCTTCGCCGGTCGTGTTGTCGTTGGGATTCTGCATGTTGCGGATACCGTTCAGGAAGCCGCCGAATATTTCCTCGCCCACCAGCCAGGTTTGTTTGGCCGGGGCCGCCCAGCGTTCCACACAGGCGGCCCAGATATCGCTGAAACCTTCGTTCAGCGCACCGGACTCCTGGGTGCCCGGTGTAAGGCCCGCCGTAAATTCGGTGATGCCATGCCCGGTTTCATGGGCGCAGATATCCAGCGCGGTCAGGGGTCCCCAGCCGATATCACCGTATTGCATAAACCGGTTGTTCACGCCGCCTACCCATTGGGCATTGGCCAGGTCGGCATGCACATAGCTCAGCAGGCGGATGCCGCTGCCATTGAGGCTGTTGCGGCTGTGCACCGTGTTCCAGTAGTCCAGCACCATTTCCGCGCCCCAGTGTGCATCCAGCGCATCACGGTCCTGGGCAAAATTGGTCCAGCTGCCGTTGGTAAAACCGGTATTGCTGTTTACAAAATCGATGGCGCCGCCATAGTTCATCGTGTTCTGGAGATCCAGGGTTTGCACGTTCACCCCGTTGCGGTCCTCGCGCAGGCGGAAGCCGCCGCCAAATGAATCGCCTGTGATGCCAAGGGTACCGCTATACACCGTTTGCGCCGTGCAGGGTGTGTTCACGCTGCAGACCAGCGGTGTTTCGCGGATCACTTCGCCGCTGGCGGCATCCACATAGATCCATTGCTCGTTGGCAGGTAGTGCCGAAGAGATGGTGAACTTCCAGGCGAGGCGTGACGCGGTACCGCCTTTCAGAAAGTCTTTGGTGATCACGATCTCACCTTTGGGATAATAGGTGGCGGCAGGATCGCCGGTATTTTTCTTTACCAGGCTTTCCAGGGCCGCGTCCTGCCATTTGTACCGTTTGGCATTGACAAAGCCCAGCGCTTTGTCCAGCGCCTGTGCTTCGCTGAGCCGCGGCAGGATGGCGATCGTATTTAACCGGTGAAAATCGCCGTTGATGACTTCGGTCGATCCGCCTTTGCCATGCACCAGGTATTCGGCATTTTCTACTTTGATGCCGCGGTAGTATTGCTGGTAGCGC
>JBEVLT010000354.1:0-3585 GCA_040509055.1 Chitinophagaceae bacterium
ACCTTCATTAACATTAATCCCATCCAAATTAACCGTCTGCCTCACGCACTCAGAATACTTTCGTAGCCGAAATCAAAAGACGCTATGAGAAAAGCTTACCTGCTGGCTCTCTTCCTGATCGCCATCGCCATTGCCGCCTCTGCCCAAAAGAACGGCAGCATCAAAGGCATAGCCTTCGATACCCTCGGTAAACAGGCCGTGCCCTCGGCTACCATCACCGTACTGGATAAAAAAGACTCTTCGCTCATCACCTTTACCATGACGGACAACCTGGGCGGCTTTGAGCTGCGGGGCATTCCCAACGGCGACTACCGCCTGCTGATCAGCCACGTGAACTACCACAACAGCAATACCTTTTTCACCATCAGCGACAGCGCCAAAAGCCTGGACCTGGGCAGCATCACCCTCAACGACAAGAACAAGGTGCTGGAAGAAGTGGTGCTCAACAGCGAGGCGCCGCCGGTGACCATGATCGGCGATACCATCCAGTACAATGCCGGCTCCTTCAAGACCATCCCCAATGCCAACGTGGAGCAGCTGCTGAAAAAGCTGCCGGGCGTGAAGGTGGACAAGGACGGCAAGATCACCGCGCAGGGCGAAAAGGTGAACCGCGTGCTGGTAGACGGCAAGGAGTTTTTCGGCAACGACCCCAAGATCGCTACCCGCAACCTGCCGGCCGATGCCATCGACAAAGTGCAGGTATACGACAAGCAGAGCGACCAGGCACAGCTGACCGGATTCGACGACGGCAATTACGAAAAGACCATCAACCTGAAGCTCAAAAAGGATAAGAAGAAAGGCGTATTCGGCAAGGTCAACGCCGGGGGCGGCACCGACGACCGGTACGAAGGCCGCTTCAACGTGAACTCCTTCAAGGGCGCCCGCCAGATGTCTGCCATCGGAATGGCCAACAATACGAATGCAGAAGGCTTTACCTTCACCGACATCCTCAGCTTTACCGGGGCGCTGAACCAGATGAAGCAGGGCGGATCGTTTACCATCAACGGAGACGAGGCCGCGGCGCTGGGACTGGGCAATAACCTGAACGGCGGCATCAATACCACCTGGGCCGGCGGGCTGAACTACAATAACGTGTTTGGCGACAAGCTGGACTGGCAGAGCAACTACTTTTTCAACCGCTACAACCCGCATAGCACCAGCCGCGTGCTGCGGCAAAACTTCCTGCCCGGGTCTACCAACTTTTACGAACAAAACGCCGTGTCCGACAACCTGAGCAACAGCCACCGGATGAATATAAATGCCCTGTACCAGATCGATTCGTTTCATTCGCTGCGGATCAACCCCTCGCTCAGCTACCAGCAAAACGATAACAATTCGGTCAGCGACTCCCGCACCAGGGCGGAGAACGGCGATATGATCAACGATGCGGTCAGCGACAGCCGTTCTTCGCGTGACGGCTATACCTTCCGCAACGAGCTTGTATTCCGCAAAAAGTTCCGGCAAAAGGGCAGGACCTTTTCCATCTCGCTGCAAAACTCGCTGAACGAAAGCAATGGCGACGGCGACCTGCAGTCCATGATCGGCTACTACAATGCCGGCAGCCTGTACCGCCGCGATACGCTGAACCAGCGGAACACGACCAACGGCGACATGCGCGGCTACAGCGCCCGTGCCGTGTACACCGAGCCGCTGTGGCGCAGGAGCCTGCTGGAGTTCAGCCTCGGCCGGAGCAATACGGAAAATACATCGAACAAAACCACCTACGACTACAACAAGGTGAGCGGCAAATACGACAAGCTCAATACCCAGCTGACCAACGATTTTGAAAACACCTATAGCTATACCAACGGCGGCATCCGGTTGCGGACGCAGCGGCGGAACTATAATTATTCCGTAGGCCTTACCGTGCAGCAGGCCGAACTGGAGGGCAAAGTGACCAGCGGTGTCAAGGACTCCCTGATCACCAAACGGTTTCGCAACCTGCTGCCCACAGCCAGCTTCCAGTATAACATTTCCAAGTTCAAAAGCGCTTCGCTGCAGTACATGACCAATACCAACCAGCCTACCATGGCGCAGCTGCAGCCGGTGCCGGATGTGACCAACCCGCTGTACATCCGCGAGGGCAACCCGAACCTGAAGCAGGAATTCAGCCACCTGCTGCGTACCAACCTGAACCTGGTGAGCCCTTTTACGAACAAGAACTTTTTCTTCAATGCTGCCCTGATGGCCACGCAAAACAAGATCGTGAACTACGACTCGGTGAACGCCCTGACCGGCGTACGGAAAACAAAACCGGTGAACGTAAATGGCGTGTACAACCTGAACGGCAGCATCAGCTACAGCCGGCCGGTGCGCTTCCTGAAAGGAACGGTGGAGCTGAGCAGCAATTTCGGGTACAACCGGGGCAAACAGTTTATCAATACCATTGGCAATAACATCAAAACGATGTCGATGGGGCCGGAGCTGCGCTTCGATCTCAACCCCACCGATCAGCTGAACCTCGGGCTGTCGGCCGCCTATAATTATACCCGGACAACCTATTCGCTGCAATCCGCATTGAATAATACGTACCTGTCGCAGGAATACAATACATCAGCGGACTGGCAGCTGCCCAAAAACTTTTTCCTGAGCACCTCGCTGGTGTATACGGTCAATACCCAGCGCGCTGCCGGCTTCAACGTGGAAGTGCCGCTGTGGAATGCCAGCCTGAGCAAACAGTTCCTGAAGTACAACCGCGGCGAGATCAAGCTCAGCGCCTTCGACCTGCTGAACCGTAATACCGGCATCACGCGCAATACGAGCCAGAACTATATCGAAGACCGCGAAGTGAACACGATCCGCCGTTACTTCCTGCTGAACTTTACGTACAGCCTTACCAAAAGCGGGCTCGGCAACGGGGTGCAGGTAGGCACCATCCGGATGCGGTAAATTAGTTGATAATTTTTCTTTCCCGATACAGTTTTCTATGCATTTTGCCCCCGATGAGTCCATCGGGGGTTTTCTTTTCAGGGCTGCCGGTCAATGCTGTCCGGGGTTGAACCGAAGTAAATCCGATTGGATGCCCGTTGCCGGGTCATGTTCTTGATGGATGCAAGGTTTGTTGCCGGAGGATGCCGGCTTTATTTACAAGCTTTTCGAACTGGCTATTTTGAATTCAAAATGTCATTGTGTGCTTTTCTAACGGCGCTGTATAAGCAAACTGTTTCTTTCTTATTTCTTCCGGGTCTTCTTGTTTTTCGGAGAGCAAAATGCTGATCAATGACATAACCTCTTTTGAGTACTATCACTTCGTCGCCATTATTCTTAGAGAATTGAGTATAGTTTTGACTGTTCCAATCAATCTCGGCAAGCCTGGCACTGCTTATTGAGATATTATCATTAAACTCAGCTGCATGTTTGAGAAACATTCTGCCCGTTTAACCTGCCATTCTTTCTCTTTAAGTACATTAAGTTTAGTTCTTCAGTTTTTCTACTGATGATACTTCCAAAAACAACTACCATTACAGGCGTCAGAAATGACACTATCGGTTTTAGAATTTCCCTTGTTAATTGGACCTTACTTATGAAAGTATAAAACGATTTTTCCATTTCTTATAACAGCTGCTACATTTTCATTTCAGATTA
>JBEVLT010000355.1:0-3158 GCA_040509055.1 Chitinophagaceae bacterium
CTCCATCCGGCAGAGAAGGCGGGAAAAAATCCAAAGCGTTTGCCCGGAGCAAAATAATAATTACCATCATAGCGTCCGGACGCTTCAAAAAGATATTTATCAGCAAACCCATAACTGATCCTGTACACCATCGATTTTTGTTTAGCTTCCGCTGAGTAACCGTAATTGGTGATATCCGTGGAGCTGGAACTACCGTTATTCAATTCAGGCACGGTTACGCTGTAGTTGCTTCGTGCGGCCCCGAATACATTTGATTTGGTATTTCTTGCTTCCAGCACAAACAGCGCCCCCACATCATGCTTTCCAAACCGGCGGCTATACGTAACAAATCCCTGGTAAGTAAATGCCTGGCTTTGCTGGTAATATTGCTGGTAATTGGGCTTGGCAGGGCCATCAACACCAGCCTGCGAATAGACATAGGGGTTTTTTGTTGTATCAACCGAATAATAAGGCATAGGCAACGTCCATATTCTGCCCAGGCTTACGATGCCGGACATAGGATTCGCAGGATTAGCGGCGCTGAAGGGATTGAAATCATAGCTGACCGCTGCTTTTACACTTAATCCTTTGATCGGCAATTGCTGTTCGATAGAAACCTGGTTGAGGAGGGAATAGCCCACCGTTTTGGCATAGCCGCTGTTATAAATATTCGCATAAGCGGAACGGCCGATATGAGCTCCCCACAAGCCATTACTGAAAGTAAGTGGTGCTGTAGGCGGTGTACGGAATGCCTGGTAAAAAATAAACCCGGTGCTCACTGCCGCCTGGTTCCGGTCCTCTACCCTTCCGTTCATGGACAAGGAGAATTTGGTTGTGTTGGTAGCCTGCACATCCAGGTTGGCCGTCAGGTTATATTGATTATAAAATGACCTGCCCCACATACCCTGCTGCTTCAGATACCCAATGCCTGTATAGTATTTAACTTTATCACTCCCTCCTGACAAGGAGACGTTGTGGCTGGTCATCAGGGTATTCCTGTTCGTCAATTCTTTAAGCACATTATGATTCGGATGCCCGTCCGGATCGGAACCGTCCTGGAATTTCTGCAGGTCATAAGCAGAATACACCGGCGCCAGCCCTGCGTTTACATTTGCTACGTTGCGCATGGTGGCGTATTCGTATGCGTTTACAAACGGGGTAAGCTTTGTGGGGTTTTGAAAACCCACATAACCACTATAAGATAGCGCGGGAGTTCCGGCCTTGCCTCGTTTGGTCGTGATCAGGATTACTCCATTGGCGCCGGCCATCCCGTAAGGCGCTACGGCCGCTGCGTCTTTCAATATGGTGATCGTGGCGACACTATTGGGATCGAGGTTGGAGAAATTGCGCGGCACACCATCCACGATGACCAATGGCTGCGTGCTGCCGGTGGTGCTGATGCCGCGTATAAGAATATTGGAGCCGTCAAATCCGGGCTCGCCGGTGCCCTGCATCGTGATCAGCCCGGCAGCCCTTCCCGCCAGCGCATTGGTCATATTGCCCACCGGCTGGGAGGCGATATCGGATCCCTTGATTGAGCTGACCGATGCGGTCAGCGATGATTTCTTTTGTGTACCGTATGCCACCACGATTACCGGGTCAAGACCGGTCGCCACAACTTGCATTTTAATCTGGAGATTCCTGTTTTTGCCAACTGTTATTTCCTGTGGTGTATACCCGGTGTAAGTAAACTGGAGTACCGAGCTTTCCCCGGGAACTTCGATAGAGAATGCGCCCGCCGCATCACTTGATACCCCTTTGGTGGTGTTTTTCACAAGCACGCTCACATTGGCCAGTCCCTGTCCCTTCTCATCCGACACAGTTCCCCTAACGATGATACCTCCCTGCGCCAGGGCCCCGGAGGTAATAAACAGGAAGAATAAAAATACTCCTGTCCTTAAACGGGTAAAACTGCGGGAATGAAACAGTACAGCCTTGCAATACGTGCATGGCGCAGCAATACATTTTTTCATAATAGCATGTTTCGTTTACGGTTGAATGAATAAAGAGAAGACCCTTAACTTGACAATCTAAAATTAGAGCAATCCCCCAACGCGGTAAATGGAGGATTTATTAAAAAGCATGGATAATATTATCCATCAGTCTGCAGGCGCTGACAGGCGGGGCAGGGGCGCTGGTACGCGATGGTATTCTTTTTTCTGGCGGTATTCCGCCGGGGATATCCCCATCATATTGGTGAAGAGACGGGAGAAATAAAAGGGATCGTCGATGCCTATTTTGTAAGCCACCTCTTTGATATGCATCCTGGTAAACTGGAGGTACTGGCAGGCCTTCTGTATCTTGATATGATTGAAATATTCCAGCGGCGGATAACCCGTTTTCTTTTTAAAAAGGGCGGAAAAATAGGAAACGGAAATATGAATATGAGCCGCTAGCTCCTGCAGCAGCAGGGGGCGGTGCAGGTTGTCGCGCATGTACCCGATCGCCACATCCATAATATCCTTGTACTCCTGGCGCTGCGGCAGCAGGAAAATATCCGAATAACAAAAAGACGATAAAAAGTGCCACAGGCACATGTTTACATAGGTCAGGTTATCGGAACTATAGCCGGTTTCCAGCGTGGCGTAGATGCGGTCGAACAATTTGATGCGCTCTTCACTGTAAGAGATGGACCGGCAGCAATTTCGGTCGTGCGTGCCGGCCAGCAAGGTTTCCATGTGCGCAGCCTGCTCGCCCTTGAAGTGCAGCCAGTAAATAGACCAGGGATCATTGTCATGCGATCCGTACACATGCGGAGTTCCGGCAGGGATATAAAGAAATTGTCCCTGCTTTACATCGATGGTCTTTCCATCAGCTTCAAACCAGCCTGCTCCATCGGTGCAATAGATGATAATATGCTGTGCAGAGCCGTTCGGCCGTTTACGGTAATGAAATTTTGCTTTGGGATAAAACCCGATATCGGTGATAAAGAGATTGCGGATAATAGGAGAAGCCCCGCAACTATCTACAATTTTACGCGGCAAAACAATCGCTTTCTGCCCGTTAAACCCGTCTTTCTTCCGGTTGCTTTCTGTACCGTCCATGGCCACATCATTAGATTTACGTACGAATATATTGTTTAACCCGCAGGCCGGATAACTTGGTCCGGGGATTCTGTTATCGCATGACGGGATCAAAGGAGTCCGGTAACTAATGGTGTAGGATAAAAATATTACTAT
>JBEVLT010000356.1:0-4967 GCA_040509055.1 Chitinophagaceae bacterium
GGCCCTTCTTTCAAAAGACGGATGGCCTCTTTGTCGCAGCTGTCGCAAAGCGATCGCTCTACGGTGATGTTGACGGGTTCGCCGTCTTTATTCACTTCAAAAGAAAGTTCCACGGAGCCGCCGGCCTGCCTGGAGCGAAAGGTTTCAGGCACCACGAGGTTGTTGGCGAGGTAGGTATCGTAGTTGACCCAGCCGTCCACCGGTTCGGGTTCTTCCAGCACCAGGGTGTTGTTGCGGGAGCGGCTGAGGCTGTTGTTCTGCCGGTTGCTGATCACCACTTCACCCAGGCTTCTGTCGTCCTGCAGGGTCACCTGGTTGGACGTGATGGAATTATTCAGTTGTATCGTATGGTTTTCAAAACCTATCGAGCGCACCTGTACATTCAGCACCGAATCAGGTGAAGTGAGCACGAAATTGCCTTTTACATCGGAGTAGGTGCCTATATTATCTGCAGTGTTGGTGATATTGGCAAACGGCAACGCGTTATTGTGTGCATCGGTCACGCGCCCGCGGAAAATATTGGTACGGCCGGGCTGATACGCTGTTGCTGCATTCATTCTCTCCTTCATAGGTTGCCTGAGCCGCAGCGACTCTGCATCACTATTATTTTTTGCCAGTGGCATTCCAATGCCGAACTGTGTTCGCACTGTATCATAATAACCGTTAAGATTGGGAGCCTGTTTAGCCAGGTCCTTTTTATCGATGCTTTTGTCGGAAAAGAAGCCGTCGAGTTTTTCTTTGGCCTCCGATGCGGGTGCCGCCGGTATTGCCGCGGCAAAGTTACGGCTGCTGCTATCTGTAGTCCAGGTATGGTAATGGGTTGGTGCCGCCGACTTGCGGGCCACGATATTTCCACCGGACGGGATAGTTGCAGCAATGCTGTCGGCAGGCGGAGGTGGTGATAATTGGGTGTTCGGAACAGCAATAACCGGTGATGGCTGCGGCACCTTGCTTTGGGCGATCTCCGCTTTTTTATTGTCGAAGCCGAATTTATAAATCAGTACACCGGCGCCGGCCAGCAGCACCACCATCGCTGCTACCCGCAGCCAGGACACGGCAGGTTTGCCGCCGGCACCCATGGGAATCACCTTGTTTTCTTTATCCTGCCCGGTGGCAAGTGCCAGCCGCTGCCGGAGCGCTGCCAGGTCTTCGGCCACATTCACACCGGGCACGGCATAGCCGTCCAGCGCATCTGCCAGGAACGGGTCCTCGAGCGCTGCCTTTTCCAGGGCATGCATTTCCCCGGCAGTAAGCTGCCCCCGGTGATATTTTTCAATCTCCGCGGCGGTAAAAGTTTTTATGGTCGGTTCATTTGCCACTGCCTGTTACAAAGTTCAATCATTTTATATAAATTACTTTATCCGTCGGTTATTCTACGCCATACCCGGCTTTATACTTCCTCTCTGGTACCTCTCACTTCCATCTCTTCCGTTTTCTCCATGCACAGCTTCAGGTTCCTTCGCCCGTTTTGAATATAGCTCCTCACCTGGTTCCACTCATAGCCGGTCAGCTCCACGATCTCGTTGTAGCATTTGCCCTCCAGGTAAAAAAGCCGGATAACGGTTTGCTGGTCGCCCGCCAGCGTGCCCAGGCAATATTCCAGCTTCACAAAGTTCTCTTCCCGTTCCAGTACGCCGTTAAGATGCACATTGTCCTCGCTTTGCACAAGCTCGGTCTTAAACTCCACGGTTTTCAGGTTGCGCGGGGTGCGCAGCTGCATAAGACAATGATTTTTAGCCACCTGGTGCAGCCAGCCCCTGAAGTTTTCCACCTCGTGCTTTTTCAGTTTTGCCACCAGCTCTTCGAAGATCTGCATCACGCCGTCCCGGGCGGTTTCAGGGTCTTTGAAATACTTGAGGCATACCCCATATACCAGTTCCATGTATCGCTGGTACAGCTCGCCGAGCACCGCCAGGTCCTCCGTACGTTTATACTGTGCTATCAGCTCCTGGTCGGGCAGGGATGGGTGAGATATGTTCTTTAAAAAAGACACGCTTAAAATTAGCGATAAAAAACGTACCGGCTTGTGTGCAATTACTCAGACCGGTGCATCTGTCTTACTGTTGACAGGTGAAAAAGGCAGTTCTTGCTGTAACAATACAAAGGATGCATCGTCCTGCTGATACAACCGTTTAACAGCCGGTTAGTATTCCGGGGTATAAACCGGATTAAGATGCGGAGCTGGTTTCTACCGGCTCCTTTTGCTGTTGTGATAAACCAAATAATGCAACACCATGGGAAAAAAGATCCGGCTTACCATTCAGGAGCCCTGCCACGAAAACTGGGACGGGATGACCCCGGCAGAAAAGGGGCGGTTTTGCGATGCCTGCCAGAAACAGGTAATCGATTTCTCGGTCATGAGCGATACGCAGGTCGCGGCCTTCTTTAAAAGACCATCCACCGGTTCGGTCTGCGGCCGGTTCATGGCCGATCAGCTGGACCGGGACGTGGTCATTCCGAAAAAGCGTATTCCCTGGCTGCGGTATTTTTTCCAGATCGCGATACCGGCTTTTCTCGCTTCGTCGAAAGGTCTTGCTCAATCGGGCAAACCGGCTGCTGTCTTGTCGCAGGTGATGCCTGCTGCAAAATCCGATCCGCTGCCGCAGGTAATGGGGTTTGTCGGCCCTTCGCAGCCTGTAGCCAGCACCGGCCGTATCGCCATCCGCGGCAGGGTGGTCGATGAAAAAGGCAACCCGGTTCCCTATGCCACCGTGGTGATCAAAGAAAGCGGTTTTGGTAGGGAAGCCGACAGCGCAGGGGCTTTCCTGCTGGCTAAAACACTGAACCAACTTGAAAAGACGCTGGTCGTTTCGTCGGCCGGTTTTGAAACGGCGGAAGTGGCCGCGGATACTTACAACGGGAAAAATCCGTTATTGATACAGCTCGCTGTAAAACCCGCGCTGCGAGGAGTAGAAGTCGTAGGCTATAGTTCTACAGGGTGTTTAAGAATGGTGACCGGGGCTGTATCGGTTATGAGGGTTGATACACTTGTCAGCATAGAAAAGCAGGAAGATTTGCCTTTGGAGGTTCCGGTTACAAACGTGTATCCTAACCCGGTGCAGGCCGGCACTTCGCTGACCATCGATTGCAAGGGGATGGAAGAAGATGCATATACCTTTATCCTGCACACGATCAGCGGCCAGCAGTTGTGCCGGCAGGAAGCAAAAGCCGGCGGGAAAGCAGTAATTTTCAACATGCCGGTGCCGGCTGTAGCGCCGGGTACGTATGTGCTGGCTATCATCAACAGGCGATCGGGTAAGCGATCGGCTCAAAAAATAATAATCCGGTAGTATGGCAAAACAAGTACAGCTGACCATTCCCGAGCCCTGCCATGAGCGCTGGGACCGCATGAAGCCGGCGGAGAAGGGACGTTTTTGCGATGCCTGCCGGAAGCAGGTGATCGATTTTACGCGCATGAGCGATGGGCAGCTGGCGGCTTTTTTTAAAAAACCATCCACCGGTCCGGTTTGCGGCCGGTTCATGGCCGATCAGCTGGACCGGGATATGGTCATTCCGAAAAAGCGTATTCCCTGGCTGCGGTATTTTTTCCAGATCGCGATCCCAGCCTTTCTTACTTCTTCAAAAGTATATGCCCAGGGCGGCATCGTCGTCAGGGCTGATACGGCCGTAGTGCCATTGCCGGCCAGGCCGGCGGGAGAAGTAATGACCTCTCCCGCCGGCGGACCACCAACCATCAGCGGCAGGGTGGTGGACCACAACGGGGAGCCGCTGCCCTATGTATCCGTTTACCTCAAAGGAACCAAAACCGGCACGGCAACAGACAGTTCCGGCCGTTTCCGGCTGGAATATACCGGAACGGGAAACCCGGTTTTATTAGCTTCTTATATCGGCTTTGAAAGCCTGGAGATGAGGGTCAGGCTGCAGCAACCCGCTGATAAGATCGTTTTGCGCATGAATCCGGCCAACCAGGAAATGGAGGATATTGTAGTAGGCGTGATCGTGCGGCGGGAGGACAAGAAAAAGCCGGTTATCCCGGTCATCAGTTCGCTGAAAGACACCCTGACCAGGAAATGGAAGCTGTTTCCCAACCCCGTTGCGGCCAGCTCCAGCCTGAGCCTGCAGTGCGATAAGCTGAAGGAAGGATACTATTCGCTGGACATGCTTACTGCCTCCGGCAGTATTGTATTCCGCAGGGAAGTCTGGATCGATGACAAAGCAAAGCTCATCGACTTCCCGGTACCTGCTGTATCGCCCGGTACTTATTTTGTCAGGATGACCCACAAAAAATCGGGCAACAGCACTTCGCAGCAGGTCATCGTGCAGTAGTGACAGCCGCTGCTTTCCCGGCCTGCTATCCCTTGAATGCAGGATGGAATGTTTCCAGTGTTTTTCGTAAAAATTCCCGGTCCAGGTGCGTATAGATCTCCGTGGTGGTAATGCTTTCGTGTCCCAGCATTTCCTGCACGGCACGCAGGTCGGCGCCGTTCTCTACCAGGTGGGTGGCAAAGGAGTGCCGGAAGGTATGCGGCGATACCGACTTGTGGATGCCGGCTTTTGCTGCCAGGTCTTTGATCACCAGGAAGATCATCACCCGCGATAGTTTGCTGCCGCGCTTGTTCAGGAAAAGGATATCCTCGTTGCCAGGGAGGGGAGCCGTGTGTACCCGGATATCGTTTTTGTAAATGGTAATGTATTTCGCAGCACTGGCGCCAATGGGTACCAGGCGCTCCTTATCTCCCTTGCCCACCACCCGGATGAACCCCAGGTCGAGGTAGAGCTGGGATAGCTTCAGGTTCACCGCTTCGCTCACCCGCAGCCCGCAGCTGTACAGCGTTTCGAGGATGGCTTTGTTCCTCCCGCCTTCCGGCTTGCTCAGGTCGATCTGGCCGATGATGGTTTGAATTTCTTCGGTACTCAATACATCCGGCAGGGCTCTTTTCAGCTTCGGGGCTTCCAGCAGCACGGTCGGGTCCGTGGCTGCAATGTTTTCCAGCAGGCAATATTTG
>JBEVLT010000357.1:0-25834 GCA_040509055.1 Chitinophagaceae bacterium
AACCGGAGCGGGGTCTTTTTTTGTGCCTGCCCCAACCGGGTGACAGGTTACTCTTCTGCGTTTCCGGGATTAATGGTTCATTTCCTCCTGCCGGACAGGCCGGCGGTGCCAGGGCCGCGAAAGATAGCCGGACGGTGCTGGCCCTGCACAGACTGGACATACCTGGTCGTTCCGCATTGCCACAGCCTGCCCTGCATTTCGGGTGCGAGGAAAATGAATTCCTGAAAGATGACATACTGCGCCGGGGTGCAGAAAGGTTTCTGGACGCAGGTATTTTGCCCCGGTTTTGAAGATTTCCCGAATTTGTTCACAACTAACTGAGAACAAAGCAAAAATTTCCCCTACAAAATTTTTGCAGTATGCAAATTCCCTTACCTTTGCATTCCCAAAATTTTGGGGTAGTTCTTCATTGCGATGACTGCTCTCCACCCGGTGGAAATGCGGCTGAGCAAACAAAGATTGCCACTTTAGCTCAGCTGGTAGAGCAACTGATTTGTAATCAGTAGGTCGTTGGTTCGATTCCGACAAGTGGCTCAGGGAAATCCCAATGGGTAAAATTCCAGGCCACAAGCCGGAGTTTGTGAGTCAGGATTTCTGGATTTAATTGACATAAGGGCAAGTAGCCAAGTGGCCAACGGCAACAGACTGTAAATCTGTCCTCTTCGGAGTTCGGTGGTTCGAATCCATCCTTGCCCACAGTTCTTTGTTTGAAGGGTTTAAAAAGTTGAAGGAGTGAAACCTTTTAACTTTTCGAACCTGTAACGCGGAAGTAGCTCATTTGGTAGAGCGATAGCCTTCCAAGCTATAGGTGGCGAGTTCGAGCCTCGTCTTCCGCTCTGATTGAGTCGTATCAGTCAGGAGTCAAATGAGGTGCTCATCCGGAGCTACTTATTTGACCTGTATGACGCTGGCTCCAATGACTCAGATAAGCCGTTGTAGCTCAGTGGTAGAGCACTTCCTTGGTAAGGAAGAGGTCAAGGGTTCAATTCCCTTTAACGGCTCAGAATGTAGCTGTAGCCCGGCCGATGAGGAAGCCGGCCGCAGCAGGAAAGCAGGGTATACGCCTGCAGTGCGACAGGAAAAGATATTATGGTTGGCAGAAAAGCTGAAAACCAATAATTATAAAAACACAACTTAAAACAGATACAGATGGCAACTAAAGAAACCTTCAAGAGGGACAAACCTCACGTTAACGTTGGTACCATTGGCCACATCGACCACGGTAAAACAACGCTTACTGCCGCTATTACCACTATTCTGGCAAAGAAAGGTATGGCTGAAGCAAAGAAATATGACGAGATCGATGCTGCACCTGAAGAAAAAGAACGTGGTATCACCATCAATACAGCTCACGTAGAGTACCAGACGGCTAACCGTCACTATGCTCACGTTGACTGTCCTGGTCACGCTGACTATGTGAAGAACATGATCACCGGTGCTGCCCAGATGGACGGTGCGATCCTGGTTGTTGCCGCTACTGACGGTCCCATGCCGCAGACGAAAGAGCACATCCTGCTGGCCCGCCAGGTAGGTGTACCGAAAATAGTTGTGTTTATGAACAAGGTGGACCTGGTAGACGATCCCGAACTGCTGGAACTGGTGGAAATGGAGATTCGTGACCTGCTGACCTTCTATGGTTTCGATGGTAACAATACCCCGATCATCAAAGGTTCTGCTACCGGCGCACTGGCTGGTGAAGAGCAATGGGTAAAAGCGGTAGAAGAGCTGATGGAAGCTGTAGACAGCTACATCCCGCTGCCTCCCCGCCCGGTTGATCAGGCGTTCCTGATGTCTGTAGAAGACGTGTTCTCTATCACAGGTCGTGGTACTGTAGCTACCGGCCGTATCGAAAGGGGCCGTGTAAAAACAGGTGAGCCCGTTGAGATCGTAGGTCTGGTGGAAGCCCCCCTGACTTCTACGGTGACAGGTGTGGAAATGTTCCGCAAGATCCTGGACGAAGGTGAAGCTGGTGACAATGCCGGTCTGCTGCTGCGCGGTATTGAGAAAACCCAGATCCGCCGCGGTATGGTTATCTGCAAACCCGGCTCTATCACTCCGCACACCGAGTTCAAATGCGAAGTATACGTACTGAGCAAAGAAGAAGGCGGCCGTCACACTCCGTTCTTTAACAAATACCGTCCGCAATTCTACTTCCGTACAACAGACGTTACCGGTGAAGTAGAGCTGAATGAGGGTACTGAAATGGTGATGCCTGGCGATAACACTTCCCTGACCGTGAAGCTGATCCAGCCGATCGCGATGGAAAAAGGTCTGAAATTCGCTATCCGCGAAGGTGGCCGTACAGTGGGTGCCGGACAGGTGACCGAGATTTTAAAATAATCTCTATATTTGATACGTCAAAAGTCATTGGTTGAAGGATTTTCCCTGCAGCCGGTGACTTTTGATTCTTACGGGCATAGTTCAATGGCAGAATAGCGGTCTCCAAAACCGTTGATGGGAGTTCGAATCTCTCTGCCCGTGCTGGAACGTTTAATAGTTTAAAGTTTAAGGTTTAAACTTTCACAACATGAACAAGATATCTCTCTACCTCAGGGACTCGTACAAAGAACTGACTGAGAAGGTGACCTGGCCCAACTGGGCACAGCTGCAGCAGTCCACGATGATCGTGCTGGGCGCCACCCTGGTCATTACCGGCCTGGTATGGCTGATGGACTTTGCGGCCGGCGGCGTGCTGAACCAACTTTATAAAATGCTTTTCCCTGCTAAATAATGGAAACGACAACAAATACACAACAGGATACCAAGCAGCAGGAGACCAAATGGTTCGTGCTGCGGGTGGTGAGCGGCAAGGAGCGCAAGGTGAAGGAATACCTTGACAAGGAGATTTCCCGCGGTGGCTGGAGCGAAGTGGTAAAGCAGGTATTCCTGCCGGTAGAAAAGGTGTATAAAGTACAGAATGGCAAAAAGGTAATGCGGGAGCGCAACTACTATCCCGGTTACGTGATGATAGAAGTGATCGACGGCAAACTGAGCGACGACCTGCGCGATACCATCAAAAATACCAATAGCGTCATCCATTTCCTGGGCAAGGAGAACCCGATCGCCCTGCGCAAGGCGGAGGTAAACAAGATGCTGGGCAAGATGGATGAAATGGCAGAAGCCGGCGGCGTGAACATGATCGAGCCGTTTATCGTAGGGGAGACCATCAAGATCATCGAAGGACCGTTCAACGACTTCAACGGCGTGATAGAAGAGGTGAACGACGAGAAGAAAAAACTGAAAGTAACCGTAAAGATATTCGGCCGTTCCACACCTGTAGAGCTGAACTACATGCAGGTGGAAAAGATCAGCTGATCCCGGATAACGATATTTTTAAAAGCCATTCTTTTACAAAGGGTGGCTTTTCTTTATTTTGTTTGCCATGGCTGCGCGATTTAAATTCCTGTTCTTCTATTTCCTGTCCTGGGTCGTGTTTTTCGAACTGCTCAGGGCGCTGTTCCTGGTTTATCACCGGGCCAAAACGGCAACGCTTTCCTTCTCTACCATACTGGCTGCTTTTACGCATGGTTTGCGCATGGACCTGTCCATGGCCGCCTATATCCTGATGCCGGTATGCCTGGTTGTATTGCTTTCTCTTGTGATCCCGTTTTTCCGCAGGTCGCTTTTTTACCATATCTACACAGCGGTTATTTTATTCGTGGTGCTGCTGGTGGCCCTGTGCGACCTGGAAATATACAATGCATGGGGGTTCCGCATCGACGCCACCCCGCTGCTGTTCCTGGCCTCTCCCAAAGAAGCGCTGGCCTCTGTGAGCCACTTACCGCTGTTCTGGATCCTGCTTGGTTTCCTGGCCTGCTTTTTTGTGCTCCTGCTTGTTTTCAGGCGGGTGTTGCGCCGGATATTTTTCCGGTCGCCGCAAAGCAGGCCCGTGGTCACAGGGCTGCTGCTGCTGGGGCTGATGGCTGCGCTGGTGATCCCCATCCGAGGCGGCCTGCAGCTGGCACCGCTGAACCAGAGCAGCGTTTACTTTTCCACGAACAACTATGCCAACCATGCCGCCATCAATGCACCGTGGAACCTGCTGCACAGCCTGTTCAGCAAGGGAATATCCGGCAAAAATCCTTACCAGTATATCGCCGAACCCCGCCGGCAGACCGTTATGGACAGCCTGTACAGGGGAGGGGGAACGCAGCAGCAGCTTACCGATTTTGCTTCCGCGCCCGTCAACGTGATCGTGGTGATCTGGGAGAGCTTTACGGAAAAAGCGACGCATAGCATTATCAACAACACCCCCGTTACGCCACGCTTCAACGGATTGAAGCAGGAAGGCATTTATTTCAGCAATGTATACGCCTGCGGCGACCGTACCAACAAAGGTGTGCCTGCTATCCTGAGCGGTTATCCCTCCATGCCCAATACCACGGTCATTCATTCTCCGGGTAAATCGGCCAAACTGAAAGTATTGTCGCAGGTATTCAAAGAGAAGGGATATGTAACGCCCTTCTTTTATGGCGGGGAACCCGAATTTGCCAATATCAAGTCGTACCTGCTGCATGGCGGGTTTGATCCCATCGTGGGCAAGGATGATTTTGCCGCAAAAGACATGAATTCCAAATGGGGCGCACATGACGGTGTAGTGATGCAGCGCGTGGTAAGCGATTTGAACCGGTCGGCAAAACCGTTCTTTGCCGTGTGGCTTACCCTGAGCAGCCACGAGCCTTTTGAAGCGCCGGTCACCCCGGTTTTCAACGGCAACGACATGACCAGCAAATTCCTGAACTCGCTGCACTATGCCGATGCAGCGGTAGGAGACCTGGTGGAGCAATGCAGCCGCCAGCCCTGGTGGAGCAATACGTTGCTGATCATCACCGGCGATCACGGCCATCGGTTGCCGGAGACCGGTCACCAGGCTGATGATTTCCGTATCCCGATGCTGTGGCTGGGTGGAGCGCTGCAGCAAAAAGGCGTCGTGATAGATAAGGTGATGTCGCAGGCAGACATTGCCGCCACCCTGCTAAAGCAAGCCGGCCTGCCCGCCAATGATTTTCCTTTCAGTAAAAATACCCTGGACCCTGCGGTGCAACCCTGGGCCTTTTTCTGCTTCAACGACGGTTTTGGCTTTGTCAACCAGTACGGCCGGCTGGTGTTTGACAACGTGGGAAAACAACCGATCAGCCAGGAAGGTATTGTCAATCCGGCGCTTACCGAGTCCGGCAAAGTGATGCAGCAATCTACCTACGCGGATTTCCTGAAGAAATAAGATCCGCCTATCGGAGCTTCTTGCCTGTTAAAGCATTCTTAAACCGTTATGCTTTTCATAAAGTAAAACTTTCCTTTTGACAAGCGGTAACAAAGTGGCGTACCGGTACGTTTAATTTCGTATTACCGGCTGCGGTAAACCATAAACCACGTGTCATGAAGAGAAAACAGATCTGGCTGTTATGCCTGATGCTTTGTTGTGCTGCCTCTGCTTTTTCCCAGCAACCTTTTCCTAAAACCCTTCCTGCCAAACGAACCAATGCCACCTTCAGGATCGATGGCCAGCTGAAAGAAGCGGCCTGGAAAGAAGCCGTGCCTGCCACGCAGTTCGTGGAGTGGCGGCCCAACTTCGGCGCTATCGAGGATACCCTCACCCGTACCGAGATCTATTTATTGTATGATAATACCTCTATTTACATTGCCGGATATTGCCACGAACGGGCAAGGGACAGCGTGTCGACAGAGCTGGTGGGCCGCGACCAGATCGGTGTAAACGACTATGTGGGCGTGATATTCGACACGTATAATGATAAGATCAACGCATTTGGTTTTTATGTGACGCCGCTGGGGGAGCAGTTTGATGCCAAGTACTCCAATACCTCCGGTGAGGACGGCTCCTGGAACGCGGTATGGAACAGCGAGGCACAACTGCAGCATGACGGCTGGACCTTTGAAATGCGGATACCGTACTCGGCTATCCGGTTCGTGAGCAAGGACAACCAGACCTGGGGGCTGAACATTACCCGCAACCGAAAGAAAGTGGGCAAGCAATTCATGTGGAGCCCGGTAGACCCCAAGATCAACGGGTTTGTGAACCAGGAAGGCCTGTGGACCGGTATCGAAAAAATAGAAGCGCCGCTCCGGCTATCCTTCTCTCCGTATTTTTCTACCTATGTCAATCATTATCCCAACAAAACGGAAGCTGTAAAGGATTGGAGCTCGTCGGTGAACGGGGGTATGGATGTAAAATACGGGATCAACGATGCCTTCACGCTGGATATGACGCTGATACCCGACTTTGGCCAGGTGCAGAGCGATAACCGCGTGCTGAACCTGACACCCTTTGAAGTGAAATACAATGAGAACCGGCCTTTCTTTACCGAAGGCACCGAACTATTCAGCAAAGGCAACCTGTTTTATTCCCGAAGGGTAGGAGGCGAGCCGTTGCATGCTTATAGTGTGGACAGCAAGCTTTTGCCGGGAGAGGAAGTAGTCAAGAACCCGCTGGAATCGAAGCTCATCAATGCTACCAAGGTATCGGGGCGGACCAAAAAAGGATTCGGTTTGGGGGTATTCAATGCCATTACCCAGCCGATGTATGCCACCGTGGAGAATAAAACCACGCATGAAAGGCGGAAGGCCGAGACCGGCCCGCTAACCAATTACAACATCGTTGTGTTTGACCAGACGCTGAAGAACAATTCGGCCATCTCCTTTATCAATACCAACGTGCTGCGCAGTGGCCCGGACTACGATGCCAATGTAAGTGCTGCGCTGTATGATTTTAACAATAAAAAGAACACCTACAACTGGAACGGCAAGTTTGCCATCAGCCAGCTGATGCAGGAAGGGAAAAATGTGAACGGGTATTCCCATTATATCAGCTTCCGGAAAACAGGGGGGCGCTGGAACTTTGAACTGACGGAGGAACTGGCCGACGAGAAGTATGATATCAACGATATGGGCATCCTGTACAACAATAATTTTGTCGATCATTACCTGTGGACGGGTTATCGCTGGGTAAACCCCGGCAAATGGTACAACCGGATGCAGATCAACTACAATGCATACTATAGCCTGCTTTACAAAGACGTGCCTGGCCAGCAGATCAACAGCCGGTACCAAAGCTTTAATACCAACATTAATGCGAATGCACAATTGAAGAACCTGTGGTGGATAGGCTGCTTTATCGGGTATGTGGCGCGGGGTAATGATTTTTATGAACCGCGTGTGACCGGTTATTCATTCCGTACTTCCGAACGCATCCAGTTCAATCCCTGGTTTGAAACCAACTACACGAAAAAATATTATGTATCCCTCGATTATACGGCAGCGGTACGCAGCCTGTTCAACGGATTTTACCACCAGTTGTACCTTTCACACCGCTATCGCTTCAGCGATAAATTTTCCCTGAGCCAGCAGCTGAGCTACAACCCGATCAGCAATGACGCCGGCTTTTACGGGAAACACTACCAGAAGGATGCCAGCGGCAACTGGGTACTGGATGCAGACGGCAATAAGATACTGGACGACATTGTTTTTTCCCGCCGTAACCGCCAGACCGTAGAGAATGTCTTTTCTATCAAGTACAGCTTCAACAACAAATCAGGTATCACGCTGAGGGCCCGTCATTACTGGAGCAAAGTAAAGGTGAAGGAGCTTTACGACCTGCAGACCGACGGGTCGCTGAAAACAACCAGTCACGGGGATATGGCGATCGGCCACCAGAACTTCAATATTTTCAACGTGGATGCGGTGTACACGCTGCAGTTTGCGCCCGGCAGCTTTATCAATATTGTGTGGAAGAGCCAGTCTACCATGGATACCGATCCGGTGGAATACCGGTATTTTAAGAACTTCGGGCGCACAGTGTCGGCCCCGCAAAACAACAACCTGTCGCTAAAAGTTATTTATTTCCTTGATTATCTTGATTTTAAAAAATGGCGGCAGAAGAAATCCAAAGTATAAACCGCAAATGCAGCATGAAAAAGCCGTGCTGAAAGTGCGGGGAGGGTTGCATTTTGCATTTACTGTTTTATTTTTTACAATTTTAAACTATCTTTGCACCCCCAATTAGCTCTTTCATTATCCGCTGTGGCGTTGTCCAGGCGGGTCTGTCACCGGTAACAAGGTGATAGTCAATGGAAATCCTGATATCCGGTCACTATCGGAATCGGGATTGGGAGACCAAGTAGCCGCCTGATGCGGCGAAAGGTCGTTAACACCAAAAAGTAGAAAAAAATGGCAAAAGAAGTATCCGGCTTTGTAAAGCTGCAGTGCAAGGGTGGCCAGGCCAACCCCGCACCTCCGATCGGTCCGGCTTTGGGTTCCAAGGGTGTCAACATCATGGAATTCTGCAAGCAGTTCAATGCAAGAACACAGGACAAAATGGGAAAAGTTCTCCCTGTATTAATCACTGTTTATACTGACAAGAGCTTTGATTTCGTCATCAAAACTCCCCCGGCAGCTGTTCAGCTGATGGAAGCCGCCAAAATTCAAAAAGGTTCCAAAGAGAGCAACCGTGCAAAAGTAGGCAAGGTATCGTGGGATCAGGTAGAGGAGATTGCTAAAGACAAAATGCCCGACCTGAACTGCTTCACGGTAGAAAGCGCCATGAAAATGGTAGCTGGTACGGCCCGCAGCCTGGGGCTCAACGTGGAGGGTAAAGCTCCCTGGGATAATTAATCCCGGTCTTTGTAACCAATTACTTCACCGGTATATTACCGGGATCTAAAACGAATTATCATGGCATTTATCAGTAAAAAAAGAAAAGCTGCCGAAACCAAGGTAGACAAGAATAAAGCATATTCGCTTAAAGAAGCTTCTTCGCTGGTGAAAGAGGTGAACACGACAAAGTTCGACGCCTCTGTAGACCTGCATATCCGCCTGGGTGTAGACCCTAAAAAAGCAGACCAGGCGATCCGCGGCACTGTAAGCCTGCCGCACGGTACGGGTAAAACCAAAAGGGTACTCGTGCTTTGCACGCCCGATAAAGAGGCGGAAGCAAAAGCAGCCGGTGCCGACCACGTAGGTCTGGATGAGTTTGTAGCCAAGATCGAAAGCGGATGGGTGGATGTAGACGTGATCATCGCCACGCCTTCCGTAATGCCCAAGATCGGTAAACTGGGTAAGGTGCTGGGCCCGCGCAACCTGATGCCGAACCCCAAGACCGGCACGGTGACCAACGATGTGGCCGGTGCGATCAAGGATGTAAAAGGCGGTAAGATCGCCTTCAAAGTGGATAAAGTGGGAATCATTCACGCGTCTATTGGCCGTGTGAGCTTTGCCCCTGAAAAGATTGCCGAAAACAGCCAGGAGCTGCTCAACGCGATCATCAAAGCAAAGCCGGCTACCGCTAAAGGTATTTACCTGAGGGGTATCAGCATGGCCAGCTCCATGAGCCCCGGCATCCCGGTAGACACCAAAGCATTTATTCACTAATCCTTAAGTGGTTTAAAACTTATTATCATGACAAAAGATCAAAAAAATGAAGTGATTGAACTGCTGAAAGGCAAGTTCTCTCAATATAATAACTTCTACGTGGCCGACACGGAGTCGCTGTCGGTAGCACAGGTGGGCAAACTGCGCCGTGCCTGCTTCAGCAAAGACGTGGAAATGAAGGTGGCCAAGAACACGCTGATCAAAAAGGCGCTCGAATCGCTGGACAACGAGAAATACGCCGGCGTATACGAGTCGCTGCACAAGGTAACGGCCCTGCTGTTTTCGGAAAACCCGAAAGAGCCCGCCCTGATCATCAGCTCTTTCCGCAAGGAAAGCAACGGTGAAAAGCCCGTGCTGAAAGCAGCGTTCATCAATGGCGATGTGTATACGGGCGATGAAAACCTGAAGACGCTGACGCAGATCAAGACGAAGAACGAACTGATCGGTGAACTGATCGGCCTGCTGCAATCTCCTGCGAAGAGAGTGCTGGCTGCGCTGCTGCACCATCATGAAAAGCAAGCGGCCGGCGCGCCGGAAGCCGAAGGAGCTCCCGAAGCTGTAGCTGCTGAGTAATCAATAGGCGATAAGCAATAGACAACAGGCTTTGCCCATTGTCTATTGCCTGTTATAAAACCCCGGCCTGGGGTGCGATACAGGCAAATTTTTTTAAACCCGCCGTCGGAGCAATCCTGACCTAAGAGAAAGGAAGCAGTGAAGACGGTAAAAATTAAAACAACATGGCAGACGTAAAAGCATTGGCAGAAAGCCTGGTAGGCTTAACAGTAAAGGAAGTACAGGAACTGGCTGACTTCCTGAAATCAGAATACGGCATCGAGCCCGCAGCAGCTACGGTAGTGGCAGCCGCTGGTGGCGATGGTGGTGGCGCAGCCGCCGTGGAAGAAAAAACCGCTTTCGATGTAATCCTGAAGAGCGGTGGCGCTTCCAAACTGAACGTAGTGAAGATCGTGAAAGACCTGACTGGTCTGGGTCTGAAAGAAGCGAAAGAACTGGTAGACGGCGCTCCGAAGCCCGTGAAAACCGGTGTATCCAAAGCAGAAGCTGACGATATCGCAGCCAAGCTGAAAGATGCAGGTGCAGATGTAGAGATCGCTTAATCTTTTTTGCGATAAAGAAGAAGAACCCTGGCCAAGGCCGGGGTTTTTTCATTGAAGGGACAGGTAAGGCGCTATTTTGCTATAGCTGTCTTCTGTAACGGCCGCGACCTTGCGGATATCTTCGATCCTTGAAAAGACACCATGTTCCTTCCGGTAGGCCACCAGGGGGGTGGCAATGCTGTATTTGATATAGGGATGCGCTTTCAATTCATCCACCGTTGCAGTGTTGATATTGATCTTCCTGACAGTGTTATTTTTCAGCTGCAGGTAGGGCTTTATTTTCTGAAAAGTGGAATCAGGCAGGCCGTAGGTCTCGGCTACCTGCGCAATGGCGTAAAAACCGCCGAGCTTCTCCCTGAAGTTGACGATGCGGGCAGCCAGCTTGCTGCCGATGCCGGGCAGCGCGATAAAGGCGCTGGTATCGGCTGTGTTGATATCAATAGGGGCATAGGTACGGGGGCTGTAAGCAGCAGCCGGCCTGGCAGCCGGTGCTTTGCTGCTAAAAGGTGGCGCGGCTGCAGGAGCATCGATGCGGACAAAAGGTGCCAGGCGTTCGTATTCGGCCGGTCGCAGGCCATAAATGCGCTGCAGGTCTTCCGGCTGACGGAAATGTCCGCCTTTGTTGCGGTAGTTCAGGATAATTTGGATGGTTTTATCGCGGAGCCCCAGCTTTTGCCAGCCAGCTGCCGGGAGCGTATTGGGGTCAAAATAGAACAGTTCGCCAGCGGTATGACCCGCCGGCCTGTCGTATTGGTAAAAGGCCGGGTTATCAGTGGCTGGTTGTTGCGGTGCATCAGCACCGGCTATGGGTTGTTCCGCCGTCTTCAATACCGCTATCCAGGATGTATCGGTAGCCGGGGGTGCAGGAGCGGAGCCCCGGAAAAAAAGGGCCGGCAGGAAGAAAACAAGCACAATCAGCGCCAGCAAAACCAGCACGCCAATGCGGTCGCGGCGGGTAAAATGAAGGTAATCGGCGGCAAATTCTTTCCAGCCCATACGACAAGGTTTACTGCAAATTACAATATGATTCCGGGCCGGAAAACCCGTCATTCAAAGTGCTCATGGCCGGATTTTTGTTGCCAAAGTTTTCTTGGCAATCAGGGATTATTCCTTACCTTTGCAGTCCTTTATTTTGGCCAAAAAATATTTTGACATTCAAATCGAGCTTAATTAGTTGGTTTCCAACAGCTTTTATTTCTTCTGAAATAGAGGCCTGAGCATGATTTGTCTGTCATTAATCTGTTTTAAACCGGTTTTACGCGTATGTCTTCAACAAAAGTGAGCTCAAGAGTGGATTTCGGTAAGATCAAGCACCTGGCTGAAACTCCCGACCTTCTTGAAGTACAGATCCAGTCTTTCAAAGAATTCTTCCAGTTAGAAACTACGCCCGACAAACGGAACATCGAAGGTTTGTTCAGGGTGTTCAAAGACAATTTCCCGATCACCGATACGAGGAATATTTTCGTACTGGAGTTTCTCGACTATTTCATCGATCCGCCGCGTTATACCATCGAAGAGTGTATGGAGCGCGGCCTTACCTATGCCGTGCCCCTGAAAGCAAAGCTTCGGCTGAGCTGTAACGACGAAGAGCACGTGGATTTCCAAACCATCGTGCAGGACGTATTCCTGGGCAATATACCCTACATGACTCCCCGTGGTACCTTCGTGATCAACGGTGCCGAGCGTGTGGTGGTATCCCAGCTGCACCGCTCACCGGGTGTGTTCTTTGGCCAGTCCATTCACCCCAACGGTACCAAGATCTACTCCGCCCGCGTGATCCCCTTCAAGGGCGCCTGGATGGAGTTTGCCACCGATATCAACAACGTGATGTATGCGTACATCGACCGGAAAAAGAAATTCCCGGTAACTACGCTGCTGCGTTCCATCGGCTACGAAACAGACAAGGATATCCTGGAGCTGTTCGGCATGGCCGATGAAGTAAAAGGCGACAAGAGCACGCTGAGCAACTACCTGGGCAAGCGCCTGGCTGCCCGTGTGCTGCGTACCTGGGTGGAAGATTTCGTGGATGAGGACACCGGTGAGGTAGTATCCATCGAGCGGAACGAGATCGTGATGGAGCGGGATACTGTGCTGGACGAAGAAGCCATCGATACCATCGCGGATATGGATGTAAAGAGCGTATTCGTGCAGCGCGAAGACGTGGGCGGCGATTATGCGATCATCTACAACACGTTAAATAAAGATACTTCCAACAGCGAGCTGGAAGCGGTACAGTTCATCTACCGCCAGCTGCGTGGCGCCGATGCCCCTGACAATGAAACGGCCCGTGGTATCATCGACAAGCTGTTCTTCAGCGACAAACGTTACGACCTGGGCGAAGTAGGCCGCTACAAGATCAACCGCAAGCTGAACCTGGATGCGCCGCTGGATCAAAAAACACTGACCAGAGAGGATATCATCCTCATCATCAAATACCTGGTACGCCTGACCAACGGTAAGGCCGAGATCGACGATATCGATCACCTGAGCAACCGCCGGGTGCGTACCGTGGGCGAGCAGCTGTACGCCCAGTTCGGCGTAGGCCTGGCCCGTATGGCAAGGACCATCCGCGAGCGGATGAACGTACGCGACAACGAGGTGTTTACCCCGGTGGACCTGATCAATGCGAGGACACTTTCTTCCGTGATCAACTCCTTCTTCGGTACCTCGCAGCTGTCGCAGTTCCTGGACCAGACCAACCCGCTGAGCGAGATCACGCACAAGCGCCGTATCTCGGCGCTCGGGCCAGGTGGTCTGAGCCGCGAAAGGGCCGGCTTCGAGGTGCGCGACGTACACTACAGCCACTACGGCCGCCTGTGTACCATCGAAACGCCGGAAGGTCCGAACATCGGTCTGATCTCCACGCTGTGCGTGCATGCCAAGATCAATGAGATGGGCTTTATCGAAACGCCTTACCGCAAGGTGAGCGATGGTAAAGTGAATCTGAAGGAACTCGAGTTCCTGAGTGCGGAAGAGGAAGATGAAGCAAAGATCGCCCAGGCCAACGTGCCGCTGAGCGAAAAAGGCGAATTCGTTGACGACAAGATCGCATCCCGTCAAACGGGCGATTTCCCGATCCTGGATAAAACGGAAGTAGAGTTCATGGACGTAGCGCCCAACCAGATCGTGGGACTGAGCGCATCGCTGATCCCCTTCCTGGAGCACGACGATGCCAACCGCGCCCTGATGGGATCGAACATGCAACGCCAGGCTGTGCCGCTGATCCGCCCTGACGTACCGGTAGTAGGTACCGGCCTGGAAGGCAAAGCTGCCCGGGATGCCCGGATCCAGATCCACTCCGATGGTAACGGTGTGGTAGAATTCGTGGATGCCAACGAAATACATGTACGCTACGACAGGGACGAAGCCGAGAAGCTTGTCAGCTTCGAGGAGGACCTGCGTGTATATAAGCTGACCAAGTTTATCAAGACCAACCAGGAGACCAGCATCAACCTGAAGCCTGCTGTGAAGAAAGGACAGAAGGTGAAGAAAGGAGATTTCCTGACGGAAGGATATGCTACGCAAAACGGTGAGCTGGCGCTCGGTAAGAACCTGAAAGTGGCGTTCATGCCCTGGAAAGGTTACAACTTTGAGGATGCCATCGTGATCAGCGAAAGGGTGGTGCGCGAAGACCTGTTTACTTCGGTACACATTTCCGAATACGAACTGGAAGTACGCGATACCAAGCTGGGTGAAGAAGAGCTGACACCCGATATTCCCAACGTATCGGAAGAGGCGACCAAGGACCTGGATGAGAACGGTATCATTCGTATAGGTGCACATATCAAGGAGGGCGATATCCTGATCGGCAAGATCACCCCGAAAGGTGAAAGCGACCCGACACCGGAAGAGAAACTGCTGCGCGCCATCTTTGGCGACAAGGCAGGAGATGCCAAGGATGCATCGCTGAAAGCGCCCAACGGCGTGGAAGGTATCGTGATCGGCAAAAAGCTGTTCCAGCGCGCCAAAAAGGATAAAAATGCCAAGGTGCGTGAAAAAGCAGCCATCGAGAAGCTGGAGAAAGTGCACGAGAAGAACGAGGCAGACCTGATGGAAGTGCTGCTGGAGAAGCTGACCACGCTGCTGAAAGATCATGCGTCTACAGGTGTGAGCAACAACTTCGGTGAAGTGCAGATCGGCAGGGGTGCCAAGTTCACCGCCAAAAATCTGGCCGGGCTGGATTACCAGAATATCAACCCGCTGGGCTGGACCGGCGACAGCAAGGTGGACGACCAGATCAATACCCTCCTGCACAACTACAATATCAAGTACAACGAAGAGCTGGGCCGTTATAAAAGGGAAAAGTTCAACATCTCGATCGGCGACGAACTGCCGGCCGGCGTGCTGAAACTGGCCAAGGTATACCTGGCCGTGAAGCGGAAGCTGAAAGTGGGTGATAAAATGGCGGGCCGCCACGGAAATAAAGGTATCGTAGCCAAGATCGTACGGGCCGAAGACATGCCGTTCCTGGAAGACGGAACGCCGGTGGATGTGGTACTGAACCCGCTGGGTGTACCGAGCCGGATGAACCTGGGCCAGATTTACGAAACCGTACTGGGATGGGCTGGCCAGAAGCTGGGTCTGAAGTTCGCTACGCCGATCTTCGATGGTGCTACCACCGAAGAGATCGCTGAATATTGCGAGCAGGCAGGTATCCCGAAATTCGGTCACACCTTCCTGTACGACGGCGAAACCGGCGAACGTTTCCACCAGAAAGCAACAGTGGGAATTATCTATATCATCAAGCTGCACCACATGGTGGATGACAAGATGCACGCCCGTTCTATCGGACCGTACAGCCTCATTACGCAGCAGCCGCTGGGTGGTAAAGCCCAGTTCGGTGGCCAGCGTTTCGGTGAGATGGAGGTGTGGGCCCTGGAAGCCTACGGCGCATCCAACATCCTGCAGGAGCTGCTGACCATCAAGTCGGATGACATCATCGGCCGCGCCAAGACCTACGAGTCGATCGTGAAAGGCGATAACGTACCGAGAGCCGGCATTCCCGAGTCATTCAACGTACTGGTGCATGAGCTGCGTGGATTGGGATTGGACCTGAAATTCGAATAATTGGGACAAGTACAGTCGGGGAATTTCGACATTTCCCGGTTCCAACATTTCGAAATACAACATTTAAGACTATAGATTTTTAAATATTATGGCTATCAAAAAAGAAAATCGTCCCAAGGCAACATTTTCGAAGATCACTATCGGACTGGCTTCCCCGGATACCATCCTGGAGAGAAGCTATGGCGAAGTGCTGAAGCCTGAAACTATTAACTACCGTACCTACAAGCCCGAGCGCGACGGCTTGTTCTGCGAAAGGATCTTCGGTCCTGTAAAGGATTACGAATGTGCCTGCGGAAAGTACAAGCGCATCCGCTACAAAGGCATCGTGTGCGACCGCTGCGGGGTAGAAGTGACCGAGAAGAAGGTTCGCCGCGAGCGCATGGGCCATATCAAGCTGGTAGTGCCGGTAGTGCACATCTGGTATTTCAAATCGCTGCCCAACAAGATCGGTTACCTGCTGGGCGTGAGCTCGAAGAAGCTCGAAAGCATTATTTATTATGAGCGGTTCGTGGTGATTCAGTCCGGTATCCGTGCGGATAAAGGACAGAATGTAGGCGACCTGCTGACAGAGGAAGAATACCTCGATATCCTGGATGCCCTGCCCAAGGAAAACCAGTACCTGCCTGACGATGATCCCGAAAAATTCATCGCCAAGATGGGTGCGGAAGCCGTGCACGATATGCTGCAGCGCATCGACCTGGACCAATTGTCGTTCGACCTGCGCAATGCCGCTGCTACCGAAACCTCGCAGCAGCGCAAGGCCGATGCCCTGAAAAGGCTGAGCGTGGTGGAAGCCTTCCGCGACGCCAACCTGCGTATCACCAACCGCCCCGAGTGGATGGTGATGCAATACATCCCGGTGATCCCACCGGAGCTGCGCCCGCTGGTGCCCCTGGATGGCGGCCGTTTCGCGTCTTCCGACCTGAACGACCTGTACCGCCGGGTGATCATCCGCAACAACCGTCTGAAAAGGCTGCTGGAGATCAAGGCGCCCGAGGTGATCCTTCGCAACGAAAAGCGTATGCTGCAGGAAGCGATCGACTCCCTGTTTGACAATAGCCGTAAATCCAACGCGGTGAAAGCCGAAGGCGGCCGTGCACTGAAATCACTTTCGGATGTGCTGAAAGGTAAACAGGGCCGTTTCCGCCAGAACCTGCTGGGTAAACGTGTTGACTATTCCGGCCGTTCTGTGATCGTGGTAGGACCCGAGCTGAAGCTGCACGAGTGCGGTCTGCCGAAAGACATGGCAGCAGAGCTGTTCAAGCCCTTTATCATCCGCAAGCTGATCGAAAGAGGTATCGTTAAAACGGTAAAATCGGCCAGGAAACTGGTAGATAAGAAGGAAGCCGTGGTATGGGATATCCTCGAAAACATACTGAAAGGGCACCCGGTGATGCTGAACCGCGCCCCGACGCTGCACCGCCTGTCCATCCAGGCCTTCCAGCCCAAGCTGATCGAAGGAAAAGCGATCCAGCTGCACCCGCTGGTAACCACGGCGTTTAACGCCGACTTTGACGGTGACCAGATGGCCGTGCACGTACCGCTGAGCAATGCCGCGGTGCTGGAAGCGCAACTGCTGATGCTGGCCTCGCACAACATCCTGAACCCGCAAAACGGTCAGCCGATCACCCTGCCTTCGCAGGACATGGTACTCGGACTGTACTATATTTCCAAGGGTAAGAAATCGACCGAAACAGAAAAGGTAAAAGGTGAAGGCAAAGCTTTCTACTCCAACGAGGAAGTGATCATTGCCTACAACGAAGGCAAGATAGACCTGCACGCCTGGATCAAGGTAAAAACCAATGTTCGTAACAGCGATGGCCTGCTGGAGCACAAGCTGACCGATACAACGGTAGGTCGTGTGATCTTTAACCAGCACGTTCCTGCTGAAGTAGGGTTTATCAATGCCCTGCTGACCAAAAAGAACCTGCGCGAGATCATCGGCGATATCATCGAGATCACCAACGTGCCGAAAACGGCCAAGTTCCTTGACGATATCAAGCAACTGGGTTTCCGCACCGCCTTCCAGGGCGGCCTGTCCTTCAGCATCAACGACCTGATCATTCCCGATGTCAAAGAACAACTGCTGGAAAATGCAAAAGGTGAAGTAGACGAAGTGTGGGATAACTACAACATGGGTCTGATCACCAACAACGAACGATACAACCAGATCGTAGACATCTGGAGCCGTGTGGATACCCGTATTACCGAAACGCTGATCCGCGAACTGAGCAACGATAGGCAGGGCTTCAACTCCGTGTTCATGATGCTCGACTCCGGTGCCCGTGGTTCCAAACAGCAGATCAAGCAGCTGGCTGGTATACGGGGGCTGATGGCCAAGCCGCGTAAATCAGGTTCTACAGGATCTGAGATCATTGAGAACCCGATCCTGTCCAACTTCAAAGGCGGCCTGAACGTACTGGATTACTTTATCTCCACGCACGGTGCCCGTAAAGGTCTGGCCGATACGGCCCTGAAAACAGCGGATGCCGGTTACCTGACCCGCCGTCTGGTAGACGTGGCCCAGGATGTGGTGATCACCGAAGAAGATTGCGGTACCCTGCGCGGTATTGCTACTTCAGCGCTGAAAGATAATGAAGACATCATCGAGCCGCTGTCTGACCGGATCCAGGGTCGTACCTCGCTGCATGATGTATACAACCTGCAAACGGAGGACCTGATCGTTGGTGCCGGTGAAGCAATATCCGAAGACCTGGCAAAGAAAATCGAAGATGCAGGTATCGAAACGGTAGAGATCCGCTCCGTACTGACCTGCGAGGCTAAACGCGGCACCTGTGTAAAATGCTATGGCAAAAACCTGGCAAGCGGCATCCTGGCCCAGAAGGGCGATGCGGTTGGTATCATTGCTGCACAGTCCATCGGTGAGCCGGGTACACAGCTGACCCTGCGTACCTTCCACGTGGGTGGTGTAGCCGGTTCGGCTGCGGTAGATTCTACCCTTATCGCCAAGTTCGACGGTACCATCCAGTTCGACGGACTGCGCTCTGTAACCACGGAAAACAACGATGGCGATAAAGTACAGGTGGTGATCGGGCGTACCGGCGAGGTGCGGATCATCGATACCAAGAACGACCGCCTGCTGATCACCAACAACATTCCTTACGGCGCTACACTGATGGTGAAAGACGGTCAGAAAGTGCACAAGGGCGATGTGATCTGCACCTGGGATCCGTTCAACAACGTTATCGTGGCCGAGATCAATGGTTTGCTGAAGTTCGAGAATGTGATCGAAGGGGTAACCTATCGTGAAGAAGCCGACGAGCAGACCGGTCACCGTGAAAAAGTGGTGATCGAGACCCGCGATAAGACCAAGATCCCGTCCATTGTACTGGAAGGAAAAGAAAATAAATCATACAACCTGCCTACCGGCAGCCATATCATGATCGACGAGGGTGATAATGTGAAGGCCGGTCATGTGATCGTGAAGATACCGCGTGTGCTGGGCAAGCTGCGCGACATCACCGGTGGTCTGCCCCGTGTAACGGAGCTGTTCGAAGCCCGTAATCCGAGCAACCCGGCCGTAGTGTCCGAGATCGACGGTGTGGTGATCATGGGTTCCATCAAGCGTGGTAACCGCGAGATCATCATCGAAGCCAAAGACGGTGTACAGAAAAAATACCTGGTACCGCTGACCCGCCAGATACTGGCCCAGGACGGCGACTTTATAAAAGCAGGATCGCCAATGAGCGACGGGCAGATATCCCCGCAGGATATCCTGTCTATCCAGGGGCCGTTTGCCGTACAGCAGTACGTGGTGAACGAGATCCAGGAAGTATACCGCCTGCAGGGTGTAAAGATCAACGACAAGCACATTGAAGTGATCGTACGCCAGATGATGCGCAAAGTGGTCATCGTGGATCCGGGCGATACCAAGTTCCTCGAAGATGATTCAGTGGATAAGTTCGAGTTCATCGAAGAGAACGACTTCATCTTCGACAAGAAGGTGGTGACGGATGCCGGTGATTCGACCAAGCTGCGTGCCGGACAGATCATGAGCCTGCGTGAGGTAAGGGAAGAAAACTCCGTGCTGCGCCGCAACGACAAAAAGCTGGTCGAATTCCGCGACGCAATGCCGGCTACTTCGGCGCCGACCCTGCTGGGTATCACCAAGGCCTCTCTGGGCGTGCAAAGCTGGATATCTGCGGCTTCTTTCCAGGAAACGACCAAAGTATTGTCATCCGCTGCCATCCACGGCAAGGCCGACGAAATGCTGGGTCTGAAGGAAAACGTGATCACCGGCCACCCGATACCGGCAGGTACAGGGTTGCGCGACTTCGAGAACATGATCGTGGGCAGCAAGGAGGAGTACGAACTGCTGCAGACAACCCGCGAAGCCATGGCCTTCGACGAAGAAGAATAAGTACATCGCTGCCTTCGTTTCGGACGAATGAATGCGCATGTGGAGATAGAATGAATAGAAGGAGTGAGAAGATTTTCTTGCTCCTTTTTTATTACAACAGGAGGGCTGTTAAGCCTTTCCTAAAGAAACCGGATGCTTATCTTTAGCCGCCTGTTCGGGGCTAACTTGCAGGATGACGGCGCCTGGTATAGCCTCCGGGTAAACTGACATTGACAATAAAACGTATACGGATGAAAAATGGCTTGTTGATCTGGAATGTGGTGTTAACGCTCGTAGCGGGATATTTACTTATCAGCCACCTGGGTAGTAAAAAAACAGGGAGCGGTACTTCGGGCAAGACCACGGCCCGCGATTCTGCACATGCTTCTTTGTTCCGGATCGCTTATTTCGAAATGGACTCCGTAGAGAATAATTTCGAAATGGTAAAGGATGTAAAGGCAGAGATCGCCAAAAAGGAAGAAGATTACAACCAACGGATCACCAACCTGGATATCGAGTACCGCAACCGGTACAACGAACTGGTGCCGAATGCAAAGACCCAGGCTGAAGTGGACGCTGCGCAGAACAACCTGCGGATACTGAGCGATAAGCTGAAAACCCAGCGGCAGAACATGGACCAGGACTACCAGGAGTTTGTGATGCGCCGCAACCTGAATGTAAAAAAGACCATCGAAGACTACCTGGCAGAGTACAACAAAGCAAAGAACTATACCTATATCATGGCTTACGAGCCAGGGCTGTTTTACTACAAGGATACCGTTTATAATATTACTTCCGACCTGATCCGCGGGCTGAACGGAGCTTATAAAAAGAAATGACGGCAACAACGCTTTCCTGCAGCCCCCCGGCCACCGGGGGCTGTTTCTTTTGTGGCCGGTGATGAATTCCCGTTGAATTACTTATCTTGATTGCTAAATCCAATCAAGATGTCTGAACATGCCACCTCTTTCAAACCTTCGCTGAAATTATTCGACGGCACCATGATCGTTGCCGGTTCCATGATCGGTTCCGGGATCTTTATCGTGAGCGCCGATATTACCCGCAACGTAGGCAGCGCCGGCTGGCTCATCGCCGTATGGCTCCTGACCGGTTTTATGACGCTGACGGCGGCGCTGAGCTATGGAGAACTGAGTGGCATGTTCCCCAAGGCCGGCGGCCAGTATGTGTACCTCAAAGAAGCCTATAACCCGCTGATGGGTTTTTTATACGGCTGGAGTTTTTTTGCCGTGATACAAACCGCCACGATTGCTGCGGTAGGCGTGGCCTTTTCCAAATTCCTGGCGTACCTGGTGCCCGAGCTGGGCAATACCTATTTCCTCTTCGATGCCGGCATTATCAAGGTCTATTCCGGTCAGCTGGTCTCAATTTTTATCATTTGCCTGCTTACCTACATCAACTCAAGAGGTGTCAAGGAAGGTAAATTCATACAGACGATCTTCACTTCGGCCAAGCTGCTGGCCCTGTTCGGTTTGATCGTATTCGGGTTCGTGCTCGTGAAGCAAAGCTTCTGGGCGGAGAATATGGCTACGGGTTTTAACGCCATGCAGATCGAAAAAGATGTAAAGGGTGATTTTGTCACCAACGGTAGCTGGCACGGTATCGGAGGTGCAGCGCTGCTGGGCGCTATCGCCGCAGCTATGGTAGGCTCCATCTTTAGCAGCGATGCCTGGAACAACGTGACCTTTGTGGCAGGCGAAATGAAGAACCCGAAGCGCAATATCGGGCTCAGCCTTTTCCTGGGTACGCTGATCGTTACCATCATTTATGTGTCTGCCAACCTGATGTACCTGAACGTGATGCCGCTGAACGAACTGGCTTTCCCTACGGACGACCGGGTAGCGGTAGCGGCCGCCAATAAGATATTCCCTTCTTTCGGCACCATCCTGATCGCCGTGCTGATCATGGTGTCCACCTTTGGATGCAACAATGGGCTGATCCTGGCCGGGGCGCGGGTGTATTACACCATGGCCAAGGACGGGTTATTCTTCCGCAAGGTAGGCGAGCTGAACAAGCAAGCCGTACCCCAGCTGGCGCTATGGATCCAGTGCATCGTGGCCAGCATCTGGAGCCTGAGCGGCAAATACGGCCAGCTGCTGGATATGATCTCGTTCGTGGTGGTACTGTTTTACATGCTGACCATCGCAGGTATTTTCATCCTGCGCAAAAAACGCCCGGATGCGGAACGGCCGTACAAAGCATTTGGTTACCCGCTGCTGCCGATCCTGTACATCCTGATGGGAACAGCCTTCTGCATTCTCCTGATCATTTACAAGCCTGAGTATACGTGGCCGGGCCTTATCATCGTGCTGATAGGCGTCCCTTTGTATTACATTGCCATTGCCAGCCGCAAGCGGGCTCCGGAGGTTACCGGTATCGAGTGATGCGGGAGCATGCAATGTGATTCGCAAATATCCAATAAACAGCAGAATGGATTAGCTGACGTTTAATCAATGCCGCAAAAACTTGGAATTTGTTTGCCGGCAAATGAGTTATTTTCGGCGACTAATTTATCGCTATGTCGAAATATACGCTCGTGATACACGGCGGTGCCGGTACCATTTTGAAAGAAGACATGACGCCGGAACTGGAGGCCGCTTACCAGCAGGGCCTGGATGCAGCATTGAATGCCGGCTTTGCGGTGCTGGAACAAGGCGGCACGGCTATCAATGCGGTGAAGGCTGCCATTGTCGTCATGGAAGACAACGTGTTGTTCAACGCGGGGCGCGGATCGGTATTTACCAAGAAGGGTGTGCAGGAAATGGATGCGGCCATTATGGAAGGCGCTACGCTGCATGCAGGATCGGTGGCCGGAGTACGCAATGTGCGTAACCCGATCGAGCTGGCCGCCGAAGTGATGAACCACAGCAACCATGTTTTTCTCAGCGGTAAAGGCGCCAACGATTTCGCCATCAAACAGGGTATCAAGCTGGAACCGGATGAATACTTTTTCAGCCAGTTCCGGTACGACCAGTGGAAGGCTATCCGCGATTCAGACAACTATTCGCTCGATCATACGCACCAGCAGCTGGAGGAAATGATGCGGGACAAAAAGTTCGGTACCGTAGGCGCCGTAGCCTGCGACCAGCAGGGCAATATCGCTGCAGCCACCAGCACAGGTGGCATGACCAACAAGAAATACGGCCGTATCGGCGACAGCCCGCTCATCGGGGCCGGTACCTATGCCAACAATAAAACCTGCGCCATCAGTTGCACGGGGCATGGAGAGCCTTTTATCCGTGCCGTGGCAGCACACGACGTGAATAGCCTGATGGAATACAAGGGATACAGCCTGCAGGAGGCCATGCATATCGTCGTGCATGAAAAACTGATTGCGCTGGAAGGGGAAGGCGGCATGATCGGGGTGGATGCGCAGGGCAATGCAGCCATGATCTTCAACAGTGCGGGTATGTATAGGGCTATGCGGAGCAGTGAAGGGGTGACTGAGATCGCCATTTACCGATAAGAGTTTGATGTTTGAGGCCTGCCGGCAGGCAGGTTCGATGATTTTCAGTTTAACAACATCGAACTGTTTTGTGCGTAGTTTAGGTCGGTAAATATTCTCCAAAGATCACTACTGTTCCGGCTCCGCATTGGTTTGTTAGTCAGGCAGCTCTGATGTTGCAGAATTGTTGAAATAAACCACGGCATTGTACGTTGTAGAGCGATGAAGCTGCTGGTATCCTTTCTTTTGCTGTTTCTCCCGGTATTTCTCCCGGCGCAATCTTCGCCTGCTTCATGCAGGAATACGGTTCCTGTTAAAGTACGGCTTTCGCTGGAGGATACTGCCTGTAAAAGGGTATGTTGTTATGCACAGCTTATTTCTGAAAACCCGGCTTTTATTATTGAAAGCTTTACCATCATGGCCGGAGGGGAGGGATTTGACGGTGGTATCGTGGAAGTGCCCAACAGGGAGAGCCGTTTCACGCCTGCAGCCCAGGTACTGCTGAATAAACTAAAGAAAGGCAGCTTTGTCGAATTCAGCTGCATCCGGGCCCGGTATAAGAACGAAAGTGTCGTTCATATCCTGCAGCCTTTATTTCTGGAGTTTTGAAGCGGTTTGCTGGCAGGCTTCTTTTACTTTTGCCGGGATGAAAAAGTATGCAATTATTGTAGCGGGCGGATCGGGCACACGGATGGGCGGAATACTTCCCAAGCAGTTCCTGCTGCTGAAGGATAAGCCGGTCCTGTATTATTCCATCAAAGCTTTCCTGGATGCTTTCGATGACCTGGAGATCATCCTGGTGCTGCCGGCCGATCATGTGGGTACCGGCCAGGAGATCATCGATGCATATTTCGACAGCGACCGCATCCAGATCGCCGAAGGCGGGGATACCCGTTTTCAATCCGTGAAGAACGGGCTGCAGCTGGTGGAGGAAGAGTCCATCGTTTTTGTGCACGATGCGGTACGGTGCCTGGTGAGCCGGGAGCTGATCGCCCGGTGTTACGAACTGGCGGTGAATACAGGAACCGCTATACCGGTGGTGCCGAGCAAAGACAGCGTGCGGCTGCTGGGCGAAGACGGGAGCGATGCTATCGACCGCAATACCGTGATGCTGGTGCAAACCCCGCAGACCTTTCACAGCAAGATACTGTTACCGGCTTTCCAGATCGATTACAAAGACAAGTTTACCGACGAGGCAACGGTGGTGGAAGCGTTCGGCCTGAAGGTATCGCTGGCGGCAGGGGAGGAGAACAATATCAAGATCACCCGCCCGGTGGATATGCTGGTGGCGGAGAGCCTGCTGGATGCAGGAGAGGCTCCTGTTATCTCGTAATGACGTTATTCCCTATTTTTTCAAGTATCTGGTGTGCTACGTCCATGGCCATCAGCCCGTCCAGTTCAGACACTACGGGTCGTGTATTGTTCAGGATGGCGTCGCGAAACTCTTCCAGCTCCTTTTTGATGGCATTCACTTCGGGCACGGGCGGGTTGGCCACCGCGATGGTTTTTTTGCCGGAGGGGGTTTCCAGGTCAAAGGTGAAGGCCTGGGTGTCGATATCTTCTTTCAGTTTGATGATCTCCGTTTTTTTATTCAGGAAATCGATGCCGATATAGGCATCTTTCTGGAACAGGCGCATTTTTCGCATCTGCTTCATGGAAATGCGGCTGGACGTAAGGTTCGCCACGCAGCCATTGTGAAACTCGATGCGGACGTTGGCGATATCGGGTGTTTCGGTGAGCACGCCCACGCCGCTTGCCGAAATGGACTTTACGTCGCTTTTGACGATGCTCAGGATAATGTCGATGTCGTGGATCATCAGGTCCAGGATCACGCTTACCTCGGTGCCCCGGGGCTTGAACTGCGCCAGGCGATGCACTTCGATGAACATGGGATTGAGCGGTGCGCCTTTCAGCGCCAGGAAGGCCGGATTAAACCGTTCTACGTGGCCCACCTGGAACTTGATCCCCGATTCTTCGGCCAGCTTTACCAGTTGCCGGGCCTCGTCCATGGTATTGGCCAGCGGTTTTTCCACGAATACATGCTTGCCCTTCTTGATCGCTTTTTCGCAGGTATCAAAATGGTGGTTGGTCGGGGCTACCACGTCGATGGCGTCGCAGGCATCCATCAGCTCGCCGGCATCGGCAAACCGGCGGAGCTGGTATTTTTCCGCTACTTCCGCGGCAATGGCATCGCTGGGATCGTAGAAGCCGACCAGCTCAATGCCGGAAATCTCTTTCCAGTTGTTCAGGTGAAATTTTCCCAGGTGTCCTGTCCCGAAAACGCCGATCTTGAGCATGCGGTATTGATTTTTTGAATATTCAAAGATAATACAGTGCAGGGTATCCTGTTTCAGAGAATGGAATGACAGGAACTGACCAGGTATGTAAAAAGCAGCAGCCACTTATAAAGTGGCTGCCGGTGGCTAAAGGGGGTTACACTTGAACCCT
>JBEVLT010000358.1:0-4479 GCA_040509055.1 Chitinophagaceae bacterium
ATCTGGCCGGTTGACAGGTTATTCTTTTAAAAAGGTATACTTCCTTCAGGGGGAAACGCAGTTTTATACTACTAAAAGCTCCTATGTATACACATCCTATGGCATGAACTTCACTACTGAAGAGGAATATTACAGCAGCCCGGTCAGTCCGGTTGATTTCCGTAGCCGTATATCCGGTAAAGTGTATAATACTACAGTCAACAACTGTATTACCCAGCAGGCCGATTCTATAAGCTTCGCGAACTTTTACAGAAACAGCGGCGCTATGATAGATAGTGTTTGCTATAAAATAATTACTGACTTCCGGTACGACGACAGGCCGAACCCTTTTTGGAGGACCTACCGGGTGTTTTCCCCCCTGGCTTATGATACTGATGTCATAGAAGAATGGGGACAACCGCATAATCTGATCAGCATAAACGTATATGTTGAGCCATATTGGTCAACTATGGGGACGGTCGTGATCGGCGGCGGGGGCGGAAGCTATGGCTGGTCCAATTCCTATGAGTACAAGCCTAACGGATATCCTCAAGTCAAGCGGGAGTTTGACAGGTATGCTGCAGGGGATGTCTCGAAAACGGCATTTATTTATGGGAAATAGCCAAATACTTTGATCGCATACCAAAGCATTTTCCGTCTGCACCTATCTTTGCACCTCCTTTTAACTCTTTAATTTAGCAAGATCAGCCATGAAAGTCATGAAGTTTGGCGGCACCAGCGTAGGTAAGCCCGAGCGGATGCACCATATTGTATCACTTGTCACCAAAGAGGCGGAAAAGGAACCGGCTATCGTGGTGCTGTCGGCTTTGTCCGGCACTACCAATGCGCTGGTGGAAATCGGGCTGTGGATCGCCCGGGGCGACCGTACCGCTGCCAAGCAGACCATCGATAAGCTGGAAGCGCATTACCATGATTTTATCAGCCAGCTGGTGAGCAAGCCGGAGGGGGTGGCCAGGGCAAAAGCCGTTGTGGCCGAACATTTCGAATTCCTCAACATCATTCTCAAAATATCGTTCAGCGAAGCGCTGAGCAAGGATATCCTGGCGCAGGGGGAACTGCTTTCTACCAAGCTGTTCTGCGTGTACCTGGAAGAGCAGGGTGTCGATCACGTGTTGCTCCCTGCGCTCGAGTTCATGACCATCGACAGCTACGACGAGCCGCAGATCGGCAGCATCAAAGTGAAGCTGAGCCAGCTGCTGGAAAAGAACAAGGATAAAAAGCTGTTTGTAACCCAGGGATATATCAGCCGCAACGCCAGGGGTGAGGTGGACAACCTGAAGAGAGGCGGCAGCGATTATTCTGCCTCCCTGATCGCGGCGGCCATCAATGCCAGCGTGTGTGAAATATGGACAGATATAGACGGGATGCACAACAACGACCCGCGTATCGTGAACAAAACCGTACCAGTGGAGCAGCTGAGCTTCGAGGAGGCAGCGGAGCTGGCTTATTTCGGCGCCAAGATCCTGCACCCGGCCTCTATCTGGCCGGCCCAGACATACAAAATACCGGTAAAGCTGCTCAATACGATGCAGCCGGAAGCCAGGGGTACCCTCATCACCGAAAAGGCGGGCAGCGTAGGGGTAAAAGCCGTAGCGGCCAAGGATAGCATCACGGCCATCCGCATCAAGAGCAGCCGCATGCTGCTGGCCTACGGGTTCCTGCGCAAGATCTTCGAAGTGTTTGAGAAATACCGTACGCCGATCGATATGATCACTACATCGGAAGTGGCCGTTTCCCTCACCATCGACCACCCGGCCTACCTGAAGGAGATACTGAAGGAACTGGAGCCATTCGGAACGATCGAGGTAGATGAAAACCATGCCATCGTTTCGGTAGTGGGCAACGAGATTGCGCAAACCACGCAGATCGTCAAAAAGCTGTTTGGCTCTCTCATGAACATACCTGTGCGGATGGTATCGTATGGCGGCAGCCCGCACAATATCTCCCTGCTGGTGCCAGCCGAATACAAGACTCAGCTGCTGCAGCAGCTGAATAGAGGCATGTTCGGGCTGGAATAAGTAAGTGTGTTCTTTAAGTACCGGGAATGCCGTATCTTGATACGGCTGTGAAAGAAAAGTTCTGGAACATACCCAACGCGCTTTCGCTATACCGGCTGCTTGTTTTCCCTTTTATACTTTGGCTGATCATCACCAGCCGGCAAAACCTGTTCGCCATTTTCATCGCCATCAGCCTGTTCACCGATTTTCTGGATGGCGTCATTGCCCGCGTTTTCAGGATGCAAACGAGGATCGGCGCCCGCCTCGACTCCTGGGCGGATACCGGCACCTTTATTTGCGCCTTCCTGGCTATCTGGTTATTTAAATGGTCCGAGATCAGGCCGCATGCCTGGCTGTGGTGGCTGTTCTTTGCCGTGTGGGTGCTTTCCTACCTGTTTGTACTCATCAAATTCAGGGGACTGATCGGGTTGCATACATACCTGTTCAAAATAACCGGCTACCTGCAGGGTGCTTTCCTGATCTGCCTGTTCCTGTTTGGCTTTTTTCCATGGTTGTTTTACCTGTCGCTTGGCACGGGCACGATTGCCTGCCTGGAAGAGATGATCATTATTGCGCTGCTGCGCCGGCCTGCCGTAAATGTGAAAGGGCTTTACTGGATCCTGAAAAACCGTTCGTATTGATGCATCCCGTTGTCTGCTATACCGTTCTTTTTGCGATTGCCGGCGCCGCAGGCATGGCTGTTGCCGGCCGGAAGGCGGAGCGGGCTGTCAGGCGGCAGCGCTGGCTCAAATTCTTTACCTATATCTTCATTACAGGTACGGTCATCGCTTCCATCTTTTATCATTTTTTTTCCTGGCTGGCGCTCGGCATCGTCATCGCTTCACTGGCAGAACTGGTCAGGGTGAGCACACCTCATTTTCTTGTCAAGCCGGTAACCGTGGCATTGTCCGTGATTTGTTTTTTACTGATCGCCACAGGCTTTATCCTGTTCACCCGGACCTTCAGCTGGTCCTTCCTGTTGTTTATCTACTTCCAGGTACTGGTGTTCGACGGTTTTTGCCAGGTCACCGGTCAGTTGTGGGGAAGACGGCCGCTTGTGCCTTCTGTCAGTCCGGCCAAGACAATCGAAGGCCTGGCCGGAGGCTGGATCTGTTGCATCGCAGCCGCGGTAATAGCAGCCGGCTGGGTTCATGGTTCGCCTGGTGCTGCCGTGCTGTTTGGTTTGCTAACCGGGTTGCCCTCTTTCGCCGGCGACCTGCTGGCTTCTTTTTATAAGCGAAAAACGGGCGTGAAGGACTATAGTAACTGGTTGCCGGGGCAGGGTGGATTCCTGGACCGGTTTGACAGTTTATTTTTTACAGGCGGCACTTATTATATCCTGTTCGTGCTTATTTTTAAAGATCATTCCTGTCTGCACTCAATGACCCTGTTTTGACGCTCCAAACCATATACTGTCTCAGCGGCCTGGGAGCCGATGAAAAGATATTCCGGAACCTGCGGCTGGATGGCTACGAGCTGAAACATATTGCCTGGTTGCGACCAAAGAAAAAGGAAACCATCCAGGCCTATGCGGCAAGAATGGCCGAAGCTATTCCGGAAGACAATCCTATCGTGATCGGTGTTTCTTTTGGCGGCATGATGGCGATCGAGATCGCCCGGCAGCGGCCCCTGCGAAAGCTGATCCTTATTTCAAGCATCAAGTCGAAGGACGAGCTGCCGCGCTGGATGCGGATGACAGGCCGGTTAAGGCTAAACCGGTTCCTGCCGGTGAGCTCCAACCGGTTGACGGAACGGTTCGACAATGACCGGCTGGGCGTTTCGAACGAAGAGGAAAAGCAAATGGTGCAGGATTACCGCCGGTCGGCAGACAAAGTGTACCAGGAATGGGCGATCAACGAGATCGTGAACTGGAAAAATGAATGGATTCCTGACTGCCTGGTGCATATTCATGGCGAATTCGACAAAATGTTTCCCCTGAAAAGGATAACGGCCGATCATGTAATAAAAGGAGCTACCCACTTTATGGTTTACAACAGCGCCGCAGCTGTCAGCGAGTGCATCAATAAAGTGCTGGCGGAGGAGAAGTCGGGTAAAAACCAGCCTGCACCATGAAAAAGCTATCCATACTGATCCTGCTGCTGCTGGCAGGCGCTGCTTCCCGTTCGCAACAGACCATCAGCGGGCGGGTGGTGAGCGCGGCTACCGGTGAACCACTTACCGGCGCCAGCGTTTTCATCAGCAACACTTCTGTTGGCACCACGACGGATCATTCAGGGTTTTTTATATTACAGCATGTACCGGGCGGCCGTAACGAACTGATCGCTTCCTCGATCGGGTATGAGACCAATGTATTTTCTTTCAGCGCGGAGCAGCTGCCACTGCGGCTGCGGATCGAAATGACGCTGAAAATAAAAGAGCTCGAAAACGTGATCGTAGAACCTTTTACGGAGGAATACTGGGATAAATGGGGCAGGCTGTTTATGGAAAAATTTATCGGCACCACGCCCAATGCCCGCTACTG
>JBEVLT010000359.1:0-5011 GCA_040509055.1 Chitinophagaceae bacterium
TCTTACCTGTGCGGCTACCGAATGAGCTGTTGCTTCATCGGCACAGTAGAAGATAATGGCATCGGCGCCGGGTTTCCAGTCGTACGTTGACCTGTTTTTTTCATACAGCGCCAGCAGCGCTGCCTGGTCGGACTGCACCTTGTCCCATACTTCCCGCTGCATGATCTCGAAAAAGAGATTGCCTTCCCTGAATTCATTCATCTGGTTGCGAAACTCCTCGTTGAAGTCGGCAAGGTGGTCCCGGTAATACTGGTACATGGCATTTTTAACGAAGCCGTCCATCAGTTCGGGATAGGAAAGCAGGATTTGGGTACCCGGTTTATAGCGGTTGGTCTGCGCATAGGAGATCCAGTCTGCTACGCTAAACGCATGACCGGCGAGGCGAAACAGGATGGATTGCGAGGTCAGCGTACTACCGGAGACGGGTTGCTGTTGCAGCAGGCTGTCGGTCAGGGCCCAAAGGGCGGGTTCACTGTACGACACAGGCTGGTAGATGCGATGCTGGGCGATGCGGGTATAAATAAAATCTTTTGCCGATTTCCAGCGATCGTCCGCCATTACTTTCTGCTTCAGCGTTTCCAGGTTGTCCGGGTTGGCAGGGTCGGTGACGACCGGTGTGCTCCCGATACGCTTTACGATATGATAGCCGTATGCGCTGCGGATGGGCGGGCTCACCTTGTTTACAGGCAGGGCCCATATTGCTTTTTCGAACGCAGGGTCCAGTTGGCCGGTGGCAATATCGGATACGTTGCCATTGCTGGCGGCGCTGATATAGTCGTTGCTGAAAGCTGCGGCAAGTTTTCCAAAATCATCGCCCGCCGCAATACGACGGTACAGCGAATCGGCCAGTTGCGCCGCTTGTTTCCTGCCCGCTTCATCCACGCCGGGCGGAAAGGCAATCAGCAGCTGCTGAATCTTGATGTTCCCGGCCGCTTTTCGCTCCCCGAGATTTTTGAACAGGTGGTAGCCGGCTTTCGAGCGGTAGGGCTGCGACCAGGCGCCGGGCGCCGTTGCGTACACGATATTTTCCAGCTCGTAGGGAAGCGTGAAGACGGTGATGTAGTACAGGTCGCCTTTGTTTTCCCTGGCCGATGGATCGTCGGACAATTGTTGCGCTACAGCCTGGAAATCCTCGCCTTTTTGCAGCCTGTTCATCGCTTCGTCCAGCTTGCGTCGGCCCGCAGCGGTGTCAGCCCCGTTGACCGCGATAAAAATATGCGCAGCATGAATGTCTTTCAGGCTGCGCCGGAAAGCCTCGCCGGCCAGCCGGTCGATCACCTGCGGATCGCTCAGGTAGTTTTCGATCACCTGATTGCGCAGGTTTTCCAGTTCCTGCTTCACCTGGTCCAGGGTATCGTATCCCCTGTTGTAAGCTTCGAGGATCTTTAGCCGCGAGTTGATATACAGGTTCAGGTAGTCACGGATGGCTGCGGCACGGTTGCTGACCGGCGGAGGAACGCTTTTGTTGAACGTACGCAGGAACTCCGAAGCTTCTACGCTGTGCCCGCCATAAGTAAACAGGGTTTGCGAAGCTGCAGGTATCGTTATACAGCTGATGATGGCGGCTGCCAGCCAGTTCTTTTTCATGTTTCGGTGATGTGGAGTGAATGCCTTACGGCAACGGCTATGGCTTTTTCATCTTTACATTGAGGATCTCGTCTACCTGTTGCCAGGTCACTTTCTTGGCCATGATCCGTTTGTCCTTGTCCAGCAAATATAGCGTAGGAAAGGACTGTATATCGTACAGCTGCGAATAACCGGGTATGCCGGAATTAATCCGCATTTTCTCTTCCTCCTTGGAGTAGTACACATGCGTCCAATCGCCGATATGGTGCTTACCGATGAAGTCGAGCCAGTCTTTTTTAGTACCGTCCGTTTCTTTGGCCACGGCAAAAATAGTGACGCCGTCGGCCTGCCATTTGGCGCGATACATAGAATCCAGCACGGGCAGCAGCTCCTTGCAGTGCCCGCAGGTGGGGTCCCAGAAGCAGACGAGGGTATACGGTGCGGTCGTGCCATACAGCATCCGCATCGTGCCCGAGGTGTCGGGCAGGGCAATGTTTTCTGCAGGATGTCCCATGATATTGGCCATCAGGTTGTAGGCCCGGTCCGTGATGGTCTTCTTGCCCTGCGGGGTCAGCCAGTCGTAGTCCTTTTGAGAAAAATATTTTTCAAACAGGTGCACGAATACCGCGTCTTCCCACATGTATTTCATGTTCAGGTAGCGGTTGATGAATTTCACCAGCAGGTAGCGGGTCAGGTCTTTGCTTACGCCGGCATAGGCCATCATCCGGTCTATCTCTTTGTTGACCGAGTCGGCATCCGGGTATACCAGCGAATTGAAATATTTGTCCAGCCGGTCTTCGAACAGGGAAGCCGGTGTGCGAACAATCCGGTCGTCCCAGAAATTGATATCATCCCAGTAATGGTCTTTAAAATACCGGTACGCAAAGGTGGAATCATATTTTCCACCGGGGTGCTGGCCGGCCGGCGGCACCTTTGGCTCTTCGGTCAGGTGCAGCAGCACGCTGAGAATGTTATCAGGGTTTCGGGTAATGAGCTGTTTGCGGTAAGCAGCGATCTCCTGGCTCAGCTTTTCCCGGTAAGCCATCCAGCGCGCCGAATCGGCGGCAGAGGTTGCCGCAGCATACTGCTTCATGGCCGAGTCCATCTGCCGCCCCTGCGTGGTCATGTGTTGCTGGTACAGGGTGAACAGATCGTTGTCGGGGGAGTTGAGAAATTTTTTCTTTTCCAGGTTCAGGGTATCGGCAATTACCGAAAAATGCTGTTGTTTATCGACCAGGATCTCGAAAAATTTGCTTTTGGACGGATAGGCAATAATGTAGATGCCCCCTCCCAGTTTTTGAGCGCCTTTGAAAGCTCCCTGGCTGTTGCCGTCCAGCAGCACCGAGTCGATGACCGGGTATTGCTTACCGAAATAGTGACCGAGGTAGATATACTGGTTTTTGAAGGGCTTCAGGGTCACTTTTATTTCATAGCCGCCCTGTGCCAGGACCAGTGCCGCCGTTAGCAGGGCGGGGATCAACAGCAGTTTCTTCATACTGGGTATAAACGGTAAAGTTATCAAAAACCCGCTTCGGGGACGGTAAAAAGATGGGAAGCGGTGGGGAAAGGTTGCAAAAAGCTTAAGCGGTTTAAAACGTGCAAAGGTTTCCTGTTCAGGAACTTATTGAACTTCTGAAATCCTCTTACACCTTTCGGCCTATTTTTGCCGCGTGAGACGAAAAAAGAAGCATATCGTGCTGGAGCGTATCCTCGTGGAGGACTATGCGGCCGAAGGCAAGTCGCTGGCCCGGGTGGACGGCAAAGTGATCTTTGTGGAAAACGTGGTGCCGGGCGATGTGGTGGACGTACAGCTGCACCGCAATAAAAAGGACTGGGCCGAGGGCCGTGCCGTTCATTTTCACAGCCTGTCGCCGGAGCGTACCCAACCGTTTTGTTCGCACTTCGGGGTATGCGGCGGCTGCCAGTGGCAGATGCTGCCCTACGGAAAACAGCTGCAGTACAAGCAGCAGCAGGTGCAGGACAACCTGCGGCGCATCGGCAAGGTGCCGTTGCCGGAGATGCAGCCGATCATGGGCGCCGCAGAAACCATGTTTTACCGCAACAAGATCGAGTACACCTTTGGCAACAAGCGTTTCCTGACCACCGAAGAGCTGAAGGATGTGTCCATCAGCAATGAGCAGGACGTGGCCGGTTTCCATGCCAAAGGCATGTTTGACAAACTGGTGGATATTCATACCTGCTACCTGCAGGCGGAACCGACCAACCGGATCCGCAAAGCCGTCAAAGAGTTTGCGCGGCGCAACAACTATTCTTTTTACGATATCCGCAATCATACCGGCTTTCTGCGCACCATGCAGGTCAGGCTGTGCACCACCGGCGAGCTGATGCTGAACATCGTGCTGGGCGAAGAGAACGATCAGCAGCGAAACGCCCTGCTGGAGTATGTAGCCACAGCGTTTCCCGAGGCCACCACCCTGCTGTACACCATCAATACCAAGATGAACGACAGCATGCACGACCTGGAGCCGGTGGTATGGAAGGGAAGCGGGTATGTGACAGAGAAAATGGAGGACTTCCGGTTCAAGATCGGTCCGAAATCCTTCTTCCAGACCAATACAAAGCAGGCCGAGCAGCTGTACCGGGTGACGAGGGAGTTTGCCGAACTATCGGGCACGGAAACCGTGTATGACCTGTATTGCGGTACCGGCAGCATCGGCATTTTTGTGAGCGGGAAAGCAAAGAAGATTATCGGGGTAGAGGTGATCGAAGCCGCCATCAAAGATGCCAGGGAAAATGCAGCGCTGAACAATATCGGCTCTGCAACGTTCTTTGCGGGAGATGTGAGCGATGTATGCGACGATGCATTTTTTGACCGGCATGGCCGCCCGGATGTGATCATCACCGATCCGCCGCGTGCCGGCATGCAGGAAAAGCTGGTGAGGAAGATACTGGACATCGCCGCTCCGCTGGTGGTGTATGTAAGCTGCAACCCGGCCACGCAGGCGCGCGACCTGGCGCTGCTGGATGAAAAATATACGGTGACGCGGATACAGCCGGTGGACATGTTCCCGCATACGCTGCATATCGAGAACGTGGTGCAACTGAAGCTGAAAAATGTTAAATGAGAAAAAGCGGCCATCACGCTGCGGATATAAAAGTATTTTTGAAGCATGACCCAGTTTCGATTCACCCGTCCCGACGGTTTTCCGCCTGTTGTCAAAAACCTCATCATCATCAACATCCTGGTGTGGGTGGCGCAGCTATTCTTCGAGAGCGACTATGGCCTTACCTCCAGGATCGGGCTCTGGCCGATAGAGTCGGTCCATTTCAGGCCTTACCAGATCGCTACCCATATGTTTGCCCATGCCGCGTATATACCCGGCGGCGGTATTGCCTTTTACCATATCCTGTTCAATATGTTTACCCTGTGGATGTTTGGACGGGTGCTGGAAAATGTATGGGGTTCCAGGCGTGTTTTATTTTT
>JBEVLT010000360.1:0-6126 GCA_040509055.1 Chitinophagaceae bacterium
AGCCGGCCGTTGCTAACCTATGAAAAACACCAAGGTCAAAGATATATAAAAACACATTGCAATAAAATTTATCAGTTTCTTCCTGGCAGAGTAGTGCCGGCGCGGTTGCGGAGGCGCTCCTGGCGGAGATGCCTGATTTCGCGAATAAACGTTTCCTGGTGTCCAAACACCTGATTTCCACGCTGTTCGCCAAGTATTTCCCGGAAGCGGATCCGGTACCGGATGCGGAGGTCGATAATTTTTTTCTGCATTTCCAGCTTATCGCCCCTGTTTTCTTTCAGCGTCCGGCGCCATTCTTTGAAATATTCCAGGAAAACCGGGCTGAATTTGGCCGCTTCTTCCTTCGACAGGTTGAGCCGCCGCTGGATGTATTCGTTCATCTTGTCCCGGATATTGCTGTTGCCTTCATCCCCATCCTGGGCCGAAAGCGGGACAGTCGTTATGAACAATACAGGCAGTATGAATAGAAATTTTTTCATGGATTAATTAAGCAGGATGTCTTCATCTGTTTCTGCAGCGATCGCTTCCGTCTCGTTCAGGAAGTCCTGTATCTCTGTGTCTGAAATATTTTTCATCAGCTCGCGCACTTCGTTTGTTTCGGCAGCGGCCGTTACTGCAACAGGAATTTCCTTTTCCGCTGTGGCTACGAATTCATCCAGTGCATCGGTGCTTACGCCATTCATGTTCTCCTTTACCCAGGCATATGATTCACCTGCATCTGTAGTCTTTTTTCCATTGAGATAAAAGAAGCTTCCCAGTGCAACAAAGATAACGATGGCAGCAGCTGCGGTATAGCGCAACCATCTGCGGCTGCGCAGCGGCATGGTCACTACTCTGGCGCCTGCCGGCACACCCTGTGTACCGGTGGAGGGAACCTGCAGGCTGTCGAAATACCCGGCAGGTATGCTGTAAGGCATTTGTTTTTTCAAACCGCTGAGCAGGGGAGAAAGATGCTCCAGCTCTTCGGTTGCAGCCAGGTCCGCATCCTGCATGATGGCCGGCCATCCCTTTTCAAGCGTATCGAAATAACCATTGGGAACCTGGTAGGGATTGGTCTGCTGCAGACCGGCCAGCAAGGGAGAAAGAATGGCCAGTTCCTCCCGGCTGTCTGTGGCTTCCAGGGCGCGGATGCGGCTCATCACCTGCCCGGGCAGGGCGTCAAAATAACCGGCCGGCACGTCGTAAACGTTTCGCGCCGGCATAGCGGCCAGGCGGCTTTCCAGCCCGTTCAATTCTTGTATGATAATATCTCTTGGTTCCATGTCAGCGTGACTCTGAGACCTTGTTTTAACCTTTAAGTTTAACTATTTTTGAGATACTCCTCTACTTTCCGCACCGCATGGTGGTAACTGGCCTTCAGGGCGCCTTCGCTGGTATCCAGCACCCGGCTCATTTCTTCGTACGGCATTTCGTCGTAATAACGCAGATTGAACACAATCTTTTGTTTTTCAGGCAATTGCTGGATGGCCAGTTGTAGTTTCCACTCCAGTTTGGCAAAGTCGAAATGCTGGTCGGCCTTTACTTTGTTGCTCAGGTTACTTTCTTCGTCGCTCAGGCTTACGGCCGCTCTTTTTTTCTGCTGCTCCAGGAAGGTAAGGCATTCATTGGTGGCGATGCGGTAGAGCCAGGTATAAAGCTGGCTGTCTTCCCTGAAGTTTTCCAGCCCTTTCCATACCCTGATCAGCACGTTCTGCAGCACATCATTGGCATCATCATGGTCCACCACCATGCGGCGGATATGCCAGTACAGTTTTTCCTGGTACTTTTTGATGATGGCCGTATATGCCTTTTCACGTGTTGCCGGGTCGCGGAACAGGATCAGTAATTCGATGTCATTGGCTGCGGGGGTCGGCATATGACGGATTTAGACGCAGAAAGATTCAGCTATCGTACCAAAGTGAAAAAAGCAGGTATAACAACCTGCTTTATCCGCTTAATTTTTTTTCCGCTGCATGGCTTTTTCCGCCGCGGCAACGATGTCGGGTACATCCAGCCCGTATTTTTTCAGCAGGTCTGCCGGTATACCGCTCTCGCCAAAGGTATCTTTTGTGCCTACGTATTCAATGGGCACCGGCAAGTGTTTGGATGCGCATTGGGCAATGGCATCGCCCAGGCCGCCGATGATGTTGTGCTCTTCCGCGGTAACGGCGCAACCTGTTTTTTTCAGCGAGCTCAATACCGCCTCTTCATCCAGCGGTTTGATGGTGTGTATATTGATCACTTCTACGCTGATGCCCTTTTCCTGCAGGATGGCGCCGGCCTGTATGGCATTCCATACCAGGTGGCCGCAGGCGAAGATGGACACATCCGTGCCTTCGGAAAAATGCTGGGCTTTTCCGATCTCAAAGGGTTTGTCTGACGTGAAAATAGGCCATACCGGACGGCCGAAGCGCAGATATACCGGTCCTTCGTATTCAGCAATGGCTTCGGTAGCCGCCTTGGTCTGGGCATAGTCGCAGGGCACGATCACCGTCATGCCCGGCAGCATTTTCATCAGCCCGATATCTTCGAGTATCTGGTGGGTGGCCCCATCCTCGCCAAGGGTGAGCCCGGCATGGGAAGCGCAGATCTTTACATTCTTGCCGCTGTAGGCCACGCTCTGGCGGATCTGGTCGTACACGCGGCCGGTGGAGAAGTTGGCAAAGGTGGTGGTATACGGGATTTTGCCGCCAATGGTCAGGCCGGCTGCAATGCCGATCATGTTGGCTTCGGCAATGCCGCACTGCACAAAGCGTTCGGGAAATTCTTTCATGAACTGGTTCAGCTTCATCGAGCCGGCCAGGTCGGCTGTCAGCGCCACTACGTTTTTGTTTTTGCGGGCCGCTTCCACGATCCCGTCGCCAAAGCCGCTCCGGGTATCCTTGTTGCCGGTCGATTGAATTTCCTTTAATGACATATCGTAAAATTAGTGGAGCAAAAGTATGGAATAGAGGGTTTAATAGGTTTAAAAAGTTGAATAGGGTTTAAAAGGTCAGGACTGCAACTTTTGAAACCTGCCTGCCGGAGGCATGCCTGTTAAAATCTATGAAATCTATTCAACCCTAATTGAGTTCTTTGGGTTGCCCGCTGAAGATGGTATCGTCTGCTTTCAGCTTTTGTTCCCATTGCCAGGCAGTCTGCATCATTTCGTCCAGCGAGTAGCGCGGGTCCCAGCCCAGCTGGCTTTTGGCCAGGTCGTTGTTGGCGTAGATGGCTACCACGTCGCCGGGCCGGCGCGGGCCGATCTCGTAGTTCAGCCTGACCCCGCTTACTTTTTCAAAAGAGCGGATGGCTTCCAGCACGGTCACGCCGTTGCCGGTACCCAGGTTGAACACTTCGGTGGCCGTCTGGCTATTTTGCTGCCGCAGGTAGTCCAGCGACAGGGTATGGGCATGGGCGATATCGCTGACATGAATATAGTCGCGGATGCAGGATCCGTCGCGGGTATCATAGTCATCGCCAAACACGGTCACTTTCGGCAGCTTGCCGATGGCGGTCTGGGTGATGGCTGGCACCAGGTTTTGTGGTTTGCCCAGCGGCATTTCGCCAATCTGGATAGAAGGATGCGCGCCTACCGGATTGAAGTAGCGCAGCAGGATGCACCGCACCGCAGCTGTTTTAGCAAAATCATTGATGATCTGCTCCCCCATCTGCTTGGTATAGCCGTAGGGCGATTCGGCCGGCTTGGTGGGTGTTTGCTCCGTCACCGGTATTTCGTCCGGGTTGCCATAGACGGTGCAGGAAGAGGAAAATACGAAATGCGGCACCTGGAATTCCTGCACGCATTTCAGGATGTTGATCAGCGAGTTGATATTGTTCTCAAAGTACATCAGCGGCTTCTGTACGGATTCGCCTACTGCTTTGTAGGCGGCAAAGTGAATGATGCCTTCGATGTTCTTGTTTTCTTCGAAAATGGCGAACGTATCGTCGAAGTCGCAGAGGTCTACCCGGTAGTTCTTCACTTTTTTGCCCGTAATGCGCTCTACCCCTTCCAGGATGGTGGCATTGGACCTTGAATTATTGTCTACGGAGATCACCTCGTACCCGTTTTCGATCAGGTCCACGATGGTATGGGAGCCAATAAATCCACAGCCGCCGGTTACTAATATTTTAGCCATAATAAGTGGCGCAAAAATGAGGATTTTTTCTCAATAGGGCCGGTATGTTGCGGATTATATGAAAAGGTGCACCACGTAATAGACACCCGCGGCCAGCAGTCCGCTGATGGGAATGGTCAGCACCCAGGCCCATAGCAGGTTCACCGTAACGCCCCAGCGTACAGCGGAGAGGCGCTTGGTAGCGCCTACGCCCATGATGGAACCGGTGATGGTATGCGTGGTGCTGACGGGTATCTTCAGCGATTCGGTAATAAAAAGGGTTAGGGCGCCGGCTGTCTCCGCGGCTACACCTTCGAAGGGCGTTACTTTGGTAATGCGCGTACCCATCGTTTTTACGATCTTCCAGCCGCCGCTCATGGTACCGATAGCAATGGCCGTATAGCAGGCCAGCGGCACCCACCATTCCATGTGGTTGAGCGAATAGCGGGTAGGGTCATGGGCAATCAATGCCGCCATGATGATCCCCATTACCTTTTGCGCATCATTGCCCCCGTGGCCGATGCTAAAGATGGCGGAAGAGACCAGCTGCAGGCGTTTGAACCACTGGTTGGCCCTCGTTGCGTTCAGGCTGCTGAGGTACAGGGAGAAGAAGGCCATGATCAGTATGATCAGGCTGAGGAGTATCCATTTGAAATTCTGTGAGTGAAAGATCACCCTCAGCACATACGATTCGTAATGCGATTTCAGCTGGTCAGGGTTGGTCTGCAGGCTCAGCGCGAGGAACAGCACCACGCCCAGGATGATCAGCGAAGAAAACACCTTGGGCCCCCATCCCTTACGGAAAGAGTTGATAAACCACAGCGAGATGATAAAGGCCATGATCATCCCGATCAGCGGCGCCAGGAAGATAAAGCTTACGATCTGGATCACAGGCCCGGAGTTGACCGAGCTGAAACTATGCGAGTGGGCAATGGCTGCGCCGGCAAACCCGCCGATCAGCGTATGCGAAGAGGAGGAGGGAATGCCCTGCCACCAGGTAAACAGGTTCCAGGTGATGGCGGCGATCAGCCCGGCAAAAATTACTTCCAGCGTGATCCATTCGGTCTTTACCGTTTTAGCTATGGTATTGGCTACCCCGTGATCTTTGAAAATGAAGAAGGCGACAAAGTTGAACAGGGCGGCCCAGAGCACCGCCTGGAAAGGGGTCAGCACTTTGGTAGATACGACCGTAGCAATGGAATTGGCCGCATCATGAAACCCGTTGATATAATCGAAGATCAGAGCTAAGGCGATAATGACGATCAGGAAACTGGTCATAAAAAGTGCTGATTTGAAAATGTGGAAATGTGAAGATTATCCCGGCCTGTTAAGGTTCATTTCACATTTTCTCATTGCCGCATTTTCATATTAGTGTTAGGCGTATTTAATGATAATGGACTCGATCACGTTGCTCGCGTCTTCGCACTTGTCGGTTACGATCTCCATTACCTGGTATATTTCTCTTTTCTTGATCACCTCTTTGGCGTCCGGCTCGGTGGCAAACAGCCGCTCGATGCTCATGTCGAAAATGTCGTCGGCCTGGTTCTCGATGCTGTTGATCTTGACCAGCGCTTCGGTAATATTCCGCATATTCTTCATATCGCGCAGTTCCACCACCGCTGTGCGTACGTGCAGGGCTCCCTGCTCGATCAGTTCGGTCATTTTCTGGATGCCGATGTCGTTGGGGTTAACGCGGTAAAAGTTGATTTTCTTGGCGGATGCATAAATGTAGTCGGCTACATCGTCCAGCGCAGTGGCCAGCAGGTGAATGTCTTCCCGGTCAAAGGGGGTGATGAAGTTGCGGCCCAGCTCGGTAAAGATAGCGTGGGTGAGTTCGTCGTTGGCGTGTTCGAGGTCCTCGGCCTGGCTGATGAGGGCTGCCCGTTTGTCGAAGTCAGGTTCAGCCACGACCTCCTTCAGGATGGTGCCCATTTTGGCCACGTTGTCGGCTGCTTTTTCAAACAATTCAAAGAATACCCGGTTCTTGGGCATAAAGATTTTGAGGAAAGAATTTGATGCCATACTACTATTTTATTCCTGTTTCCGGGCT
>JBEVLT010000361.1:0-3073 GCA_040509055.1 Chitinophagaceae bacterium
ATGAACCGTCACGGGCTGATCGCCGGTGCTACGGGTACCGGCAAGACCAAAACCTTACAGGTGATCGCTGAGGCATTGAGTGATGCCAGCGTGCCTGTATTGCTGATGGACATCAAGGGTGACCTGAGCGGCATTGCGGCGGCTGGTACCGAGAATGAAAAGATCAAAGAGCGCCTTGCGCTGATCGGAGAGTCTTTCAAGGCTTCTGCTTTCCCGGTAGAACTGATGACCCTGAGCAATGAGAAGGGTGTGCGGCTGCGGGCTACTGTAAGCGAGTTTGGTCCTATTCTCCTTTCCAAGATATTAGACCTGAACGATACGCAGCAAGGGCTGGTGTCCATGATCTTCAAATATTGTGATGATCATAAGATGCCTTTGCTGGACCTGAAAGATTTTATCAAGGTGCTCCAGTATGTGAGCAATGAAGGCAAGGCGGACATCGAAAAGGAATATGGAAAGATCGCTACTACGAGTACGGGCACCATTCTGCGCAAGGTGATCGAGCTGCAACAACAGGGTGCCGATGTTTTCTTTGGCGAACCTTCTTTTGAAGTGGACGACCTGATGCGCATTTCCGATGACGGCCGGGGCATGATCAATGTGCTGCGGGTAACCGATATGCAGAATCGCCCGAAGCTGTTCTCCACGTTCATGCTGCAAATGCTGGCCGAGCTGTATGCTACTTTACCGGAAGCCGGTGACCTGGACAAGCCCAAACTGGTGATGTTCATCGATGAAGCACACCTGGTATTCCAGGAAGCTACGGAAGCTTTGCTGCAACAGATCGAAACAGTGATCAAGCTGATCCGCTCCAAAGGCGTAGGTATTTTCTTCTGTACGCAGAATCCCCAGGATGTGCCGGCCAGCGTGTTGAGTCAGCTGGGTTTGAAGGTGCAGCATGCTTTGCGTGCTTTTACGGCGGCTGACCGGAAGACGATCAAACAGGCTGCAGAGAATTACCCGGAAACAGATTTTTATAAGACAGAAGAACTGCTTACCCAGCTGGGTATCGGTGAAGCGCTGGTGACGATGCTCAATGAAAAAGGCATCCCTACGCCACTGGTGCATACGATGCTGATGTCGCCCCGTTCGCGCATGGATGTGCTGACGGATAGCGAAGTAGATGGCATTGTGAGCAAGTCCAAACTGGCGAAGAAGTATGCGGAGGTGGCCGATGCGGAAAGTGCCTATGAAATATTAAACGCCAAGCTGGAAGAGGCGGCTCAAAAGGCTGCGGAGGAGAAAGAAGAGAAGGAAGAAAAGAAGAAGGCTACCAGTATGAAGAAAGAGAAGTCTACGGTAGAGAAAGTGCTGGACAATTCCGTAACGCGGCAGATCGGTCGTACAGCAGCCAATGTGATCACGCGGAGCTTGCTGGGGGCATTGGGCCTGGGCGGCAGGAGCAGCAGCAAGAAGAAGAGTTCAAGCTGGTTTTAACGTAGATGCAATGCTCTTACAAGAGCCATTGTTGCAGCCCGGCTTTTCTTTGCAGAGGCTTACGGTTTTTTGTAACTGTTTGCGGTGGATGTACATCAACCTGATATTGTAATCAGCCCCATTTCATTGACCGATATTTTGTTTTGAGCCTGGAGGAAGTTAATAACCTGCCAGGCTTTTTCTTTGCGGATATCCTGTAGCTGTTGTAGCAGCTCGTTGATGGTTATCTGCTGGTGGCCAATGATGGCTATGATGCGCTCGTGTATTTGTGTAAACTCGGCAGCAGATAGTGTTTCGCTTTGTTTGTTGTTGCGGCAGTTGTCGCAAATGCCACAGGCTTTGGTGGCGGTATCTCCAAAGTATTCGGCAATATACTGGCTACGGCATTGCTGGGTATCCCTTACATAGCTGGTGATGGCTGCAATGCGTGCTACGGTCTGTTGTTTCCGCTTTTCGTATTGCACCCAGTCGATGCGCAGCTCTTCCGCCCGCATGCGCCGGTGCATAAAGTATATCTGCGGACTGTCTTTCTGCGGAAAGTATTCTATGATGGCATTGGCATCGAGTATCCTGAGCTGCTTTTTTACTTCTTCTATATCTCTGTACAGCAGGTAGGCCAGGTTCTTCTCCTGTATGCCTACGGTTACATCATAGATGCCTTCGTAGGTCCTTAACAGCGTTTGTATGAGCGGTTCCAGCTCGGGGTTGGTTTCTTCAAAGGTGTAGAGCCATTCTTTGTTGGTGATGAACTGTACTTTGGAAGGGATGAATACCTGTTCGTTGAAGGCCAGCCAGCCATCCTGTTCCAGCGCTTTGATGGCATAGGTAACAAGCCATGCATCGAGGTGAAATCTTTGGCTGAACTCCGTCAGGTCGAAGTCGTAGTACACACCCTCTCCGGAGCCGGTGGGAATCTGCAGGTAGTTGACAAGCGACTGGTATACCAGCCGGATATTCGCCAGTGAAGGAAAGCGTATATCGGGCAGGAGCTGCAGCTCTTCTATTTCCTGTTCATTGTGCAGCAATACGGCATAGGCTTTCTGGCCATCCCTGCCTGCACGGCCTGCTTCCTGGTAGTAGTTCTCAATACAATCAGGCACGTCTGCATGGATAACTGTTCTTACATCGGGCTTGTCTATGCCCATGCCGAACGCATTGGTGCAGACGATGACGCGGCAGCTGTTCTTTATCCAGGCTTCCTGCTTGCGGCTTCGTTCTTCCTGGTTCAGGCCGGCATGGTAATAGTCGGCCTGTATGCCATGCATGTTGAGCTGGTCACTGATGTTTTTGGTACGCTTGCGGCTTTTGCAATAGATGATGCTGCTGCCGGGTACTTTCTGTAGTATGTCAACGATCTTGTTGATCTTGCTGTCTGCTTCAAAGAGGCTGTAGGAGAGGTTAGGCCGTTCAAAAGTTTGCCGGAAGATAGCCGGCTTTGTGAACAGCAGCTTGTCGCAAATGTCTTCCTGCACCAGTGGTGTAGCCGAAGCAGTGAGTGCCAGTATGGGTACGTTGCGCAGCTCTTCCCGCAAGGCTGCAATGCGTAGATAGGAGGGGCGGAAGTCGTACCCCCATTGGGAGATACAGTGTGCTTCGTCTACTGCTACCAGGCTTACATTCAGTCCGGGCAGGTACT
>JBEVLT010000362.1:0-9536 GCA_040509055.1 Chitinophagaceae bacterium
AAAAATTAAGCTGGATCAAGATATGTACATGTCCCTGTATCATAACTTTACTTAGCTTTGGAAATCCCCCATACAAGCCGCCAGATGTCATTACAATATTTGTTTACCTATGAGGAGTATCCTGACTATTGTATTATGTGGGTGTCTGTATTTAGCCGGTAGCGGCCAGACCATTACTATTCCTTCTGCTCATTTTTTCACCGGTCCTTACGGGCCCGGATCACACGTATCCGTTCCGGTCAAATTAGAGGGCTGCTTCAATATCGACAACCGTTTTGAACTATTTATCTCCGACGACGGCGGCAACTTTTCTGCCTCCCCTCAACAGATCGGTGGACACAGTGAATTTTTTACTCCTTATGTGAACGGGATGATCCCCGCCACGACCGCACCGGGCAGTTACAGGTTAAAGGTAAGGTCCACCTCCCCGGTCACCGAAGTCAATACCCCATTGTTCACAGTAGGCGCACAACCCGGAAACGCTTTTAACGTGGGCATCGCCAGCCCAACAGTTATTACCGATAGTGTATTCGGCAGCTGCTCCGAGATCAGTAATTTCAACGTACAGATCGTGCTGAACAATGGTACGGCAGTGGAAAATACCACCCTGTTGCTGGACAGCCTGTTCAACACCAACACTTATACCCTCAATGCATCGCAGGTAAGCTTTACGGCCGTATACGGAAATTACTATTCCATACAGATACGCACCCGGAATGCCAGCGGCGTATGGAGCATCCGGAGCTACCTGGTACTGGCATCAACGAGGAACCTCAGTTTGCAGACGGCCGGCACCAACGAGATCTGTTATCCCGATTCCAAAAGCTATACGGTGAACGTGAGTGGGAACGGAGGGATTGCCAACAACTACCCCGGCACGGTATATACCATTTTATGGGGCGATAACGTGATGCAACGATTCACGCACTGCCAGCTGGTGGCCCTCGGCGGCGTGCTTAGCCACCAGTACCAGTCCAGTTCCTGCGGAAACGTGCCTATCGTCACCGGCACCAGCACCATTTACAATGCTTACCAGGTAAACATAGAAGCTGAAAACGTTTGTCCTGACGGTTCCTTTACCCCGATCACCACTTATGCCAAAGTATGGAGCCAGCCGGATGCCGATTTCAGCAGCCCGCTATTTGCCTGTATCAATACTCCTGTGAGGTTCAACAATGCATCCACAGGCAACAGCGCTCCCGGCAATGCCGCCAACTGTACCTCCAATGCCACATATGAATGGTATGTAGACGGCATTCTGGTCAGCATTACCAATACCCTGGCTCAGCCCCTTATCCACACGTTCACTACTACCGGCAACCATACGGTGCGGCTGGTAATGAAGACCTCGCCCTGCAGTGATGAAGTTACCCGCATCATTTGCATCGAGCCCCGGCCGGTACCCGATTTTGAAATGAATGGCCTGGACTCCGTTTCAGCCTGCCCGGCCTCTATCATTACCCTTACTAATCTTACCAATACCGATCCCTGCCGCGATATGCGCTTCAGGTGGATAGTGCTGGATGAAAATGGTAACCCGGCCCCGGCTTCGGCCTACACCTACCTGAACATTGGCGCCGATAGCGTGGCCAACCCGGTCATCCAGTTCAATACCCCCGGCCACTATGATATCCGGCTGACGGTGACCAACTCCTGCGGCAGCTTTACCGTTGTAAAACCCGTGCTGATCCGCAACATACCGCCGGCCGTGATTATGCCCGGCGATCAAACTTATTGCGGCACCAACCGCACCATCGATTTCGGTATGGATCTCAACCACATGCCGCTGTACAACGAACCGCATGCTCCCGGCGATACCTACAGTTGGGTGGTAACAGGCGGTCCCTTTACGTTTGTCAATGGCACCACAGCCGCCGACCGCTACCCGCAAATTCTATTTACCGGCACCGGTACTTATACGGTAACGGTGACGTATACCACCAATTGCGGCACCCGCACCGACTCGCAGGAGATCACCTTCAACGAATCGGTGGGCGTGGATGCCGGCCCTGTTTCGGAAACCGTTTGTTACAACGTGACCGACATACAGCTGAACGGTTCATTTACCGGTCCGGCAGACAGTGTGCACTGGTCTACTACCGGCACCGGCAGTTTCATTCCCACGAACCAGGTCAGCACGACCTATACATTCAGCACTGCAGATAAAAATGCAGGACAGGTAAAGCTCTACCTGACAGCTTACGCTGGTTCTTCTTCGGTATGTCCCGAAGTGAGGGACAGCATCATCATTTTCATTCAGCCAAGGCTGATTGCCAACAGCGGCAGCAAAGCTATTTGCAATAACCAGCCGGTTAATCATCCACCCACGGGCAACCAGCCGGCAGCCACCTATACATGGACCTCTGCCGTCACATCAGGCACCATTACCGGCAATACATCAGGCACCGGAACGATCAATGATATACTGATCAACAGCGGCAATACCGATGGCATCGTCGTCTACTCCATCGTACCACATTACAACGGCTGCGACGGAGATACCGGCCGATTGACCGTGACCATCAAGCCGGTACCGACACTGACCGCCACGCCCAACCAAACACAGATCTGTAGCAGCGACTCGGTCAGGATACAACTGCAGTCCAATGTGGCTACGGCTGTCTTTAACTGGACCGCCACAGCGCCCCCGTCCGTCACCGGATATACACAGGGCACCTACCAGCCCATTGCCGTTATCCGCAACCGGCTGTTCAACAACGGCACGACCATCGATACGGTAACCTATACCATCACTGCCTACACTGTCCTCAGCCCAGGCAACTACTGCGCGGGAGAAACACGGGTGGTAAAAATTGCGGTAGTACCCGGCGCCACGCAGGCCAATGCAGGACCTGATCAATACCTGTGCAACCAGGTGCAGGCCACGCTGGCCGGCAATACCATCAACAGTGGCATTGGTACCTGGTTTTTTGTCAGCGGACCCAATACACCCGTTATCACCGATCCATCGCTGGCCACTACGACGGCAACCAACCTGGTCACCGGCACATACGTATTCGCTTATGTAGTCAATACGGCTTTCGGTTGCCCGGGCAACAGCGATTCGGTGACCATCTACAACCGCCCGCCGGTGACGCCGGCCGATGCAGGCAACGATACCGTGATCTGTAATTATTCAGGCACACCGCTTACCCTGCCGCTGCATGCCAATGCCCCCGCCAATACCGGTGAAACCGGTCAATGGACCATCGTTCAAAATACGACCGGGTTTACAGTCGTTATTGCAAACACCGGCCAGGGCACCACTACTATCAGCAACGTACGCCCGGGGCTGATCAGGCTGGCATGGACGATCACCAACGATGCCGGCTGTACACCTTCTTCAGATACATTATCGATCAATACGTATCCTGTTCCCGTAGCAGGCACATTATCTCCCGGCACAGCCGTATGCCGCGGAAGCGATGTAATGCTTACCCTGAGCGGCTATACCGGCCAGATCATCAAATGGCAGATCAAACGGGCACCACTGAGCAGCGGCCCGTTTACGGACTCCGCCATCACTGCACCTACGCTTCAGCTGCTGAACCTGCAGGATTCCGTAGAAGTACGTGTGATCGTAGGTTCGCCGGGCCTGGCTGCCGGTTGCAACCTATACGATACGGCAACGATCCTCATACCGGTATCGCAGCCCAGTATCGGGGGCACTACAGAACCGGATTCCACGTATTGCCAGGGTAATGCTACCGGAACAGTCGCCTTGTCCGGCCAGCGCGGCCAGATCCTGTTCTGGCAGTCTTCTACCAACAGCGGCGCCAACTGGGGCACCATTGCCAGCACGGCCAACCCGCTGCCCTATAACAATCTTTCGCAAACTACCTGGTTCAGGGCTGTGGTCAGGAACGGAGCCTGCCCTGCTGATACGTCTGATATTACCCGCATCACTGTGTTGCCGGCTACCGGCGCCGCCAATGCCGGCCCGGACCAGCAATTGTGCTCGGCCGATTCTACACGCCTTACCGGCAATATCGTACCCGGAGCTGCTTATACCTGGACACAGATAGCCGGGCCTGCCGCCACACTGAGCAATACCAGCCAGAACTACCTGGATGTAACCGGCCTGCAGCCCAACCAGACCTATCAGTTCATGTACGAACTGTCAAACGGTGTGTGCCCTCCGGCCAAAGACACCGTAACGATTTTCAATTCGCTGCCACTGGTCAACAGTATCAATGCGTTTTCCGATACAGTATGTACCGGAACCGGGTATACGATCACGGCACCACCTGCCACGGGCGGCAACGGCAGTGCGCCCACTTACCAGTGGCAGGTAAGCCTGGACGGCATCAACTTCAGCAATATCGCCGGCGCACAACAACAGAACTATTCCTTTATTGCCAGCAGCGATGCCTGGTTCAGGCGTATTGCTACTATACCGCCCTGCACCGGCCCCAGCGATACATTCTTTATCAAAGTGCAGCCCGGTATCACCAACAATGTCATCAGCAGCAATGCCGCCGTTTGTATCAACAATGCGGCCCCGACCATCACCGGATCGGTTCCTGCCGGCGGCAATAACGTATTCACCTACCAGTGGCAGCTGAGCACGGATGGCACCAACTGGTTCGACATCATCGGTGCTACCGGCCAGGATTATAGCCCGGGTGTGCTGACGCAAACGACGCAGTTCCGGAGAAATGTGTCCACCGACCTGTGTTCCGGCTCGCAGGCGCATACCAGCAACGTAGTAACCATCACCGTGCGGCCCGATGCAACAGCCATCTTTAATCCGACCGATACCATTGGCTGCGCACCATTTGTACTCACGCCGGCCATGATGAACCTGCAACTGTTCCCCGCCCGCAATGGCGATTACCTGTGGTATGCAGATGATGTCTTTATCGGAAGCGGGTCCACTTTCCCCGGTTACACCATCACGCAGACCGATGACACCGTGGTGATCAAGGTAAAAGCCGTGAGCCTGTACGGCTGCCTGGACGATAGCGCCTCGCACCAGTTTATTACGCAGAAGCTGCCGCAGCCTTCTTTTACACTGAGCGACACGGTAAGCTGCGGGCCGCTGACGCTGCAGATACAGAATACCACGCCGGATGCAGCATCATTTACCTACCTGTGGGACTTCGATAACGGCCAGACCTCCACATCCCTTCAGCCGGGCTCGGTAGTACTGCTGCCCAATCCAAACTATGGCGATACCACTTACAACATCCAGCTGACTGTCTTTTCGGCCTGCGATACCATCACCGTGTCCCAGGGCGTACGCATCAAAACAAACCCCAAAGCCCTGTTTGCACCCAGCAGCACTTCAGGCTGTTCGCCCTTTACGGTCAACTTTAGTAATACCTCGCTGGGCGCAGACAGCTATGAATGGGATTTCGGCGACGGCACTTTCCTCAATACTACTTCCATCGACCCTGTTGCCCATGTGTACCATACCGGCATCAGGGACACCTTCTATGTGCGGCTGAGGGCAAACGGCGAATGCGGCTTCGATACGCTGCGCTACGCCATCGTGGTTACGCCCAACAATATTGATCTTGATTTTGCCATCAACGGCAACGAAGAGAATGGCTGTGTGCCTCATACCGTCAACTTCATCAATAATTCCAGCGGCGCTTCTACCTTCCAATGGGATTTTGGCGATGGCAATACCCTGAATACCACCGACAATATCGATACGATAGCCCATACCTTCATTACACCCGGCACCTATACCGTTACCCTCCATGCTTCCAACGGGTGCTCGGATACTACGGCAACGGAAACGATCAATGCCTATCCTGTTCCCATTGCCGGGTTTACTGCCAACCGGTTCAGTTCCTGTCTTGGCGACACCATCCGCTTTACCAACCTGTCTGCCGGCGCTACCTCGTATGAATGGGAGTTCGGCGACGGCGATGTGTCCACGCTGACCAACCCGACGCACGCGTATACCACGCCGGGCACCTACCGCGTACTCCTGCGGGCGTTCCGCGCTAACTCCCCGGGTATCGTCTGCACGGACACCATCAGCCTGCCCGTCAGTATCGGAATAACCGCTACAGGATCGTTTGACGTGAGCGATGACGAAGGCGCCTGCGCACCCTTTACCGTCACCTTCACCAACCGGAATACGCCGTCGGTAAGCGCACAATGGGATTTTGGCGACGGCAATATGGCCAACGGCGATGTGGTAACGCATACCTATACCCAATCAGGCAACTATACCGTCACGCTGACCTCGGTATCCCCGGGAGGCTGTACGTTTGTCACGACGCGACAGATCCGGGTACTCGGTCCCAATGGAACATTTAGCTACACATCGGGTTTCGTGTGCAACGATGCGGCAGCCCGCTTTGAAGCCACGACGATCAACACCGATAATTTCACATGGGATTTTGGCGATGGGCACACGCTGACCACTACCGACCGGATCGTGTACCATGCGTATGAAAACGCCGGACGTTATATACCCTCCGTCACGTTTATCAACACGGCCGGTTGCCAGTTTACCGTTCGCGGTGCAGATACGATAAAAGTGGACAGATTAAAAGCCGGCTTTACCACTTCCTCGCTGATAGCCTGCGGGTCTACCACGCTCAATTTTACCGATACCTCGCATGCCTTCTTCGGCAAGGCCGGCGTACGCTGGGATTTTGGCGATGGCAGCAGCGAAGGCACCGGAAGCCCGATCAGTCACCAATACACGATCAGCGGTACCTACCAGGTGCGGCAGATCGTGACCGGCCTCAGCGGATGCAGCGACACCGTAACCCGCAGCATCACGGTTGTTGTCAATTCCGTGCCGGCAGTTTCCATACAGGCCGTGCCCAACGGATGTGCCAATACCAATATCCAGCTTACAGGTGTCATCCAATCTGTTGATCCCATCACCCTGATCAAATGGACGGTGTCCAATGGTGTGACCAGCAGCGGCAACCCGCTCAATGTGAACTTCACCCTGCCCGGCAACTATTCGGCAGAACTGATCATCGGAACTGCAAATGGTTGCTTTGATACAGCCACGCACCAGATACGGATCGATCCGACTCCGGTGGTCACTTCCTCCAATGACGTGATTCTTTGCCGGGGCAATGCAACCCAGCTGATCGCAAACGGGGCCCTGAACTATAGCTGGTCTCCACTGCAGGGATTGAGTTGCACCTCCTGTTCCAATCCCATTGCTTCGCCGGTGCAAACGACCACTTATGTGGTACAGGGTACCAATCAGTTCGGCTGTTCCGATACAGATACCACGCTGATCACGGTGATCCAACCGTTCAATCTCACGATAGCGCCGGGCGATACGATCTGTATCAATACCGGCTCCGCTCAGTTACTGGCCAGCGGCGCCACATCGTACCAATGGTCGCCTGCCGCCGGCCTGTCGGCCACCAATATTTCCAATCCCATCGCCATGCCTACGGCTACCACCCGCTACCGCGTGGTGGGATATGACGGATTCAACTGCTTTACGGATACCGCCTATGTGCTGGTGGCCGTGGGCGGCTATCCTGTGGTAAACCTGGGACCCGACCAGCTGCTGGCAGCCGGTACGCAATTCCAGATCACCCCGCAGGTACAGAACGGTCCGATCATTCAATGGCTGTGGACGCCTTCGGGCAACCTGAGCTGTACCAATTGCCCGACACCGGTTGTGACAGTACGAAATGATATCACCTATATCGCCAGGGCTACGAACATTTTTGGCTGCAGCGCGCAGGATTCTATTACTATCCGGGTATTCTGTCAGAACTCGCAGGTGTTCATTCCAAACGCCTTTACCCCGGATCATGACGGGATCAACGACATCCTGATGGTAAGAGGTACCGGCATCGCCATGGTCAAATCGTTCCGCATATTCAACCGCTGGGGCGAGCTGGTGTTTGAGCGCAGCAACTTTGCACCCAACGATCCTTCGTTCGGGTGGGATGGCCGTGTGAGAGGCAAAGAAGGCGAGCCGGCCGTGTATATCTACACTGCTGAAGTAATATGCGACAACGGCACACCATTTACATATAAAGGAAATGTTTCGTTACTAAAGTGATTCTATGATACGCATAGGAAAATATTGCGGACTGATCGTGCTTCTTGGTTTGTTTTCCGGCGCCGGTGCGCAGGATATCAATTTTTCCCAGTTTTATGAACTGCCGATGCTGCGCAACCCGGCCCTGGCCGGCGTGCATCGCTGCGATGTGCGTGTAACAGCTGCTTACCGCAACCAGTGGAACAGCGTAACCGTTCCTTACAAAACAACCGCGCTGGGTGGAGAAATGAAATTCGGAGTGTCCAACGGATCGAGTGATCACGTATCCATCGGGCTCATGATCACTAACGATATAGCCGGCGACTCCAGGCTGGGCAAAACACAGTTCTTCCCGGGAATTACCTACCACAAGCAGCTCAACAACGACGAAAACACCTTTTTATCCGCAGGTTTTATGGGCGGTCCTGTTTTCCAGCGGTTCGATCCAAGCAAGCTGGCTTTCGACGATCAGTTTGTAAATGGCGCTTACAGCCCTACCAATCCCACCCGGCAGGTATTTGCCAACCAGGATTATACCTATTGGGACATCGCTGCCGGGCTGAGCCTGCGCAGCATGCTGGCTGCCGACGTGTATTACTATATCGGTGCCGCCTATTTTCATCCCACCCGGCCCAAAGTGGCTTTTTTAGAGACCAACGATGTACGGCTGAACCGGAAATTCGTGGTCAATGCCGGGCTGACGGCGTATACCGGCGACTTTGACCGGGTGACGCTCTATGCAGATTACTTTACCCAGGGGGGAAACGGGCAGGCGCAGGGCGGCATCATGTATCGCCACGACCTGCTGCAGGTAGACGAGGAGGAGTCCATCGCTATTTCCGGTGGCGCCTTTATCCGGTGGCGCGATGCCTTGGTGCCGATGATCAAGCTGGATTACTACAAGCTGGGTATCGGCCTCACCTACGATGTCAACATCAGTAAACTGAGCGTAGCTTCCCAGGCGCGGGGCGGTTTCGAGCTTACACTTACGTATCTGGGCTGCCTGAATATCCGCCGGAGCATGCCCTGCCCGGTTACGTTTTAGGCTATTTCGTTGCCCAAAACAGACGAAGTGTAAGAATATATTTTACACTTCGTACCACTATACGATTCATCTTGTCGTCAAATGGCATCCTATTTTTCCAAATTTTGGGGATGCCTATTCCTGTTCATATGGGCCAGCTGATCAAGCAAAGGGCTAAAGAAAAAGGATTGTCTCTCCGGGCCGTCGGAGAATTGATCAATCGTTCCAGGCAGGCTGTCGCACATATCTACAAACGCGCTTCCATTGACTCAGTTTTATTAAAGCGATTCTGCGAGGTCCTGGAGGTTGACTTTTTAGCCGTTTATTATGAAGATGGTTTTTTGAAAATAGTACGTGAAAAAGAAAGAGACAGGTCCGAAATCGGGCAACTCACGAAAGAGCTTGCAGAACAAAAAGAAATAGTTGCCAGTTTTGTATCCGCATTGACAAACAACAAGCCGGTTGTACAACTTATTGAACCCGCATTTAAAACATACTCAATGGCAATAGACGCCAATGAGCAGG
>JBEVLT010000363.1:0-5557 GCA_040509055.1 Chitinophagaceae bacterium
CGTTAAATAATTCAGGAGATGATAAAACGGAATTTTGTATGCTGGTTGTGCTGCCTGCCTTTGCTGGTCTTTTCCCAGGCGCCCCGCAGCGTCACTTCGGCCGACATGTACCAGGGCATACAGAAACTAAATGTACTGGGATCGGTATTGTATATCGCAGCGCATCCCGATGATGAAAATACGAGGCTGATCGCTTACCTGTCCAAGGATAGGCTGTACCGCACCGGCTATTTATCCCTTACCCGTGGCGATGGCGGGCAAAACCTGATCGGCGATGAACAGGGTATCGAATTGGGCCTGATCCGCACCCAGGAACTGCTGGCGGCGCGGCGCATCGATGGCGGGGAGCAGTTCTTTACCCGTGCCTTCGACTTTGGCTATTCCAAAACGCCGGAAGAAACCTTTACCAAATGGGACCGGGAAAAGATACTGGGCGATGTGGTATGGGTGATCCGGAAATTCCAGCCGGATGTGATCATCACACGTTTTCCGACTACCGGCGAAGGTGGACATGGCCATCACACGGCATCGGCCATCCTGGCCAACGAAGCGTTCACAGCCGCTGCCGATCCCAACCGTTTTCCCGAACAGCTGAAATACGTAAAACCCTGGCAGGCCAGACGCATTCTCTGGAATACCTTCAACTTCGGCGGTACCAATACCCAACGCGAGGACCAATTGAAGATCGATGTAGGCGGTTATAACCCCTTGCTGGGAAAAAGCTATGGCGAGATAGCAGCCGAAAGCCGCAGCCAGCACAAAAGCCAGGGCTTTGGCGTGCCCGGCAGCCGCGGTGAGGCCCTGGAGTATTTTGCTACCACCGGTGGGCCGGCTCCGCAAACCAACCTGATGGAAGGCGTGGAGGTGAGCTGGAGCAAAATAAAAGGAGGGGACGCCGTTTCAAAAATGATCGCTGCGCTGTCGGCAGCTTTCGACCTGCAGCATCCTGAAAGATCGGTGCCGGCGCTGGTAGCCCTGCACAAAACCATTAGCGAGCTGGAAGAAGGGTATTGGAAAGCGCAGAAGCTGAAAGAACTGCAGGAGCTGATTGCCCAGTGCAGCGGGTTGTTCCTGGACGCGACCACTACGGAACCTTATGCCGTGCAGACCGATTCGGTACGCATTGCTTTTACCCTCAACAACCGGCTGGGTACAGATGTGGTTCTGGAGAACATCCTGCTGGACGGTTACGACAGCAGCTTTCACCAGGCGCTGGCGGCTAACCGGAACGTGAACCTGACCCGGACTTTTTATGTGCCGCTCTCCAGGCCCGTCACACAGCCTTACTGGCTGGCCAATAAAATGGAGCCCGGCTATTACAACGTCAGTAATCCGCTGCAGATCGGCCAGCCCGATGCAGACCCGGCTTACACGGTTTCATTCCGGTTGAAGATAGCAGGAGCGCCTTTTGTTTTTGAACGCCCGGTCAGGTACCGGTACACCGACCCCGTGAAGGGAGAACTGTACGAACCGGTCACCGTTGTGCCGGCCGTGTATCTCAGCCTGCGCCCCGACTTTTTGTTCGGTACCAAGGAGATACAGAACAGGATCGGTATCGATATCCGCGGAATGAAAAACACGCGGCTGGACAATGCGAAGCTGCACCTGCACTCGCCGGACATCGACGAGGATATTCAAAAGATCGGAACGATCAATGCAGAGCTGGCGGCGCGCCAGACCCGCTCGTACGAGACGGACGGATTAGGGTTCCCCTTTTCAGGTCCGTTGGCGATCTCCCTGAAGCAGGGAGATATCAGCTACAGCCAGAGCCTGCAATCGATCCGGCATGATCATATCCCGGATATCACCTACTTCAAGCCTGCGGCCATTCCCTTTGCCTCCACACGGCTGGTTACCTATGGCAAACGGATCGGGTACATTACCGGTGCCGGTGATAAAGTGCCGGCTGCCCTGGAACAGATGGGATATGAAGTGGTGCTGCTGACCGAAAAAGAGCTGGCCCGCAATAACCTCGGCCAGTTCGATGCTATCCTGACCGGTGTACGCGCTTACAATACCAATGAATGGCTGAATAGCTACTATGACAGGTTGATGCAATACGTGAATGACGGAGGCAACCTGATCGTACAATACAACACGAGCAGCAATATCGGTCCTGTGCGGGCAAAGATGGGTCCCTATGATTTTACCATCTCCCGCACGCGTATCACCGACGAGAATGCTGCCGTTACATTTTTGCAACCCGGTCATCCCGTGTTGAATTTTCCCAACAAGATCACGGCAGACGATTTTACCGGGTGGGTGCAGGAGCGCAGCATTTACCATGCGGTGAACTGGGATAAAAGCAGGTTTGAAACCATCCTGTCCATGCAGGATCCCGGTGAAAACGCAGAGGAAGGAAGCCTGATCATCGCAAAGCATGGCAAAGGATATTTTACCTATACAGGGCTGGTATTCTTTCGCGAACTGCCTGCCGGTGTGCCCGGGGCCTACCGGCTGCTGGCCAACCTGATCGCGCTGAATAAAAAGAAGGCTTTCTGAACCAAAAAACTGCCATGAACGACCGGAGAAAACCTGATCTGCGCAGAGGAGAAATGGCTTTTATTTTTGCCATCGTGCTGGGGCTGCTCGTCGGCCTGTTTATCAAACGCATCCGGGTAGGGCTGCTCATCGGGATGGTGCTCGGATTGTTCATCGTGTTCACCGGATTGTTGCGTTCCAAACGATAACCCATGTCAATGCAGGATAACGATAAAGCGCCGTTTTTCAAAAGCTGGAACCACTGGTACCTGTTGCTGGTCCTGTTCCTTGTTGTCCTGATCATCCTGTTTAGCCTGTTCACCAAACTATTTGCATGAGCCAGGTCGATTGGATAGTATTGATCATTACGCTGCTTGCCGTTATCGTGTACGGTCTATACAAAAGCCGTGTATCGCATAACCTGGACGGTTATTTTCTCAGCAATCGCAGCATGTCATGGGGGCTGGTGCTGCTCAGCATCATGGGCACGCAGGCAAGCGCCATCACGTTCCTGTCGGCCCCGGGCCAGGCGTATACCGACGGCATGCGTTTCGTACAGTATTATTTCGGGCTGCCGCTGGCCATGATCGTCGTGTGCATTTTTTTCGTGCCCATCTTCAGCCGGCTGAAAGTGTATACGGCCTACGAGTACCTGGAAAACCGGTTCGATGGCAAGACCCGTGTGCTGACCTCCCTGCTTTTCCTGCTGCAGCGCGGGTTGTCCACCGGTATCAGCGTATTCGCCCCGGCCATGATCCTGTCTTCACTGCTGGGATGGAATATCTACTGGACCAATCTCTTCATGGGCGGGCTGCTGATCATTTACACCATGACCGGTGGCGCCAGGGCGGTGGCCTATACCCAGCAGCTGCAATTGATCATCATCTTTACCGGTATTTTTTTAGCTGCATACATGGTGGTGAACATGCTGCCGGCAAATGTTGGTTTTGCCGATGCCTTGCATGTCAGCGGCAGGATGGGCAAGCTCAATGTGATCACCACCGGCATCACGGAAAAAGGGTTTAACTGGAGCGACCAATACAACCTGCTTAGTGGCCTCATCGGTGGTTTTTTCCTCTCGCTCTCCTATTTCGGGGCCGACCAGTCGCAGGTGGGCCGCTACCTGACCGCACGTTCGCTCACGCAAAGCCGGATGGGATTGCTGATGAACGGGTTTATAAAAATTCCCATGCAGTTCCTGATCCTGCTGGTGGGGGCGCTGGTCTTTACCTTTTACCAGTTCAACCGTGCTCCTGTTTTTTTTAACGATACGCAGATAAAGAAACTGGAAAATTCCCGTCTCAAAGATTCCTTTCACATGTTGCAGGCACGTTTCGATACCCTAAGCGCGGAAAAACAGGAGGCGGTAGCCTCGCTGGTACAGGCAATGGACACGAAAGCTGAACCGGCCATCGCCATGAAGACGGATGAATTAAAGGCCCTGCAGCACGAATCGGACAGCCTGCGGGCAAAAGTGATCGGCTGGATCCGGTCCAAAGAGATCAATGGTGACGGGAACGATACCAACTATATTTTCCTTCGCTTTGTGGTAGATCATCTGCCGGCAGGATTGGTCGGGCTGCTGATCGCGATCATCTTCCTGGCGTCCTGGGGCAGCATTGCAGCGGCTATCAATTCCCTGGCCTCCTGCACCATGATCGATTTTCACCGGCGCTGTGCCAAAGACGCATGCCCGCCTGAAAAAGAATACCGCCTGTCCAGGAAGTACACGCTGGCCTGGGGCATTTTTTGCATCGTGGTCGCCATGTTCACCTACAACATCGGCAATAGCCTGATCGAAGCCGTGAATGTGCTGGGCTCTCTTTTTTATGGGGTCATACTCGGCGTATTCCTGGTAGCTTTCTTCTTCAAAAAGATCCGGAACGGGCACGCCGTTTTCTGGGGAGCGATCGCGGCCGAACTGCTGGTGCTCACCGTTTTTGTGCTGACCAGGGTTGGCGGGCCGGCCATCAAAATGGGTTTTCTCTGGCTCAATCCCATCGGCGCCTTCGGTGTCATCCTCTTCACCCTGCTGCTGCACAAGCTATGGCCCAGGACGACCACGCCCAAAAATTAAACCCTGCCTTTGTAAGACAGGGTTTAGTAAATCCATTGGGCATATCTTTTTACAATGTGGAAAGCAGCTTATCATCCAGCCGCACGTAATCATCGTTTTTGGCTGCAATGGCCAGGTCTTTCGACCGCTGCGCGGCGGCTTTGGCTTCGTCTTTTTTGCCAAGTTTGGCCAGGCAGTTAGCCAGCTGGTGGTGCACCCAAAAGGCTTCGGGTTGAGCATCGGCTGCTTTCTGAAACCATGTCAGTGCCTGGTTCAGGTCCTTTCCATTGTCCATGTAGTACTGGGCCGCCTGGAAATAGGGCGGTTTGCTGCCACTGATCTCTTTGTTGATCGTGGCCATGATCTTGCTGTCGATCTCGGTCGTAATGGGCAGGCTTACTGCCGATTTGTCCCACATCAGGTGCAGGGCACAGCTGGTCGACGTGATGTCGGCAAACTGCATGGTAAAGGTTTCGGCTTTGGCTTTCATCTTCACTACATCGGCTGTTACCCGCACCACATCCATTTCCTGTTTGTAAGCGGCAGGGCTGGTCACGTCGGTTTGTTTGCTGATGATCAGCGTCCACGTTTTTTTGTCGGGGATGGACAGCAGCCCGTATTTACCGGCCGGTATTTTCACACCACCGATCGTTACTTCATCGCCAAATGTGAGCGTGGTGGCGCTGTTGGCGCCGGTGCGCCAGACTTTGCCGGCAGGAGCAATGTCAGCATAGATCTTCCTGCCTTTGATGCCGGGGCGGGAATAGGACAATTCGATAGAGGATAGGCCGAAATCCTGTTTGATGGTTTGCGTGGGACTGGCGGCAGGCGTTCTCAGCTGTGCATCGGCAGACAGCAGGATAAAGGCAGCGCAGGCTGCCAGCATAAATTTTTTCATATCAGGCGTTTTAGAGTTGGCGCAAAGGTAGGGAATGGCGCCGGGACAGGAGCGTTATCAGAAAGAGATGCTTACCGTGGTTCTTCCCCGGCGGGCCTAGCGATTCCAGTTTGGCCCTTCTT
>JBEVLT010000364.1:0-3286 GCA_040509055.1 Chitinophagaceae bacterium
CACCGGCCGTTACCAGCTTACCCTCGTGTTTCACCCCGTCCTGCAGCAGCACTTCCACATAGCGGCCCTCATTTTTGCGGTACTGCCGGTGCAGCTTCAGCGGCTCGTCCAGCCCGGGCGATGATACTTCCAGCGAGAAATCGCCGCCGGGAAAAAAACCTGACTCTTCGATCTCCTTGTACAGGCGGCGGTTGTACTGGATCAGCCGGTCGATGCTCATGCCGTTGTCGGCATCCAGGAACACCTTCACGTTGTTGGTAGGTTTGATCCTTACCTCTACCAGGAATACATCCGGGTCGGCCTGTATCAGTCCGTTGATCTGCTGCTCCAGCGCCTGTATTTGACCTTCACTGTTCATAGCGGATAAAAGAAGAAGGGAACGGTGCCGTTCCCTTCTGTTGATTCATTTCCGTTGCAAAAGTAAGCAAATAAACCATTCCCTCCAAACCTGCCTGTTGCCGGTATTCTACGGCGGTTCACCGGCAAATACCCTCAATTTAACGAAGCATTCGATACCGGAACCCGTCAGATTCTGCCCATGTCGTAATTTTGTGCGGTTATGTTCAAACTACTTCTTTTTTGTCTGCTCGCCTGGTTTTTGTACAACCTCGTTTTCCGGTTTATCATCCCGGTATACCGCACCAGCCGGCAGGTGCGGAACCAATTCAGGCAGATGAACCAGCACATGCAGGAACAGGTGCGGCAGCAGCAGGGTGCAGCCCGCCCTGCGGCAGATGCGCAACCCAAACCGCAAAAGCCCGCAGGCGATTATATCGACTTCGAAGAGATCAAATAAATTCCCCTTCCCAACAGGATAATTTTCTATTTTTGCCGCTCTTTGAGCGCCGCTCAGGACCCTTAGCTCAGACGGTTAGAGCATCTGACTCATAATCAGAGGGTCGTTGGTTCGATCCCAACAGGGTCCACCGCTATCAGAAAGGGTTTCAGCCGATGCTGAAACTCTTTTTTGTTTGCACACCCTTTGCACGCGGAACCAGCCATTTGCCTGGTTAACTTTTGATTATTTTAGCGCCTCCATGAGCATATCTCTACGATCTTTTATTCCCTACTCATTCATCAGGGTGTTCCGGGCGTTGCGGCAGCAGCGGGAAAAGCGTATCTACCAGGGATCGGACGTGACCTGCCCGGTCTGCGGATCTTCGTTCGGCAGCTTTGCGCCCTACCGGCCCAGCAACAGGCCAAATGCCCGGTGCGTGCAGTGCGGTGCGCTGGAACGGCACCGGATGCAGGTACTCTACCTGACAGAAAAAACAGACCTGTTTGCAGCCGGTTCCCCGATGAAACTGCTGCATTTTGCACCGGAAAAACCGCTCTACGATATCATTGTCCGCTATGATCATATCGACTATACCCGTTGCGACCTGTCGCCGCGTTCTGCCGATTTCCGCGATATCCCCGATGTGCAAAAAGCCGATCTGACCAGGCTGGCTTTTCCCGATAATTGCTTCGACGTTATCTTATGCAATCATGTGCTGGAGCATATCGATGATGACCGGCTGGCTATGAAAGAGCTGTACCGCGTCATGGCGCCGGGCGGCTGGGGCATTTTCCAGGTACCCATCCGCCGGCGCAATGAAAAGACCTACGAGGATTTTTCCATTACTTCAGCCAGTGGGCGTAAAAAAGCATTCGGGCAACATGATCATGTGCGGGTATACGGGCGGGACTACCCGGAACGGCTGGCCGGTGCCGGCTTTACCGTGATACAGGACGATTTTGCCCGCACCATTCCCGAAGCAGATCAGCGCCGGTTCGGCATCAACCCCCGGGAAGTGGTATACCTGTGCAAAAAGAATAAGCAGGCATAGCGGGAAATGGCGGGGTTCAGGATCCGCTATTTTCCTTTAGCCGGCCAATCTCCTGTTCGAACCAGGGCAGATAGTTTTCGATCTGCGAAACCAGGAAATAAGGAAGATTCAACAGATAAAACACCTTTTGCCCGGGCGTGGTCACCGTTGAGATGCTGATGTAGCCGGCATAAAAACGAATAGCCGCCTGGTGTGGCGCCATCTCCATGAATAAATGCAGGGAACGCAGGGTACCTTCCGCACCGGCCTTCACTTCCACCGGTATCAGCTTTCCTTTGTAAACAAAGAGGTAGTCGACTTCCGCAGAAGATGTTTTCTTTTCCCTTACCCAGAAACAGAGCCCGTGCAGCACACTGTATTGCCTGGCCAGCAATTCCTGCCCCACCAGGTGTTCGATCATGATACCGTGATAAACGGTATCCAGGTCAGCCGTGCCGATAATTTCTTTTTGAATGCCCGCAAAATAGTTCAGCATGCCGGTGTCGAGCACCTGCAGCCGGGGCGCCTTTTTATGATCGGGCTGCAGGGGCAGGGTGGGGTTGGTTTGGGGGAAGACCAGGTGCAGGAGTAATGCCTTTTCCAATGCCCGCAGCGCCTCTCCCATTTCGCGCGACCGGTAGACCGACCTGCCAAAACCCTGGAATTTGATCCTTTTCCCCGCCTCTGCAAAGCTGGCGCGGATGGCATGGCGGATATAATTCGACTGGGCATTACTTACCGCGTACTTCTCTACATCATCGAGATAAGAAACGATCAGCGATTCAAAAATGGAATGTAGCGCCACCAGGTCTTTATGCGCGGCGTAATGGCTTACCACTTCGGGCATTCCGCCCACCAGGCAATAGGTGCGGAACAGCCGCATCAGCTTTTCCTGAGCAAACGAAGCCATCGGGACCTTTTTCAGCTGCTCCAGCGCCCCTTTTTCACCGATAGCACCCAAAAATTCGGGAAAGGACACCGGGTGAACGACCAGGTATTCCACCCGGCCTACCGGGAAACTGATATCCGGGCTAAACAGGCTCTCCAGCATGGACCCGGCCGCAATGACAGGAATATCCAGAGCTTCTTCGTGGAAATACCGGAGTTGCTGCAGTGCTGCCGGCACTTCCTGTATCTCATCGATAAAGATCAGCGTATCGGACCGGCGTGCCAATTCCCCGTTTTTTAAGAAAAAAAGCGTTTGCAGCAAGGTGGTAAGGTCAGCAAACTCTTCAAACGGACGCCTGTCGTCCGGCAGTTCCAGGTTAAGGTAAATAAACTGGCTAAATTGCTCAGCGAACTTTTTCACTGCAGTAGTTTTACCTACCTGCCTGGCGCCCCTGATAACCAGTGGTTTCCGATTATCTTTCTCTCTCCATCGCTCCAGTTCAACTATCACATTCCTTTTAAACATGTAATAAAGTTAGGGCATTTTTTATTTATTTCTGTTACAAAGTAGTGGCAAAATAGGTAAGGGA
>JBEVLT010000365.1:0-4987 GCA_040509055.1 Chitinophagaceae bacterium
GCTCATGTTGGTGAGGTCACGGCAAAAATAATACTTCGCCCGTTTACGGCAGGAGATTGTTGCCCTTATCGCGTACTGGCTGAAAAAGATGGCAGCCCAAGCTGCCTTGCAGGAGGGTTATGATCAACAAAAAAGGAGTGCGGTGAGCACTCCTTCCATTCATTACGGTAACTGTTTTGCTTATGCTTTGGATTCCGTTTCCACTTCGGGGAACGTGAATTTCAGCTTATTGTTCTCTTTGTCCAGGTCGGCCTCCACCGTATCGCCCGGCTTCACATTCATATTGAGTATTTCTTCCGCCAGCGGGTCTTCCAGGTATTTCTGGATGGCCCTGTGCAGCGGGCGGGCGCCAAACTGTACATCATAGCCCTTATCGGCCAGGAAGGATTTGGCATCCTCTGTCAGGTTGAGGCTGAAACCAAGATTGGAAAGCCTTTTCATTACCCCCTTCATCAGGATGTCGATGATGCTGAAAATATTCTCTTTGGTGAGGCTGTTAAAGATCACTACATCATCGATCCGGTTCAGGAACTCAGGCGAGAACGTACGCTTCAGGGCCTTTTCGATCACGGCTTTGTTGGCCTCGTCCTCATTTTCCATTCTTGCCGTGGTGGCAAATCCTACACCTGCGCCAAAGTCTTTCAGCTGGCGCACACCGATATTTGAGGTCATGATGATCAGCGTATTCTTGAAATCCACCTTCCGGCCCAGTCCATCTGTCAGCTGGCCATCGTCCAGCACCTGCAGCAGGATGTTATAGATATCCGGGTGCGCCTTTTCGATCTCGTCCAGCAGGATAACACTGTACGGTTTGCGGCGAACACGCTCGGTCAGCTGGCCACCTTCTTCATAGCCTACGTACCCGGGAGGGGCGCCGATCAGCCGGCTCACGGTAAACTTCTCCATGTATTCGCTCATATCGATCCGGACCAGGGATTCTTCGGAGTCGAACATGTACCTCGCCAATGCGCGGGCCAGTTCCGTTTTACCCACACCGGTCGGCCCCAGGAAAATGAAGGTACCGATAGGTTTTTTCGGGTCTTTCAATCCTACCCTGTTACGCTGGATGGCTTTGACCACTTTGGAGATGGCATCGTCCTGGCCGATCACCATGTTTTGCATATCGCCGGCCATTTTGCGCAGCTTTTCGGTCTCGGCCTGTACCATCCGCTTTACCGGTATACCGGTCATCATGCTCACCACTTCGGCTATCGCTTCTTCATCAATCGGGTAACGCTTGTGCTTGCTCTCTTCTTCCCAATCCGTTTTGGCCTTTTCCAGGTCTTCTGCCAGTCGCTTTTCCGTATCACGCAGTGAGGCCGCCTCTTCGAACTTCTGGCTTTTTACCACCTTGTTCTTTTCATTCTTCACTTCTTCTATCTTCTTCTCCAGCTCCACGATGTTGGCCGGTACATTGATGTTTTTCAGATGCACACGGGCCCCTACTTCGTCCATCACGTCGATGGCTTTGTCGGGCAGCAGGCGGTCGGTGATATAACGGTCACTTAGCTTCACGCAGGCATCGATCGCCTCGTCGTCGTAAGCAACGTTGTGATAATCCTCGTATTTGGATTTGATATTGTTCAGTATCTGGATGGTATCGTCCACGCTCGGCGGGTCTATCATCACCTTCTGAAACCGGCGATCAAGGGCGCCATCTTTTTCGATATACATCCGGTACTCATCCAGCGTGGAGGCGCCGATGCATTGCAGCTCACCCCGCGCCAGGGCAGGCTTGAAGATGTTGCTGGCATCCAGCGAACCGCTGGCGCCGCCTGCTCCAACGATGGTATGCAGCTCGTCGATGAACAGGATGACATCGCGGTTCTTTTCCAATTCGTTCATGATGGCCTTCATCCGCTCTTCAAACTGGCCACGGTATTTGGTACCGGCCACCAGGGCAGCCAGGTCGAGGGAGATCACTCTTTTATCAAAGAGTACGCGGGACACTTTGCGCTGCACAATGCGAAGCGCCAGCCCTTCCACGATCGCCGTTTTACCCACACCGGGTTCCCCGATCAAAATAGGATTGTTCTTCTTGCGGCGGGATAATATCTGCGATACCCGTTCGATCTCGGACTCGCGGCCCACGATGGGATCCAGCGCACCCATTTCAGCCAGCTTGGTAATATCGCGGCCAAAATTGTCCAGTACCGGCGTTTTGCTTTTGGCATTACCGGCCTGCTTGGCGCCTTTCTGCTGTGAATATTTTTTTTCTTCTTCGAACTCGTCTTCGTTCTCGTCGGTGTATTCTGCACGGGGATCGCTGGACTTTACGATGCCCAGCTCCTGGCGGAACAGGTCATAGTCCACATCAAACTGGTTGAGTATCTGCGTAGCGATGTTCTCTTTGTTCTTGAGAATGGACAGCATGAGGTGCTCTGTTTCCACCGTTGTGCTCTTCAGCGCTTTTGCCTCGAGCACTGTTACGCGGATCACTTTTTCCGCCTGCTTGGTCAGCGGCAGGCTGTTGATATTGGCAATGTTCTTCCCCGTCTTATCCTTTACAGCAAGTTCGATCTCCTTGCGGAGTTCGTATAGGTCAACATTGAAGCTCTTTAAAATACGCACCGCTGTGTTGTCTCCCTCACGGATCAAACCGAGGAGGAGATGTTCGGTACCGATAAAATCATTTCCCAATCGCAACGCTTCCTCCCGGCTGAATGATATTATCTCCTTTACCTGGGCTGAAAAATTATTATCCATTTTAAGATAATTGGTTGTAATACAATATTAACAAATTAATTCGGTTCCCGTTTTCCTGTAGTTATAAACGAAATGTTGATAATTTAAGTTGTCACCCTATTTTGTTTTTTCGCACTTTTAGCAAAAGCAAGAAGCCAAATTATCACAGAATGCAGGTCAAAATAGATACCAAAGAGAAATTTCACGTCATTACGCTACCGGGAGGCTCACTTTCTGCTACTATGACAGATGAACTGGCCGCTTGTTTACTTCCCTACCTGCAAAATGACGCCCGGCTACCGGAAGGACAGGTTAAAAACCTGGTGGTGATATTCAAAGACATAGAAAACATTGATAACGCTGCGGGAGAGAAATTGGTTGAGATCCAGCAGCAATTTTATGAGAATAATGCCTCCTTCGTCATCACCGGGCTGCAGCGACCCGTAGAAGCGTTTCTTGACCAGCAGGGCCTGCTGGAGCTGATGAATACCGCTCCAACTGAAAGCGAAGCCTGGGATATTGTGCAGATGGAAGAGATAGAACGGGAACTGCTGAATGGGGAAGAGTAGATATTTTTTCCCATTTATAAGTCATGTCATTATCAGCAACAACGGTCGATTTTCTCCGGCAGGAGCTTTCTGCCCGCCTGAACAGGCCAATTCCTGCCGTCCGGGCCGAACCCGTGAGCGGTGGTTCCATCAACCATACGTACCGGCTGAGCACCGGTGGGCAGGACTCCTTCTTCCTGAAGTGCAACGATGCCCTGCGGTACCCGGACCTTTTTGAAAAAGAAAAGAACGGCCTGCAGCATGTAGCGGCGCAGGACTGCATTGCTGTCCCATCCGTTATTTTTTGCGGCATACAGGGACAGCATCAGCTACTGGTACTGGAATGGATCGAACCGGGCCGCACGAATCCTGCTTTCTGGCAGCGCTTTGGCGAACAACTGGCACGGCTGCATCGCTGTACCAGCGGGCAATTTGGTTATGGCGAAGACAATTATATGGGCGCTTTGCCGCAGCTAAATTCTCCGTCTGCCGGCTGGACGGAATTCTTTGTGCGCTGCCGCCTGGAGCCACAGGTCAGGCTGGCTGTTGATAAAAAATTGCTGGCTCACACTACCACCCGCTCTTTTGAACAGCTGTATGCCCGGCTGGACAACCGGTTCACAACCGAACCACCCGCGCTGCTGCACGGCGACCTGTGGAGCGGTAACTTCCTGTGCAGCGAACAGTCAGAACCCGTGCTGGCAGACCCGGCCATTTACTACGGTCACCGGAGCATGGACCTGGCCATGACCACGCTGTTTGGCGGATTTGACAACATCTTTTACGAAGCCTATCACTACCATTTTCCCCTGCCGCCGGATCACCGGGAGCAATGGATGCTCTGCAACCTCTATCCCCTGCTGATCCACCTCAATTTATTTGGCACGGGCTACCTGCCGGATATCCTGGCCACGCTGAAAAAGTTTGTGTAAGCTACCGGCGGAATATAATCGGCCGGCTTTCTGTCTTTGATGCAACTACTTTGTAATTTAGCGTATGCTCGCGGTAACTATCCTCGGAAATAATTCAGCCGTACCCGCCTTTGACAGGCATCCTACCAGCCAGGTGGTTACCCTCAATGGCCAGAACTTTCTGGTAGACTGCGGCGAAGGCACGCAGATACAAATGATCAACTACAAGATCCGCCGCAGCAAGATCTCTCATATCTTCATCTCGCACCTGCATGGCGATCACTATTTCGGCCTGGTGGGACTGATCAATTCCTTCAGCCTGCTCAATCACCAGCAGGAGCTTCACGTATTTGGTCCTTCACCGCTGCAGGAGATCATCGAGATACAGCTGCGCGTGGCCGATACCAAACTTTGCCATCCCCTGCACTTTCACACCATCAGCGGGCCAGCCACCCTGGTGGACAATGATAAAGTGGAAATAAAATGCTTCCCGACCGAGCACCGCATCGAATGCTACGGATTTTCGTTTCGCGAAAAGAAGAAACCGCGGCGCCTGCTCCTGCCGCAGGTACAGGAACACCGGGTGCCGGTATCGTTTTACGACCACCTGCAAAACGGGGACGATTTCATCAACCCGGCCGGTGAAAAAATCGCCAATGAACTGTTAACAGAAAAAGCTTCCGAAGGCAGGACCTATGCGTTCTGTGCCGACACGCGCTATGCCGAATCCATCCTGGACCATATCCGCGGCGCCGACATGATCTACCACGAATCTACCTACCTGGATAGCCTGCGCGACCGTGCCTACGAACGGTTTCACTCCACCAGCAGGCAGGCCGCCAC
>JBEVLT010000366.1:0-5678 GCA_040509055.1 Chitinophagaceae bacterium
AAGACCGGGGACGATAGGTCGCAATGAAATTGGACAGCGGCAGGGAGTATTGCTTGCTCAGTTTCCTGTAGTCTGCCACCAGTTTGGTTTCGCCGGAATTTTTGAATAGAACAATCCCGTCCGACGTCCAGAAAAATAACTCTCCTTTTTCATTTTCTCCCCCGATGGGGGCAAAAGAAGGCAGACGGAGCTTTCTCAGGGAGCTATCATTATCGGGGCTGTGTATTTTCCCTTCATAATAATAACAAGGCTTGCTTCCAAAAGGCAATAACCATACTCTTCCCTTCGAATCGGCGTAAATGGACAGGATCTCATTGTCAGTAAGCCCGTCTTTTATCGTGTAATTCGTGAATTTTTTCCCGTCGAACATGCTGACACCATTGTCTGTGGCGAACCACATGTATCCCTTTTTGTCCTGGCACATCCGGTACACGGTAGAGCTGGCCAGCCCGTCTTTACTATTGTAATGAATGTAAGTATAGTCCTGGCCAAGGGCAGGGATGCAGCATAGCAGCAGGATGTGGAGGAGGCTGGTCTTCACCCTGCAAATAAAACAAAACCCCGGGAAATGAAAAGAGGTGAGTTCCTTTCGGTAACTCACCTCTCTGTAGCTACGTAATAAATAAGATCAGGATGCTTCGGCCATATCCGGGATGGCCTCTACCTTGTATTCACCGGCATCCAGCTTTTTCTTGGTTTCGGAAAAAGCGGTCAGCGTAGCCTCGATATCGGCTTCTGTGTGCGCCGCCGTAGGGATCAGCCGGTAAATGATATGCCCCTTGGGTATTACCGGGTACACCACGATGGAGCAGAAGATATGGTAGTTTTCGCGCAGGTCCATCACCATCGCGGTGGCTTCTTCCACGCCGCCCTTCATGTACACGGGTGTTACCACGGAGTCGGTCTTGCCGATGTCGAACCCTCTTTCTTTCAGTCCCTGCTGCAGTTTGGTCGCATTTTCCCAGAGCTTTTCCTTCAGCGCAGGTTGGGTACGCAGCAGCTCCAGCCGCTTCAGGTTGCCGATCACCAGCGGCATGGGCAGGCTTTTGGCGAAGATCTGGCTGCGGATATTGTAGCGGATATAGTCGATGATTTTTTTATCGCCGGTAATAAAAGCGCCGATAGAGGCCATGGATTTGGCAAAGGTGGAAAAATAGAGGTCGATCTGGTCCTGTACGCCCTGCTCCTCGCCGGCGCCGGCGCCGGTCTGGCCCAGCGTGCCAAAGCCATGTGCATCGTCCACCAACAGGCGGAACTCGTATTTATTCTTCAATTCAGCAATTTCTTTCAGCTTGCCCTGGTCGCCGGCCATGCCAAACACGCCTTCCGTGATTACCAGGATACCGCCGGCCTGCTGTTTGTCGATCAGGGCCGTGGCCCGCTGCAGCTGTTTTTCAAAGTCGGCCATATCATTGTGCTTGAACACGTAGCGGTGGCCGGGATGAAGGCGCAGCCCGTCGATGATGCAGGCATGGCTTTCCGCATCGTATACGATCACATCGTGCCGGCTGCACAGCACGTCGATCAGGCTGACCATGCCCTGGTAACCGTAGTTGAGCAGGATGGCGTCTTCCTTCATTTCAAATGCAGCCAGTTCTGCTTCGAGCTGTTCGTGGTGATTGCTGTTGCCGCTCATCATGCGGGCGCCCATTGGCAATGCCAGCCCGAATTCTTTGGCGGAGTCGGCATCGGCTTTTCTTACTTCGGGGTGGCTGGCCAGGCCCAGGTAATTGTTCAGGCTCCAGACGATCATTTCCTTGCCGCGAAATTTCATCCGGCTCCCGATATCGCCTTCCAGTTTTGGAAATGCAAAATAGCCATGCGCCCTTTCGCGGTGCTGCCCGATAGGGCCATAATTTTTCAACAAACGCTCAAATATATCCGCCATAGATCAAATGATTTTTTATATGCAGTAAAAAACTAATGCAGGTGTGCAAAAATACGATTTTGAGGCGTAAGGGCAAAGGATCAGCACCGTTATATACAGCAGGAATGCCGTGCTACCAGATGATCTCCGCCACGGCGCAAACCTTCCATTGCTTGTGCGCGTGGGTGCTGACGGCTATTTTGTGATAGGCAGGGTCCAGGCATATCTTCCGGTGGCCCAGCGAGGCCACTTCGTGATCAATGAGCCATTGCAGGGCAATGTCTTTCCCGGTATGCATGCCGTAGGACAGGCATTCGGCATAATTGCCTTTGGGGCAGGTGGTACGCGCATGACCGGTGCGCCCGCTATTGCCCAGCTCCGCGGCAAAGCAGGTGGCATTTTGGTACAGGGCCGTATCAAATACCAGGGCCTGTACCGGCCGGCGGCTGGCCAGGTCCTTCAGCAGCGATTTTTTGTAGGGCGATTTGTCCAGGTAATCGCCGTATTCCGCCGGCGGCGTGTAGTTTTTCACTTCGAGATCGGCAAACTTTTGCGGGTAAAGACGGCACAGGTTCAGGTATAGGATCGTTTCTTTCTCCGCATCGGTCAGCCCGCTGATATCCCTGGCCGTATTGGCTGCCTGCCATTCCGCATCCGCCCAACCCTGGGCGCCGGATAGCAGGGGCGCCAGCAGCACAAGTAAGCATACTGCTGCGTGCAGGAGCTTCCTGTATAGGTTTAAGTTCATACCGTATTGTTTAACGTATGCCGGAATAAAATTAGCCAAAGCAAGGTGTTAAAATGCAAACAGCCCTGCCGGAGCGGGGCTGTTCGTAAAAAGGTATCCACACTGATCAGATCACCAGCAGGGCATCGCCATAGCTGAAAAACCGGTATTTGTCCTTGATCGCTTTTTTATAAGCTTCCATGGTCAGCTCATACCCGGCAAAGGCACAGGTCATGATCAGCAGGCTGGTCTTGGGCAGGTGAAAGTTGGTGATCAGCGCATCTGCGATATTGAAATCGTACGGGGGGTGGATGAACATATTGGTCCAGCCCTCCGAAGGTTTCAGGAGTTTCTGTGCGGTAAACGATGACTCGAGTGCGCGCATGGTGGTGGTGCCTACCGAGCAGATGCGGTGGCCGTATTCCTTGGCACGGTTCACCACTTTGCAGGCCGCTTCTTCAATGCGGTAATATTCTGCGTCCATCTTGTGCTTGCTCAGGTCTTCCACCTCGATAGGGCGAAAAGTGCCCAGGCCGGTATGCAGGGTTACTTCGGCAAAACGGACCCCCTGTATCTCGAGCCGCTTGATCAGCTCGCGGCTGAAGTGCAGGCCGGCTGTCGGGGCCGCCACGGCGCCTTCGTGCTTGGCGTACACGGTCTGGTAGCGTTCCTTGTCCTCTTCGTCGGGTTTGCGCTTGATGTATTTGGGCAGGGGCGTTTCGCCCAGTTTTTCCAGCTGCTCGCGGAAGCCTTCTTCGCTGCCTTCCCAGAGGAAGCGAATGGTGCGGCCGCGGCTGGTGGTATTATCGATCACTTCGGCCACCAGGTCTTCCTGGTCGCCGAAATAAAGCTTGTTGCCGACACGGATCTTGCGGGCCGGGTCAACGATCACGTCCCACAGGCGGTTGGGTTTGTTCAGCTCGCGCAGCAGGAATACTTCGATCTTGGCGCCGGTCTTTTCCTTGCGGCCGTACATGCGGGCCGGGAATACCTTGGTATTGTTGACCACGAAGACATCCTTGTCGTTGAAATAGTCGAGAATGTCGCGGAAATGTTTGTTTTCGATCTGCCCGGTGTGGCGGTGTACCACCATCATACGGGCATCTTCACGTTTTTTTGCAGGATTTTGAGCGATAAGATTGAGAGGGAGGTCGAAACGGAATTGTGAAAGCTTCATGTGTTTAACTGGTTTGTTGAACGGCTCCGGCCACCGGCCGACAGGAGGTTGAGCTATTCCGCTATGCCAGGCAATACATATCAATAAAGCGGATCAGGGCAAACCCCGGTCTTACGGTACCGGGAACCTGTCATACAGACAGGCTACAGGGGTGCAAAAGTACTGCGAAAAACAGTAAAACCGTCTTTTCCCGCCGCATTTTTCTCGCCCTGGTATAAAAATTATCTGCTCCAGGCCTGATTTTGTGCTTTTTATTGCATTCCCGCATCTTATTTTTGTTTAAATACTTTTCTGATAGAATTACAGACCGGGAATAAATGCTTGCCTGCCACCGGTTTTTTCTTTTGTCACCAGTATTATCATCTTCCAACCGCTTTGCTTTTACCGATGCATTTAACCTTTATGAAACGACTACCCGTTCTGCTGCTGATCACCCTTGTTCCGTACCTGCTTCATGCCCAGCCACCCGTCAAAAAGAAAAAGTACCCCAGCCTGCTGTGGGAAATATCCGGCAACGGGCTTAAAAAACCTTCTTTCCTTTTCGGGACCATGCACGTGAGCAGCAAAATGGCTTTTCACCTGTCCGATTCGTTTTACCTCGGCCTGCGCAATGCCGATGTGGTGGCCCTGGAAACCAACCCCGAATCGTGGCAGGAAGACATGAGCAAATACGAAACGGGAACGGGCTACGGCAACAATTACAGCCGCTCTTTTTCCGGGTATTTTTCTATGCCCACCGATTACCTTACCCTTAGTACCCTTAAGTTTTACAAGTACGATAAAAAAGTGGAGCGAACGCTGTACAGCAATCCCTCCACGATCAACAACCTGCTGTACCGTACCTATGGCAACGATGCCAGCGACTTTGAAGAAGATACTTACCTGGATATGTACATCTACCAGTGCGGTAAGAAATGGGGCAAGAAAGTGGCAGGCGTGGAGAAATATGGCGAGAGCATGAAGCTGATGATGGAAGCGTATAAGGATGCCGCCAAAGATAAGAACAGGAAGGAGCGCAGTTATGACGCCGAAGATGGTTTTTCATCCGGCAACCTGCAGGAAGCTTATCGTACCGGCAACCTCGACTGGCTGGATTCCATCAACCGGTACAACAGCTTTTCCAGCGCCTTCGATGAAAAATTCCTTTACCGGCGCAACGAGATACAGGCCGCTTCCATCGATTCCATTCTTAAAACCGGGCACTCGCTGTTTGTAGGCGTGGGCGCGGCACACCTGCCGGGCACCAGGGGCGTGATCGAGATGCTGCGTGCCATGGGCTACAGGCTGCGGCCGGTGCGGATGGGCGAGCGCGACAGCCAGCACAAAAACCAGGTAGAAAAGCTCAGGGTGCCCGTCACCTTTACCACGCAGCCTGCGGAAGACGGTATCTATAAAGTGGATATACCCGGTAAATTCTACAAATTTGGCGATGACGCCTGGCTGGACCAGCGCCAGTATGCCGATATGGCCAACGGCAGCTACTACATGGTCACCCGTATCATGACCAATGCCTGGATGTGGGGACATACTACCGACAAGGTGTACCGGGTGATCGACAGCCTGCTGTATGAAAATGTACCGGGAAAGATCGTTACGCGCGCCGCTATCGTGCGCAACGGGTATCGCGGTATCGACCTTACCAATAAGACACGCCGCGGCGACCTGCAGCGGTACAATATTTTCATTACGCCGTTCGAGATACTCGTATTCAAAATGAGCGGCACGGGCGACTATGTGAAGAATGGCGATGAAGCCAGGCGCTTTTTCGGCAGCATACAGCTCCGGGAGTTCACGCCTGCACCCGTGGCCGGGCAGCCAGCGGCTGCACGCCCCGCAGAAAGGAAAAAATACAACCCGCCCGATTGCGGGGTTTCCGTTAACTAACCCCATGATACGTAAATCTGCAA
>JBEVLT010000367.1:0-3174 GCA_040509055.1 Chitinophagaceae bacterium
TGCCGGAATGGTTGCAGTTATTTACCCGGAAGATTCTAACTTAGGTATATCTTACAATAATTCATCAACACATCACCCAAAAACAAAGCTATGGGATTCGATCAGTATCATGAACCTCCTGAAGAGCTTTCGCAGGAGGTGCGCACGTTTGCCCGGATGGTCAAATCGCTTATCGAAGAAGCCGAAGCCATCGACTGGTACGAACAGCGCATCGCGGTAGAGCAGGACGAGGAGGCAAAAAAGATCATGCAGAACACACAAAAGGAAGAATTCATTCACTTTGCCATGGACCTCGAGTTCCTGCTTCGCAAAAAGAAGATTTGGCGGACGATCATGAAAAACGTGCTCTTCAAAACAGGCGACATCGTGGAAAACGGCGAAAAAGCCGAAGAAGCAGTGGAATAACCACTTCCGGGTTCACCGTTATTTATCCAGGGCTTTCCGCACAGCCGGGGCAATCTTTGTTCCGAATATCTCGATGGATTTCATCATGGTAGCATGCGACGGAGCGCCTACATCCATATGCGCCGAAAAACGGGTAAGGCCGAACAGCTCGTGCACCTGCAGGATCTTATCAATGGCCTCGCTGGCATCGCCGATCAGCAGGTGGCCCTGAGCGCCCCTGCCCTGCTCATATTGCTGCGGCTGGTAAGGAGGCCAGCCGCGCTGCCGGCCGATACGGTTCATCTGGGCCGCATACACCGGGTAATAGTCCGTCGCAACCCGCTTACTATCCTCGCCGAAAAAAGCATGCATGTGTACACCCACCTGCAGTTTTTCCGGGTCGTGACCGGAATGTTCATACACTTTACGGTAATAGTCAAACAAGGGCTTGAAATGAGCCGGGTTGCCACCAATGATGGCAAAGATCACAGGCAGTCCCAGCCGGGCCGCCCGGTGTACCGACTCGGGCGTACCGCCTACGGCTACCCAGATAGCCAGCTGATCGTTCATGGCACGCGGCAACACTTGCTGCTTTGTCAGTGCCGGGCGGAAATTTCCTTTCCAGGTCACGGGCTGGTCTTTATTAACGGCAAGCAGCAGCTCTAACTTTTCCTCAAACAGCGCATCATAGTCTTTGAGGTCGTACCCAAAAAGCGGGAATGATTCGGTAAAGCTGCCGCGGCCGACCACCAACTCCGCCCGGCCGCCGGAAATGCCATCTATCGTGGCAAAGGCCTGGTACAGGCGCACCGGATCGGCTGAGCTGAGTACGGATACCGCGCTGCCCAGTTTTATCTTTTTAGTGACCGTAGCGGCTGCAGCCAGCACGATCTCCGGAGCAGATACTGCATAGTCCGGGCGGTGATGCTCGCCGATACCAAAAAAATCGAGGCCTGTCTCGTCCATCAGTTTGATCTCTTCGATCAGTTCCTGCAGGCGCTGGTGGGCCGGTTGTATAGTGCCTTTCTCATCGATGCGCAGATCGCCGAACATGCCGATTCCTAATTCCATACATGATGTGTTTGATACAAAATATTCGTTCCCCCCTTACCGGGATAATAAAAGAACAGCGGAAAGGCAAAACGGTTCAGAACGGACCAGGTTCCGTAGTGCCGGCAGGCAATTTCTCCCGCATCTTCAATTCCTCCATATCGATCAGCGACAGGTATTTGCGGATCAGCTCTTCGTCGAATTCAGACAGGTGGTTCATCTTATTGAGCAGCGCCCGCTGGTGCTCCAGCATACCCAGGTACACCTGGATGAACTGCCGGCGGGAAGGCTCTTCCATGGCATGCGCTTCTTCCAGTTCGCGGTTGAGCAGCCGCATATCGATCTTCAGCCGGGCATACAGGTTATCGAGGTATTCATTTCCCGGCAGCTGGGCGCCATGCCGCTCTTCCAGGTATTGCTGTGAATACAGGGCAATTTTTTTCTGGATAATGAGCTCCTGCCTCTCTTCCGGGATCACGGTGTACTTATCCTCCAGCTTCACTCTCCGGATCAGCCAGGGAAGTGTAAGCCCCTGCAGCACCAGCGTAACGAGGATGACGATAAAGGTGATGAAAAGGATCAGGTTGCGGTAAGGAAAAGGTACGTCGCCGGCTAACAGCGGGATGGAAAGAGCGGCCGCAAGCGACACCACGCCCCGCATACCTGCCCAGCCCAGGATCAACGGTGCCTTCCACCCGGGGTTGGCGTCTGCCACCGTAATAAAACGGCTCATAAAGCGGGTAAAAATAACCGCCCCGAACGTGCACAGGAAACGCGCAACGATCAGTACGCCGGAAATGATCAACCCGTACCCGATGGCCCGGCCGATGCTGATATCCCCTAATTGGCTGGTAATGGAAGGAAGCTGCAGCCCGATGAGTAAAAACACCAGCCCGTTCAGCACAAAGACCAGGCTGCTCCACACATTTACTCCCCCGATGCGTCCCCGGTACGTAAGGATGCGCTGCCGGCGGGCCGAAAGCAATAGCCCGCCGCTGACCACGGCCAGCACGCCGGAGAAATGGAAATACTCCGCAAAATAATACATGCAGTACGGCGTCACCAGCGACAACACGATCTCGATGCTGGGTGTGGTGGGCAGCAGCCGGTGAATGCCATAAAATATCAGCCCCACGGCAAGGCCGATCAGGATCCCCATCACGATGACAAGCACAAAACTGAGCGCCGCCTCGCCAAATCGGAACTGGCTGGTGACCACGGCCGCCAGGGCAAAGCGGAACACGACCAGCGAAGAAGCATCATTGAGCAGGCTTTCGCCCTCGATGATGCTCAATGTTGCTTTGGGCACTTTCACCTGCCGCATGATGGTAGTAGCGGAAATAGCATCGGGTGGCGAGATGATGCCGCCCAGCAGGAAACCCAGCGCCAGCGTAAAACCCGGGATGAGCGCGCTGGAGGCAAAGGCGATCACGCAGGAGGTAATGATCACGATGGGAAAAGCAAAGCTGGTAATGACGCGGCGCCATTTCCAAAACTCTTTCCACGAGGTTTGCCAGGCGGCTTCGTACAGCAGCGGCGGCAGGAAAACAAAGAACACCAATTCCGGATCGATGGTAACGTGTGCAAACCCATCGGCAAAACTGAGGGCCAGGCCACCCAGCACCAGCACGATGGGATACGCAAGCCGCAGCTTGTTGGCGATCATCACCAGCGCCAGGATGATCAGGATGAGATAAACATATTGGATGAAAACACTTTGCATACAGTGTTTAAATTTAG
>JBEVLT010000368.1:0-6116 GCA_040509055.1 Chitinophagaceae bacterium
TTTGCCAAAATAACCAGGGCGGTGGCCGGCAAGACCTCGGTGGATGAGGAAGTGCTCGACAGCCTGGAGGAAGCGCTGGTGAGCGCCGACGTAGGCATCGATACCACGGTAAAGATCATCGAACGCATTGAAAAACGGGTAGCCCGGGATAAGTATATGCACTCTTCCGAACTGAACAAAATGTTGCAGGAAGAAATTGAGGCTGTGCTTGTAGATGCTCCGGAATCAAATAGTTATGCCTTCGATTCTGAGCTTCCTTCGAAACCTTATATCATCCTGGTGGTGGGGGTGAACGGCGTGGGAAAAACCACGACCATCGGCAAACTGGCGCACAATTTCAAACAAGCCGGCAAGAATGTGCTGCTGGGCGCTGCCGACACCTTCCGTGCTGCCGCCGTGGACCAGCTGACCATCTGGAGCGAAAGGGCCGGCGTACCCATCGTAAAACAGGACATGGGCAGCGACCCGGCCGCTGTAGCCTTTGACACGGCACAAAGTGCGGTGGCCCGCAAAAGCGACGTGGTGCTGATCGACACCGCAGGCCGCCTGCACAACAAAGCTCACCTGATGGACGAGCTGACCAAGATAAAACGGGTGATCCAGAAAGTGATCCCTGAAGCGCCGCATGAAGTGCTGCTGGTGCTGGATGGCTCTACCGGGCAGAATGCGCTGGAACAGGCCAAACATTTCACCGCTGCCACCGACGTAACGGCGCTTGCCATTACCAAACTGGACGGTACCGCCAAGGGCGGTGTGGTGCTCGCCATTGCCAACCAGTTTAATATACCCGTCAAATTCATCGGCGTGGGCGAGAAAATGGAAGATCTGCTGGTCTTCAACAAGCACGAATTTGTGGATAGTTTGTTTAGCCTGAAAGGTGAGTAGTCGATAGTGAATGGACATAAGCAATTGGGAAAGGCGGCTATCGCCGGCAGGAATTATTGCCCGTTCACCTACATCACTTCCTCCTCCGTCACGATCCGGTGTTTGAGCGCATAGATCACCACGCCGGCGGTATTTTTTACATTCATTTTTTCCAGGATGCGGGTGCGGTGGCCCTCCACGGTGCGTTTGCTCAGGAATACGCGATCTGCTATTTCCTGGGCCGTCAGCTGCTGGCAGATGAGCCGGATGATCTCGGTTTCCCGATCAGTAAAAGAGAGCGGTTCTTTTTTGCGGTAGGGGTTAAATTTGCTTTTGGAAATGAGCGAGATCAGCCGCGACGAGGTATGGCGGCAATAATACGTCTTGTCGTCGTATACATTGCAGATGGCGTCGAGTATTTCCTGCTTGTCGGCGTTTTTCAGCAGGTAGCCCCTGGCCCCGGCTTCCAGCATGTCCACGATCAGGTTTTCTTCGTCAAACATAGAGAGGGCAATGATCTTGCGGTCCGGCCGCTCCGACAGCAGGAAGCGCGTGGCTTCGATGCCGTCCATCACGGGCATTTTTACATCCGTCATCACGACATCGGGTTCCAGCTCACGCACCAGGTCCACCAGCTTTCTGCCGTTTTCCGCCTGCCCCACCAGCGAGATCGAGGGCTGCTTGGACAGCATCAGCGACAGCCCGTCCCGGAATATCTCGTGGTCGTCGGCAATGACAAGACGGATGGTGGTGGGCATGGTTTATAGTTTGACGGGGATTTTGATAAAATAACTGGTGCCTGTACCGGGCGAAGACTTCAGGATATAACTCCCGTTCAGGATCTCTATCCTGCTTTCGATGCTCTTCAATCCCAGCCCGGAGGAACCTTTCCTTATTTTTTCCGGGTCAAACCCGGCGCCGTCGTCCTTTGACAAAATTATGATTTCATCGTTCTCCTTCCCCAGCCCGATCTGCAGATTTTTGGCGCGGGCATGCTTTACCGTATTGTGAATGATCTCCTGCATCATGCGAAACACATGGATTTCCTTCTCCGGGGCCAGCGATACGGGCTGCAATTGATAGAAATCGATTTTCAGCCCGTTCTTCCGGCTGTTGTTGGCCGAAAACTCCCGGATGGCTTCCGACAGGCCCTTGCGCTGGAGCGTATTGGGCAGCAGGTTGTAGGATATTTCCCGCAGGTTGGCAATGATCTCATCCAGGTGCCGGCCGGCCTTATGGATGATCTGCTGATCGTTATCGCTGGCGCTGTCCAGGCTATTGATCTGCAGCTTCACGGAGGATAGCAACGGCCCCAGGCTGTCGTGCAGGTCGGTGGCGATGCGCTTTCTTTCATTTTCCTGTATCGTGATCTCTGCATGGATCCGCTCCTTCTGCAGCCGTACATACCGCCGGTGATAGCGGATAATGGAAATGATAAAGAAAAGCAGTACTGCGCCGAGCAGGCTGCCAATCAGAACCGTTATGTTGTAAATATTGTCTTCCATGGTGCGGGTATTCAGCTTCCAGTGGATGGGACAGGCATCGTTGTTAACTTTCCGGGCTTTTGAAGTTAAAGAATATTTTTTTCGGAATGAACCACACCGCTATACCGTAAATGATGTTCACCATCAGGTTCACATAGGTAAACAGTTCGATGATCTTATTGGCCGTGACGTTGTTTTCCTGCTGGCTGATGTAGAACGATCCTTCCAGCAGTATCTGGTACAAAAAGTAAATGACAAAGCCCATGCAGATCAGGAAGCGGGCATTTTTTAGCAGGTTCCTGTTCTCGTGGATGATGAGGTAGTTGATCTCGTTGACGCTTAAAATGACCAGTATAAAGGCCGAGCCGACCCGGAACACCGGCCCGACCTGGTGAATGCTGCCGGTAACCAGGTTTTCCACCACCCACCCCACCGCCAGCAGCAGCCCCAGCCAGGGATACCACCGGCGGGTGAGGGCCTGATACCGCCAGCAATAAAACTGGCACAGGATCAGGGCATATTCTACCAGGCTATACACGTTGATGATGGCGCTGTTGTTGCCATCCATCCGGATGGTGATAAAGCTGATCACTTCGGTGACGGCAGCGATCGTTACCAGTGCAATAAAGGGCCGGAACAGCGGCCGGATGGCAGGCAGCCGGATGAGTCCCGACAGGCAGGGAAACAACACTGCCAGACTGATCAGAAAACTTTCCAGGTTTTGCATCAATAATACTGCACTTTATACAGGGATAAGATTAATTGCACATGGTCGGGCAGCGCTGGCCTACTTCAATGGCCTGCCCGGTATCTTCGGAAAATCCATCGTTCAGCTGGGTACCCGCTTTGCTGGTCAGGCTGCTTTTGTCCAGCAATATTTTGCGGATATCCTTGCCGGCTGCATCCACGGGCAGCAGGACCATGCGGACCAGCCCGGCACTGTCACGCCCCAGGTAAATACGTATACCGTCGGCGCCGTCCTGGTTCAGCAGCAGGGCAATGGCATCGCGGTTAAAGGTTTCTGAATACGGTACTTCAAACACGCCCTTCAGTCTCAGGGAATCGGCCATCCTGTGCAGCGTGTCTTTGCCGCTCTGGAAATTCCGCACATAGCTGTCCGCCTTGCGGAGCGAAATGATGTGTTTTTCTGCTTTTCCTGCATCATAAGCGATTCCATGCTTGCCGTCGTCGCAGCCTGATAAAGAAAATACTGCCAGCATGCAGGTGGACATAAAAAGCAGGATTCCTGTAGGTTTCATAATACTGTTTGGTTTTTATTTGGTTTAAAAGTGGAGATAAAAGTAGCCGTTCAGGTAATGATACGCAACCGTACTAATGCCTGAACGGGTACGTATTAATACGTATTCGCCTGTTACCTACCCTGCCCCGGTATGAGCAGGCTCCTGCAGGTACTGCCGGTACGACAACCGGAACAGGATGCCGGAAAAAACAAACCCGGTGGCCGGCATGAGCCAGTGGCTGCGGGACAGGCTGAACAGGATGAACACCAGCCACACGCCAAACAGCAGCTTCAGTCTTTCGCCCGTGTCCATGCCCTCTGCATACAGCAGTGCATGATTGAGCAGCAGGAACAAGGGACCGGTCAGCACCATCCACACATAATCACCGGGCTCCTGCTGGTTGATCCAAAGCCCGCGAAGCGCCCAGCCTTCGGGCAATAGCAGGATGGTGTACACCACCAAACACGCCGCTGCTATGCGCATAAGCGGCACCGGCATGTTGCGGTAAAAGAACAATTCATTTTCGACAAATGCAAAATTGCGGTACACGATCAGGCTATGACCGGCCAGCACCGTAATAAAAATGAGCCACAGCATCCGGTTTTCAAAAACAGCATGATCCAGCTGCACAAAAAAATACAGGCCGGCAAAAGATACCAGCTTGGTCACCAGCAACACTGCAAATTGTTTTTGAAAAATAAACTTCAGCAGGAACAGGACCAGCGAGGGACGAAGCGAAACGGGGATAAACCGGCGGGCTACGACGGCCTGGTTCATTTTGGCACCCCGCAGCAATACCAGGGCGGCGGCAGCAGCCAGCACATGCAGCACCAGTATGGCTGCCAGGAACAGCAGTCCCATGGCGGTGCGATGGGTCAGTACAGCAATAATTACTACCAGCAGCCCGTACAGTCCGGCAGGCGCCAGCAACAGGCTATTCAGCCGAAACAGGTGGGCCAGCCGGGCGGATGGAGGGATGGCATTGAGCAGGAACAGGAAATCGAAAGCCACCTTTTGCAGGCACTGTTTTATAAACAATATCGTGGTCAGGGTATACACCGCTGCGGCTGCAAAAGCCAGCAGGAAAAATGCCGGTGACTGCAATATGCCCTGGATAACAGCATAGTGAAACCGCAGTGCATCGGCAAAAGAAGGCTGTATGCCAAACAGCAGGAAAAACAGGAATAAAAACACACCGGCATAGCGGCGGTAAAACGGCCGGGCTATGGCATGCGATAAGGTATGAGCGATCACATCCATCAGCCGTCCTGCAGTTGTTTGTCACGCACCGTGAAGACTCCCGAGAACGCCAGATCGGCCGGCGGAATATCGTGGTGCGAAGTAATGATGAACGATATATCCCGGGAATGCTGTGCACGGATAACCCGGGTCAATGCCTGCTGCGAAGCCTGGTCGAGCGTGGTAAAGGGCTCGTCCAGCAGCACCCAGGCCGGCCGGCCGGTAAACGCCAATAGCAGGGACAGCTTTTTCAGCATGCCGCTGGAGTAGCTGCCGGTGGGATTGGCCAGGTAATCGCCAATGCCCAATGTCTCCTGCACCTGCCGCAGCTGTCCGGTATTGCCTTTTTTGATCGACCGGGCAAATTGCACCAGGCTGGTGCCGGTGAGGAAGGCGGGGAAAACAGGCTCTGCCGGAGCATGATTGACCAGCTGCCGGTAAGCGACCGGGTGCCTGTGGATGGAGATCGTTTCGTTCAGGATGATATCGCCTTTAAAAGGCAGCAATCCCGCCAGGATGTTCAGCAGCGTGGATTTGCCCGAGCCGTTGGCGCCCCTGAGCCAGTACACGCCGGGCGGCAGCCTGCGGGGGCCGACTGATAGTACGGTGTGATCCCCAAAGGATTTATGGATGGTGGCCAGTTCCAGCATGGTTCAAAATAGTGCCGAAATTGCTAAAATAATCTTAAGAAGCGGATAACTGTGCTTTTTACTTCCGTCGCGCCTGCCACTACGGAAGGATTCTCCCCCAAAATACCCGCTTTTCGTGCTACCTTTGCGGCTTTATGAAAACGCGGACTCTCAGGAAGGATAAGGTCAACATTATTACCCTCGGCTGCAGCAAGAACATGGTGGACAGCGAGGTGCTGAGCGGCCAGCTGCTGGCCAACGATATCGACGTGGTGCACGAGAACAAGCGGCTGGACCACAATATCGTGGTGGTGAATACCTGTGGGTTTATCGACAAGGCCAAGGAGGAAAGCATCAATACCATCCTGGACCAGGTGGACCTGAAACGCCGCGGTAAACTGGATAAGGTATATGTAACCGGTTGCCTGAGCGAACGCTATAAAAACAACCTGGAAACGGAAATACCGGAAGTGGATGCCTTTTTCGGCACCATGGAGCTGCCGCTGATCCTGAAGCAATTCGAGGCCGATTACAAGACCGAGCTGCTCGGCGAACGATTACTGGCCACACCGCGCCACTATGCCTACCTGAAAATATCCGAAGGGTGCAACCGCACCTGCTCGTTCTGCGCCATCCCGCTGATGCGCGGCATGCACACC
>JBEVLT010000369.1:0-10777 GCA_040509055.1 Chitinophagaceae bacterium
CATAACGAACGAATATTAGTGATCGGTTCCGGGGCGCAAGATAATCATTCATGCCGGCAGTTACAGGCATACATTCCATCCGGTTTCTCCAATAAAAAAACGCTCCTTACGGGGAGCGCTCAAAAAATAAAAACACAATGTATATAGAGTAATTACAGCTTAAAACCAAGCGTGATGCTGAAAACACGGTGCTTGTTGTTGTTATCGTCGCCGGAATCGCTGCCGGATTGCAGTTTGGCCAGACCCAGTCCGTAGTTGGCGCTGAGTACCAGCGAAGAGGTTTCGATACCTAACGTACCGTTCAGTCCATAGTCAAAGCGCTTCATTACACCAAAGCCGGCGCCTTCTTCAAAATCAAGCGTAGTGGGATCATCGTCCGACCACTCGATCTTACTGTCTGTGCTGAAACTGCTGCCAAGCACAGATCCCCTCACCTTGTTTTTACCGGCAATGCCCACTGCGATGTAAGGACCTGCACCGGCAAAGAATTGCGTGGGCCCTGTTGGAGTTTTGAGCACCAGGTTCACCGGCACTTCAATGTAATAAGGATTGGTAGTGGCTTTGTACCAGTTGGCATCCCCTTCGTCGCCGTACTGGGTTTTGGTACCTTTACCGGTAAATACCAGTCCCGGCTGCAGCGAAAGGAAGGAAGTCAGCCGCCAATCGCCAATGATACCGAGCTGGAAACTGGTAAGGGTTTTTGCATCGCTCACATCGCCATCGTCGTTGATCGACACATTGGCCAGGTTGACGCCTCCTCTAATGATCTGGGCCTGAGAAGCTGCCACTGCGCCAAGCAGCAGCATACTGAGAAAAATTACTTTTGTTTTCATGTTATACGGGTTTGAGTTCCCGATGATCAGGCAAAGAGTTTGCCAGAACCGGAAAGCAGCCGGAAGCCGCTGACTGTTTGTTTCTATCCGATAACCGAGGCAATAAATTCTACAGTCTGTTTTTCCTGAAGCAGTAATAGAGAGGAATGCCGGTAGCGGTGATGACGAGCCCCAGTACAGAGTTGATCACCGGCTGGCGATGAGCCAGGTAGTTGGTCACATCGCTCCACAGGGTAACCCCCAGGTAAAACGCCGAAAAAGCAATGAACAGCAGCGGAACCAGCGGATAGCCCCATACCCGGTACGGGCGGGGCAGGTCCGGCATTTTTTTTCGCAGTACAAAAATGCCGGCGGCACCCATACCGTAGGCGATCCAGGTGATGAACACGAACATATCCGCCAGCATATCGAAGGATCCGCTGATGATAAACAGGCAGGTCCAGATGCCATGCAGCCAAAGAGCATTGCCCGGGGTTTGAAACTTCGCATGGGTACGCCCCGCCCAGGGCAGGAATACCCGGTCTTTGCCCATCGCATAAGTAACGCGGCAGGTAGCCATGATGTTGCCATTGATGGCGCCAAGCGTGCACACCACGATCAGTGCCGATACTACGGCGCCGCCGGTCTGGCCCCAGGCTACGGCAATAGCATCCGACGCCACCAGCGCCGAGCCGGCTACCTTTTCCACCGGCAGCACGTACAGATAGGCCTGGTTTACCAGCACATAAATCAGCATGGAAATAAACACCCCGACAGCCAGGCTGCGTGGAATATTTCGCTGCGGCTGCCTGATCTCGCCGGCAATAAACGTGGCATTGATCCAGCCGTCATAGGCATAAAAAGCACCTGTCATGGCCGCAATAACACCGCTCAGCAATCCCCACCCTGTTGCAGGGTGCTCCGCCTGTGTAAAATGGCGGATATCGCCCTGTCCTGAAAAAAAGATCCCGGCTACCAGTGCTGCGATCACCGCCACCTTGATAAACGTGGAGAGCACCTGGAAAAAGCTGCCTGCTTTTACGCTGATATAGTTCAGCGCCGTCAATAGCAGCACCAGCAATACGGCCAGTAATTTTACACCGAAGTTGGCCAGCGGGTACAGGTCGCCGATCAGCGGAATGCGCAGCGCCATCGCTTCGCTGGTCTCGCCGAACCGCGGCAGGTGCAGAAAATCGTTGGCATACTGCGCGCACACAAACGCAATGGCGGCCACCGCAGCGGTATTGATCACGGAAAAAGCCGCCCAGCCATACAGGAAGGCCGTAAAGTCGCCAAACATGCGGCGGAAGTAAACATATACCCCGCCCGTCTCGGGCATCATGGCGCCTGCTTCTGCAAAGACCAGGGCGCCCAGTAAAGAGAAGATGCCGGCAATGATCCACACTGCCGCCAGCCATAGCGGGGAACCCAGCTGTGCCGCCATGCTGGCCGGCTTCATGAATACACCTGAGCCGATGACGCTGCCGATGATCACGGAAGTGGCAGACCAGAAGCCTATTTTTTTGGCGAGAGCGGAAGTGGCGGACATGAAAAAGGAAGATAAGAAACAAAGCGGGGGAATAAAAAAGCTTTCCCCAATTTTCAGGAAAAGACTATTTCCCAACAATGATGAAGAGCCATTTCCGTTATCTGTACAGGAATTGTGCAGCCCGGTTTATGCAACTCCATCTGCCCAGATGAAAAAACTTGTTTTATATTTTCTTTGCCTGGCGCCCATCAGGCTGCTTTCCCAGATTAATGTATACAACAGAAGCCTTACAGACAGCACCCTGGCCATATTGTATATTGGTGCAGAGAATGAGATCAGGATTGCTGGAAATAATTACAACAGCGCAGAAACGGTTGTTTCCGTTTCCGGTGCAGGCAGCCAGCTTCACAAAACCGGGGAAGGTGACTATATAACCCGGGTATCCGGGGTTGGCACCTGTATCTTTATCCTCAGCAAAGGAGGAAAAACTATTTATAAAAAAGAGTTTACGACAGCGCTGATTCCCGATGCAGTAGCCACGCTGGCAGGAAAGAAAGATACCGTGATGAGACTTTACCGCGTCCTGGCCAGCCCCTTTCTTTCCGTGACATTTCCAGGCTGCTTTTATAAACATACCTTTTCGATCGTATCCTTTCGGGCATACTTCATCCGGGCAGGCGACACCTCCGTCACCTATTCCCCGTCACATATGTTTACAGCCGGGCAAACAGCGATTGTAAAACAACTGCGGCCGGGCGACCAGCTATGGTTCGATGACATCCGGGCCACCTGTGCTGATTGCCGGATCAGGAAATTGCCGGCTTTCGGAATAAAAATTGAATAGGGATCGTTAGCTGTACAGTTCTTCTTTCAGCGTCTTCACCCGCTCATCGGCCAGGTATTCGTCAAACTCCATCAGCCTGTCGATAATGCCCTTAGGCGTTAGTTCGATCACCCGGTTGGCTACCGTCTGCATAAACGTATGGTCATGGCTGCTCAGCAGTACGATGCCTTTATACGCAGTACATTGCTCGTTGAAGCTCTGGATGCTCTCCAGGTCCAGGTGGTTGGTCGGCTGGTCCAGCAGGATCACGTTCGGATTTTGCAGCATCATGCGGCTGATCATGCAACGCACTTTCTCCCCTCCGCTCAGCACATTTGTCTTTTTCAGCACGTCATCGCCGCTGAAAAGCATCTTACCGAGAAACCCGCGCAGGAACGGCTCGTCAACGTCCGCTACGTGCGGAGGCACATACTGGCGCAGCCAGTCCATCAGGGTCAGCGGCTCGTTGAAATACTCGTTATTTTCCTGCGGCAGGTAGGCATGCGTGACCGTGCTGCCCCAGGCATAGGAACCGCTGTCGGCCACCGTTTCGCCGGTGATGATGTTGAAAAAGCTGGTCACAGCCAGTGGGTCGCGGCTTAGCAGGGCGATCTTGTCACCTTTGTTGACCGTAAAGGTCGCATCTTTGAAAAGCGAACGCCCGTCCACGGACTTGCTCAGCTTTTCCACGTTCAGTATCTGGTTGCCCACTTCCCGTAGCGGTTGGAAGATGATGCCGGGATATTTGCGATAGCTGGGTTCGATCTCCTCGATGGTAAGCTTTTCCAGGGCTTTTTTCCGCGACGTGGCCTGTTTGCTCTTGGAGGCATTGGCGCTGAAGCGGGCAATGAAGTCCAGCAATGCCTGGCGCTTTTCCTCCGTCTTCTTGTTTTTGTCGTTGACCTGGCGCGCCATCAGCTGCGACGACTCATACCAGAAGGTATAGTTGCCCGTGAATACTTTTATTTTCTGGCGGTCCACATCGGCCACATGGGTGCACACCGCATCCAGGAAGTGACGGTCGTGGCTGACCACCAGCACGATGTTCTGGTAATCGGCCAGGAAGTTTTCCAGCCAGCTGATGGTTTCGATATCAAGGCCGTTGGTCGGCTCGTCGAGCAGCAGGATATCGGGATTGCCAAACAGTACCTGCGCCAGCAGCACCCGCACTTTCAGGGTCGATGGAATATCTTTCATCAGGGCGCTATGATAGGCTTCTTCCACACCCAGCTCGCTCAGCAGGGTGGCCGCATCGCTGTCGGCGGTATACCCCCCCATTTCACCGAATTCACCTTCCAGCTCCGCGGCACGCATACCGTCTTCTTCGGTAAAATCGGCCAGCGCATAGATCTGTTCCCGCTCTTTTGCTACCGCCCAGAGTTTGGTATGCCCCATCATCACGGTGTTCAGCACTGTTTCCTCGTCAAACTGGAACTGGTTCTGCTTCAGCACGGCCATGCGCTCACCGGGGGTGATCTCGACGGCACCCTTGTTGGGTTCTATCTCGCCGCTGAGTATCTTCAGGAACGTACTTTTTCCTGCCCCGTTGGCGCCGATCACGCCATAGCAGTTCCCCTTGGTAAAGTTAACGTTCACGTCTTCGAACAATACCCGTTTGCCGTAGGCCAGTTTCAGGTCTTTTACGCTGATCATAGTTGTTTTTTTGAGCAAAGCCGCATCCTGCAAGGCCTTGTTTTGCGAGCGCAAAGGTATGACAACACGGGCTGTTTTACCAGTCCTGGCAAGAAAAATCCCGTCCTGCCTTTCGGCGGGACGGGATTGAATATATACTTACAAAACCTGTCTTAGTGGATCAGCACTCTTTCTTTTGCCAGTCTCTTTCCGTTGGCATCGCCGATCACCACGATGTAGACACCTCTTCCCACGCCGCGGATATTGATCGGGTGGATGGTATACTGACCGTTCACAGCGAGTTTAGAGCTGTATACCAGTTTACCGGCCATATCGAATATCGAGATCGTTTGCTGGGTATTGATGCCTGCCGAGTTGTAATACGACACCTTGAACTGACCATCGTTCGGGCTGGGGAAGATAAACAGCTTGGTGCTGGGTGTTGCCGTGATGGAAAGTACCTGCGATTCGTTGTTACAACCGGTAGTCGGGTTGATGATCGCCACTTTGTAATCACCGATGCCTTCCACACCTGTAGAGTAAGTGGTGGTATTGGCGCCGGGTATCTGGCCGCCGTTCAGGAACCAGCTGATGTTGAAACCGGCTGCTGAAGGCTGGATAGCGGCTGTGATCGTAGTGGTCTGACCAGGCAGCAGGCTGGTGTACGGAGCAGCCGACAGGGTTACGGTCGGCCTTGCGTTTACCGTCAGGATAGCTGCGCCGGAAGTCGTCGGTGCAGTACAGGTCGTATTGGACAACAGCACGCGGTAGCGGTTGTTGTTCATACCTGCAGTAACAGCGTTCACTTCCAGTGTAGGCGCATTGGGAGCACCTGGCACATTGATATAGTTGATGCCGCCGTCCGTGCTTACCTGCCACTGGTAGGTGATGGGCTGGGTGCTGCTGCCGGCTACGGTAAAGCTTACATTGCCGGTTTCGCAGATGGTTACGTTAGCCGGTTGGGTGGTAACGGCAACCGGGCTGATCACCGTCAGAACAGCTGCAGTAGACGTAGCGGCCGGTGTACAGGTGCCGCTTACGATGACACGGTACCGGTAGTTATTCATGCCGGTAGTCGTAGCCGCCGTGGTATACGTAGTACCTGTGTTGGCGCCGGGCGCCGGCGTGTAGTTAGAACCGCCGTCGGTGCTTTGCTGCCACAGGTAGGTAATATTTGTACCGCTTGCCGTAACGCTGAAGCTGGCCGGAGTGCCCAGGCAAAGCGTGGTGCTGGCAGGCTGTGCCGAGATGGCCGGCGCCGTGCGCACGGTCAGCGTAGCTGCAGCCGAAGTAGTCGTATTACACTGACCGGTGATGATCACACGATACTGGTAGTTGTTCATCGCCGTCGTTACAGACGGGGTAGTATAAGTAGCTGAATTAGCTGAACCAATATTGATGAAGTTGGCACCACCATCCGTGCTTTGCTGCCACTGGTAAGACAGGACGCCGGTAGCCGTTACGCTAAAGGAAGCAGTGGTACCCACGCAAGCGGCTTGCGACTGCGGCTGAACGCTGATAGCCGGACCGGTACCGGTCTGTACGTTGAACGTAAGATTGCGTGTTGCGGTATTCAAACCCGATGTACCTGTTACGGTGATCGTGTAAGAACCGTTGGCCAGGGTATTGGTATTGTTCAGCGTCACCGTTACGTTATTGCCAGGCACAACAGGGTTGGGAGTGAAGCTAACGGTAGTACCGGCAGGATTTCCGGTAGCGGCCAGGTTCACCGGGGTTATGTACCCGTTGAACGACAATACGCCCAGGGTAACAGAAGCCGTAGCCGGACCGGCACAGGCTACGTTGGTAGCAGCCGGTGTATTGAAGTCAAAGCTCGGGGTAGCTACCGCAATGGCGAAATTGGCATTGTTGATATCGAAGAAGATATTACCTACTGATTCTACCTTGAGGCGGCAGGTAGTGGCGTTGATATTGGGAAGGGTTACCGCCTGCGAACCATCGTTGGGCGTGTTGGCCACCAGCGTGGTCGGGAAGGTCTGCCCGCCATCGGTAGACAGCAGGATGTTCACGTTGGCGCAGCTTACGGGGGCCGTAGTGGTATTGGCTACATCCCAGGTAATCGTTTGCGAGCTGTTGCCGGCCCAGGAAACACCCGTGCTGTTGGCAACAGTAATGGCAAAGGGACCGGATGTATTGGTCACGGTAACCGTCATGTCGGTAAAGGAGGTCTGGCCTACCTTGAGAGGCACTACCGACGTATAGGGGCTGTTATCCCTTACGGTCAGCCTGAAGTTCAGCGTTCTGTTCACTGAGCTCAGCGCTTCAATGGTTGCGATGGCATCGCCACCCGGCAGCGGGCCTGTAGTCAGGCCACCGTTCAGGATGGTCGACAGCCGCGGGAATACCCGGGTAGGTGAAGTGGTCGGGCTGAATGACAAAAAGTTAGGGCCGGTAGTCTTGGTCGGGCTGGCCACACTGCTGTTACCTGTCGTGGTGGAATTATCGTTTTGTTCCCAGCAATAGGTCAGCACGTCGGCAACATTCGCATCGGTAGCCGAGCCAGTCAGTGCAAACGGCGTGCTGATGGGAATAGTATAGTTCGGAACTGCCGCTACCACAGGAGTTGCATTCACCGCGGAAATATTAGTGGTCACCGGGCAGGTCTTCGTCGCTTTGGCCAGGTTCACCTGTATCTGCTGGATGGAAGCCTGGTGATAGATGTCGATAGAGTGAGGCGCTACGTCCTGGTTGGTGATACCTGCATAACCCATGATGGTGATGCCCGATCCCACTTCTTTATTTACCCCTGTGCCTTCAGCAAGATGGGAATAAGTATGGTTGGCCCCCAGCTGGTGACCTACTTCATGTACTACGTAGTCGATATCGAAGTTATCACCCTGCGGTACGCCATCGGCAGGCGAAGTGATGCCGCCGCCTTTGTAATTGGCTTCAGCCGAATTGGTCGACACACCGGTTGCCAGCACATTGCTGCACACGCAACCGATACAACCGGCATTACCGCCGCCGCCTGAAGCACCGAACATGTGGCCGATGTCAAAAGCAGCATCACCGATCACATTATGCAGGGTATTCATCAGCTGGCCATTCCAGTTATTCAGGTTGGTAGAATACGGGTCCGTAGCCGGCGTGTAATAAATGACATTCACCGTTTCCGGGATCAGGTTGAGGTGGATAGCCAGGTCCTTTTCATACACCCCGTTGCAACGGGTCATCGTGGCGTTGAAAGCCGCCATCACCAGGGCTACATCGGCGGAGCTGGTGGCACCGAACCAGTTGGCATATTCGCCGTTACAGGATTGTGCCAGGCGAAGCACTTTCAATTCGCCTGTTGAGCTATTGGGCCGGCCGGTGGAGGGAAGCTGGGATCCCAGGTCAGACGCCAAATCCTGCTCCGGGGTGGAACAGGTCCAGGGCAGACTGCCTTTTTCCCTGCGGGACTCGAATACGGCATACACTTTATGATCATTGGAATAGGGCTCGATGAACTCGTTTTCCTTCTCAGTGCGGAAGACCATGGTCTGGATACCCTGGGGGGAAATACTCAATTTCAGGGTTGCCGCTCTGTCGGTGATACCCTGGCCGGAAAAGGCCCTGATATCAGGGAACCGGGCCTGCAGCACAGGATCGAAGTTAGAAGCTTCGTATACTTCAAACTGCTCTATTCCGCCAGCTGCATTGGGCAGGGAAATAACGGTAGACCGGCGTGCAGCCTGGTTGCCAACGATCGAAAAAAGCTCCTGCTTCAACGAAGGGAGGTTCAGGCCGAATAATTTAAATTGTTTAGGAAAGGATATCCTTGCAACAGCTTTGTCTTTGGTCGTCACACTGGCTTCCGTTTCCAGTGACCAGTATTTTTGCTGTGCCGAAGCTGTGAAAGATATACTACTAACAATACAAAGGACAAGTAAAATTGAGTAAATTTTTCTCATAGACGATTAGTTAGGAGTGTGAAAATTAGGACTAAAAATATTGATATTTTGCCACCCTGCAAATAAAAAGTGCCCACACGCAAAAATCCCGCTTCCTTCCGGAAAGCGGGATTTCGCATTGTGTAAATTTATAATCTGTATGGCCGTGACCGGGATTAATACCCCATTCCGCCCATATCAGGAGCACCGTGTGCATGCGGCGCTTCTTCTTTTTTCGGTTTGTCGGCGATCACACACTCGGTGGTCAGCAGCATACCGGCGATAGAAGCGGCATTTTCCAGCGCGATGCGGGTTACCTTGGTCGGGTCGATCACACCGGCTTTGTACAGGTTTTCGTACTGCTCTACGCGGGCGTTGAAGCCGAAATCACCTTTGCCTTCTTTCACTTTCTGCACCACGATAGAACCCTCGATGCCTGCATTGGCCACGATCTGGCGCAGCGGCTCTTCCAGCGCACGTTTTACGATAGCGATACCGGTGGTCTCATCTTCGTTGACGCCTTTCAGCTTCTCCAGCGATTCGATGGCACGGATGAAAGCGATACCGCCGCCGGGTACGATACCCTCTTCCACGGCAGCCCTTGTGGCATGCAGCGCATCGTCCACGCGGTCTTTCTTTTCTTTCATTTCCACTTCGGTGGCAGCGCCTACATTCAGCACGGCTACACCGCCGCTCAGCTTGGCCAGGCGCTCCTGCAGCTTTTCTTTATCATAGTCGGAAGTCGTCACCTCGATCTGTGCTTTGATCTGGTTCACACGGGCAGTAATGTCATCTTTTTTGCCTTTGCCGCCTACGATGGTCGTATTGTCTTTATCAATGGTCACGGTAGAAGCCTGTCCCAGGTAGGTCAGGTCGGCATTCTCCAGTTTGTAACCCTGCTCTTCGCTGATCACGGTACCTTTTGTCAGTACAGCGATGTCCTGCAGCATTTCCTTGCGGCGGTCGCCAAAGCCAGGAGCTTTTACGGCAGCCACTTTCAGGGTACCACGCAGCTTATTCACCACCAGGGTTGCCAGCGCTTCGCCTTCCAGGTCTTCTGCGATGATCAGCAGCGGGCGGCCGCTCTGTGCCACTTTTTCCAGGATATGCAGGATATCCTTCATGGTGCTCACTTTCTTGTCGTAGATCAGGATATAGGGGTTTTCCAGCTCAGCCTCCATTTTCTCGCTGTTCGTCACGAAATAGGGAGAGATATAACCCCGGTCGAACTGCATACCTTCTACCACCTCGATACCGGTTTCGGTACCTCTTGCTTCCTCCACGGTGATCACGCCTTCCTTGCCCACTTTCTTCATCGCTTCGGCGATCAGTTTGCCGATCTCGTTGTCGTTGTTGGCGGAGATGGCAGCTACCTGCTGGATCTTGCTGTTGTCGTTGCCGACGGTCTGCGACTGCCCTTTCAGGTGGTCTACCACTTTGGTAACCGCTTTATCGATACCGCGCTTCAGGTCCATCGGGTTGGCGCCTGCCGCTACGTTTTTCAATCCTTCTGTGATGATGGACTGGGCCAGTACGGTAGCGGTGGTGGTGCCATCGCCGGCTACATCAGCCGTTTTGGAAGCCACTTCCTTTACCATCTGGGCGCCCATGTTCTCGATGGGGTCTTCCAGCTCGATCTCTTTTGCTACCGTCACACCATCTTTGGTCACACCCGGTGCACCGAATTTTTTCTCGATGACCACGTTGCGGCCTTTGGGGCCCAGGGTCACCTTTACAGCGTTGGCCAGAACGTCAACGCCTTTTTTCATTCTGTTTCTTGCTTCAATATCAAAGAAGAGTTGTTTAGCCATAATATTGGGATTTGAAAAATTAAAAAGAATAGAATTGGAAAACAGGCTTAAACGATTGCCAGAATGTCGCTTTCGCGCATGATCAGGTAATCCTCGCCTTCGATGGATATCTCTGTGCCGGCATATTTGCCATACAGCACGGTATCACCATTTTTTACAGTCACCGGCTCGTCTTTCTTGCCGGGGCCTGCAGCTATGACAGTGCCGCGTTGCGGTTTTTCTTTCGCCGTATCGGGGATGATGATTCCTCCGGCAGTTTTTTCTTCGGCAGCAGCCGGTTTCACAATTACCCTGTCGTGCAGAGGGGTAACGCTTACTTT
>JBEVLT010000370.1:0-20382 GCA_040509055.1 Chitinophagaceae bacterium
CAACAGCATGCAGACCCAGCAGCGCAAAATACCGATCCGCGGCGTGAACGGTACTTTTAAAACCTGGACCGAAGTGCTGGTGCCTTTTGAAAAAGAGCTGGATCATTTCAAACACAAGATCGATTCGCTGCAGCATGCCGTGCCGGTTGCGGCGCCACCCACGGTGCTGCTGGTCAATGCGCCCGTACAACCGGAGCTAACCGCTGCTCGATATACCATCGATACGGCAGCCAGCCTGTTCAGCGATACAGCATCGGTACTGGTTGCCTTCGCCAAAGAGCTGAAAGGATTACAGGGTGTCCGGCTGCCGGTGCAGCAACAGGTAAAGGAGGGAACGACGATCGGTTTCACTGCATCCGGACCCATAAAGCTGCTGGTGGGCTTTTTCAATTCAAAAGAGGCTTTCTTTTCAAAGGCGCCTGAGCTGGAGACCAATGCCAGCGCCAACGATTACGGGCAGGCGGAGATCAGGATCGCTAATGCAATGGTGATAAAAGGATGGCCGCCGGTCAATATTCACAGCTATTGGTTCGGACCGGGCCGGCATGAGCTGAAACTGGCCAAGGGAGCCTGCCTGGTGCTGGGATTTGTGAAGGGAGATCAGGCGATACCTTTATACGATGCGGGCCTTACGGAGACCGGGATCAGGAACGAGATCGATTGGTTGTTTGAATAAGGGATGATGGTCTGATAAAACTCAGAGAACTATTTATTGGTAGCCGGATATTAATTTGAAAGATCGATTATGAAACACAAGTGTTTTTTATTGATGATGGTGGTTTGGAGTGGCTGTAATGTTTTTGCGCAGGGGTATTATGACGTAACAAAGTACGGGGCGAAGCGAGACAGCAGCGCTAAGGCTACGGCGGCGATCGCTAAAGCGATTGCGGCGGCTTCGGGCGCTGGTGGCGGTACGGTGTATTTTCCTGCCGGCAAATACCTGACCGGGCCTATTCATCTTAAAAGCAATATTACTATCCTGATCGATGCAGGGGCGGAACTGCACTTCAGCGACAATTTTGACGACTACCTGCCGATGGTGGAGAGCCGCTACGAGGGCGTGGACGTGACCAGCTTTTCGCCGCTGTTTTATGCGTACAAGGCGGAAAATATTACCATCACCGGGAGAGGCCTGATCAACGGGCATGGAAAAAAATGGTGGGACTTTGTGGAAGGCTACAAAGCCGACCAGCCACGTTCCAGGTGGCAATACCTGTTTGACAGCCTGAACAGAAACATCCTGCTGCCCGATGATCCGCGCCAGATGAAACGCGGGTTCCTGCGGCCGCCGTTCATACAACCGATGTATTGCAAAAACGTACTGATCGAAGGCATCACGATCATTAATTCGCCGTTCTGGACGGTGAACCCGGAGTTTTGCGAAAACGTGACCGTAACCGGCGTCACGATCTATAACCCGCCCTCGCCCAATACGGATGGCATAAATCCGGAATCCTGCCGCTATGTGCATATTTCCAACTGCCATATCAGCGTGGGCGACGATTGCATCACGATCAAATCCGGCAAGGATGTGCCGGGCAGAACGAAGGGCATACCCGCTGAAAATTATACCATCACTAATTGCACCATGTTGCGCGGTCATGGCGGCGTGGTAATCGGCAGCGAAACCAGCGGCGGCGTGCGCAACATTACGATCTCCAATTGCATATTCGACGGTACCGAGCGCGGTATCCGCATTAAATCCACGCGCGGCCGGGGCGGGTACGTAGAAGACATCCGCGTGGATAATATCATTATGAAGAATATCATCGACCAGGCGTTTGTGATGGACCTGGAGTATTCCCGTACGGAAAAAGAACCGGTGTCGGAACGGACGCCGCGTTTCCGGAATATCCGGTTCAGCAATATCACCTGCTATACCAACCAGGCGGCGTATATCAACGGGCTGGAAGAGATGCCGGTAGACCAGGTGAGTTTTCATGACATTTACATGGAAGCCACCACCGGTTTCGTGATCAAAAAAGCTCAGCATATCGAACTGCACAATGTGGTCGTGAATACGCAAAAAGGAAGTGCAGTGATCATGGAAAACTCCAACGAGATCGAACTGGATGCAGTGAGAACGGAAAAGCCGCTTCCCGGTATTCCCGTGTTCTCGGTGACCGACACCCGCAACGTTTTTATCCGGAACTGCCGTCCTGTAGAAGGAACGGATCTGTTCCTTCGGGTAAAAGGGGCGCAAAGCGACCATATCCTGCTGCAGGGGAATGACCTGGAGCACGTAAAACAGGTGGTGGTAAAAACTGATGAAGTCAAGGGCAGTATTCTACAACGATAAATTATGCACTCATTGCGGAATAAACTAATCCTGGCGGCGGTGATCCTTTGTGGTATTGCGGGCAGCAGTCCTGCGCAAGCACAGCCGCTGCAGCTTTGGTATACACGGCCGGCTGTCAAATGGACCGAAGCGCTGCCCATCGGCAATGGCCGTATCGGCGCCATGGTCTTTGGCGGCATAGCGCAGGATCGTATCCAGTTCAACGAAGAAACGCTCTGGACCGGTGAGCCGCGGGATTATAACCGGCCGCATGCCTTTCACTATCTTGATACGATCCGGCAACTGCTGTTTGCAGGCAGGCAAAAAGAAGCCGAAGCGCTGGCGGAACAGCAATTCATGGGCATGAAGTCCAATGAAGGGAAGAAGGCGGAGTGGGTGGCGAATATGCGCGCGCTCAAAGGCATGAAAGGAAACCCGGCGCTGGAACAGTATGATGACAGCCAATGGAAAACCATGACCGTTCCCTCTTACGAAGGATGGGAAGCCGCAGGGTTTGACGGGCTGGACGGTGCTGTCTGGCTGCGCACCACCTTTGAACTGCCGGCAGGCTGGGCAGGAAAGAACCTGGTGCTGGACCTTAACCGTGTCCGCGATCATGATTTTACCTACGTCAATGGCCACCTGGCAGGCACCATGGAGAGCACGGAAGCCAGGCGCTATGTAATTCCCAAGGAATACCTGCATGCTGGCCGCAACAGCCTTGCCGTGCAGGTGCTGAATTATTTTGATAAAGGCGGTATTGCCGGTTACAAAGATACCACCCGGCATATCAGCGTATATCCCGAAGGGGAGCCGGAATCAATGAAGCTGTTCCTGGACGGGCAATGGAACTATTTTGTTCAGAACGATGAACCGCCCGCTGTACCAAGGTACCAGGCCGATTACCAGCCTTTCGGTGATCTGTGGCTGAATTTTAAAAACAGCGATGCCGTAACGGCTTACCGCCGCGAACTGGATATCGCCACTGCTGTTGCCACCACTTCCTATTCACTGAACGGGGTGGGTTATAAACGCGAATATTTTGTGAGCCAGCCCGATCAGGTAATGGCCGTACATCTGACTGCTACAAAGAATGGCAGCATCAGCTTTGAAGCGCGGCTCAGCAGCCCGCACAAGCTTTCTTCGGTACGCAGGATAGATGCTCATACGGTTGCCCTGTCGCTGAAGGTGAGGACCGGCGTGCTGAAAGGAGAAAGCTATGTGCAGGTAAGAACAAAAAACGGAATGGTCAGTATACAGGATGGCAATATCATCGTCAGCAATGCCGATGAAGCCACGGTGTACGTAACGGCCGGCACCAGCTATAAAAATTATAAAGATGTATCGGCCGATCCTGCCGCACCCTGCGTAGCAGGCCTGAAAAGCATCGGGAATAAAAGCTATGAGCAGGTTAAAACCGCCCATGTGCAGGAATACCAGCGCTATTTCAATACGCTCAGCATCGACCTGGGCCGTAGTGAAAACGAAAAGCTGCCTACCGATCAGCGCATCGAAAAGTTTGCGGCTTCTTCAGATCCTTCGTTCGTGGCCTTGTATCTGCAGTATGGTCGCTACCTGCTCATCTCTTCTTCGCGGCCCGGTACCCGGCCCGCCAACCTGCAGGGCATCTGGAACGACCTGATGACGCCGCCCTGGGGCAGCAAGTACACCACCAATATCAACGTGGAAATGAATTACTGGCCGGCAGAGCTGCTGAACCTGTCGCCGATGCATGAGCCGCTGTTCACCATGACCGATGAACTGGCCGAAGCAGGGCAGGGTACTGCCAAAGCTTATTATGATGCACCGGGCTGGGTGCTGCACCACAATACTGACCTGTGGCGTGGTACCGCCCCGATCAATGCTTCCAATCACGGCATCTGGGTGACGGGCGGCGCCTGGCTTTGCCGTCACCTGTGGGAGCATTACCTGTTTACCCAGGATATCGCTTTCCTGCGAAACAGGGCGTACCCTGTGATGAAATCGGCAGCCTTATTCTTCAATAGCTTCCTGGTCCGCGACCCGGTTACCGGCTGGCTGATCAGCACCCCGTCCAACTCACCCGAGCAGGGCGGGCTGGTGGCAGGGCCCACCATGGATCACCAGATCATCCGCGACCTGTTTAAAAACGTGATCACAGCCAGCACCTTGCTGCATACCGATGCGGCCCTGCGGGATACCCTGCAGGAAAAATACAAACAGATCGCCCCCAACCGGGTAGGCCGCTACGGGCAGCTGCAGGAATGGATGCAGGATAAAGATGATACGGCCAGCCGCCACCGACACGTATCGCACCTGTGGGGACAATACCCGGGCAGCGAGATCAACTGGGATGAAACGCCGGAACTGATGAAGGCCGCCCGCCAGTCGCTGCTGTACCGCGGCGATGCCGCTACCGGCTGGAGCCTGGGCTGGAAGATCAATTTCTGGGCGCGGTTCAAAGACGGGAATCATTCGTTCAAACTGGTGCAAATGCTGCTGAGCCCGGCGGCAGGCGGCGCCGGCAGCTATCCCAACCTGTTTGATGCGCATCCGCCCTTCCAGATCGATGGCAATTTCGGTGGCGCTGCAGGGATCGGTGAAATGCTGGTGCAGAGCCATACACCCTTTATCGACCTGTTGCCTGCTTTGCCCGACGCCTTGCCCGCAGGATCAATAAAGGGAATCTGTGCAAGAGGCGGGTTTGTGCTGGACCTGGTATGGCGTTCAGGGCAGCTGACAGCGCTCAGAGTTATATCAAAAGCCGGCAAACCATTGTCGCTGCGTTATAAGGACAAAACAATTGTTGTTCAAACTGCTAAAAACGGGGTTTATAGTTTTGATGGGTCGCTTCGTCAACAATAAAAGTTTGCTGCTGCTATGCTGTTGCCTTGCAGGGTGGATCGTTTCACCGGCGCAGCAAACCGTGCGGCAGGATGTTCTGCTCCATGATGGCTGGCGCACCATTGCCAGCGACAGCAACCGGGTATTGCCGGGCAGCTTTTCCGGCGAAAATTATAACGATAAAGACTGGCTGCCCGTAAGCGTGCCGCACAACTGGGACAGCTATGAAGGCTACCGCCGCCTGCTCCACGGCAACCGCCACGGCGACGCCTGGTACCGCCGGCAATTGGTGACCCGTCAATCCAAAGCTCAGAAACGGTTCTTTCTTTTTTTCGAAGGCGTAGGGTCCTATGCCACGGTTTTTCTCAATGGTAAAAAAATAGGCGAGCATGCAGGCGGGCGTACCACGTTTACCATCGACGTGACGGATGTGATCAGGACGGACGGCCGTACGAACCAGCTGGCGGTACGCGCTTATCATCCGGCCGGTATCCGCGACCTGCCCTGGGTTTGCGGCGGCTGCTCCGAAGAGCGCGGCTTTTCAGAAGGGTCGCAGCCGATGGGTATCTTCCGGCCCGTGCACCTGCTTGTTACCGATGATGTCCGCATCGAACCCTTCGGCGTGCATGCCTGGAGCAGGATTACAGATGATAAGCAAAGGGCGGACTTGTCGGTCAATACCACGTTGAAAAATTATTCCCGCCGCAACAGGACCATGTCGATCGAAACCCGGCTGGTCGATGCCGGCGGAAGAACTGTAATGTCTTCTGTTTCGCAGCTATCGCTCAAAGGAGGTGATTCCATCACCGTTTACCAAAAGCGTATTGCTGTTGACAAGCCGGTATTATGGTCACCGGATCGTCCTTATCTGTACAGGATCGTTTCGGAACTCAGGGAAAAAGGAGTGGTAACCGACCGGACAGAAACAACATTCGGCTTCCGCACGATCAACTGGAAAAACAAAACGCACCAGTTCTTTATCAATGGCCAGCCGGTCTTTGTCAACGGGGTAGCGGAGTACGAGCACCTGATCGGGCAAAGCCATGCTTTCAGTCCCCAACAGGTCCGGTCGCGGATGAACTGGGTAAAAGCGGCCGGCTTCAATGCATTCCGTGACGGCCACCAGCCGCATAACCTGTTATACGGTCCTTTGTGCGATAGCATGGGCATGCTCTGGTGGACGCAGCTGTCGGCCCATGTCTGGTTCGATACGCCGGCATTCAGGAATAATTTCAAACAATTGCTCAGGGAATGGGTGATCGAACGACGCAATAATCCTTCGGTCGTACTCTGGGGCCTGCAAAACGAAAGCCAGTTGCCGGAAGACTTTGCCCGGGAATGCACGGAGCTGATCAGGCAGCTGGACCCTACGGCGTCTGAGCAACGGCTGGTAACGACCTGCAACGGCGGATCCGGTACGGACTGGGATGTGCCGCAAAACTGGACCGGTACCTATGGCGGCAATCCCGATACATATGCCGGCGATGTAAAAAAACAGGTGCTGATCGGCGAATACGGCGCCTGGCGCACGATCGACCTGCATACGGAAGGGCCGTTTGTACAAAACGGTATTCTCAGTGAAGACCGCATGGTGCAGCTGATGGAACAAAAGATCAGGCTGGCCGAATCCGTAAAAGACAGCAGCGCCGGGCAGTTCTTCTGGCTGCTCACTTCGCATGACAACCCCGGCCGCGTACAGGGTGGGGAAGGGCTGCGTGAGCTGGACAGGGTAGGTCCGGTAAACTACAAAGGACTGCTGACGCCCTGGGAAGAGCCGCTGGATGCGTTTTATATGTTCCGGTCCAACTATGCCCCGAAAGAAACGCAACCGATGGTCTACATCGTTTCACATACCTGGCCCGGCCGGTGGGCGGAGCCCGGTATCAAAGACAGCATTATCGTATATTCCAACTGCGACGAGGTAGAACTGTTCAATGATATGGGCAGCCAATCGCTGGGCAGAAAAAAAAGAGGCGGTAAAGGCACGGATTTTCAGTGGGATGATGTACCTGTACAGTATAATATTCTGTACGCAGTGGGATATGTGGATGGCAAAGCCGTAACAGCAGACACCATCGTGCTCCATCACCTGCCGGCTGCGCCCAACTTCGGCCGGTTATATACCGGTGCTCAACCGGTGACAAGGCCGCAGAAAGATTTTCATTATATCTACCGCATCAATTGCGGCGGCCCTGATTATATTGATGAGAACGGCAATACCTGGCTGGCCGACCGGGCACGGATCTATAACAGCATTGACTTGCCGCCTTATACCAACCTGTTTGTTGCTGGCTTTTCTTCTTCCTGGACCGATAGGTACCCCGGCATGCCGGCCTTCTTTGCCAGCCAGCGTCGCACGTTTGCGCCCATTAAAGGGGCCCGCGATTGGGACCTGTTCCGGGATTTCAGGTATGGAAAAGATCAGTTGCAGTACGTATTCCCACTGCCGGACGGAGCATACAGCGTGGAGTTGTATTTCGTCGAACCCTGGATCGGGATCGGAGGCGGTATTGATGGTACGGGGATGCGCTTGTTTGATGTGGCCATCAATGGAAGGACCGTTTTATCCGACCTGGATATCTGGAAGGAAGCGGGCAGCAATGCCATATTGAAAAAGACGGTCCATGCAAATATCAAAGGCGGCAGGATGATCATTTCTTTTCCGCAAAGCCGTTCCGGGCAGGCCCTCATTTCGGCGATCGCTATTGCCTCACGCAATAAAAACATCCGGGTTGCGCCGTCTCCCGCTATCGTGGACAGCCTGCAATGTGCTGATTGCAAAGAGCAGGCCTGGCTGGACATCGGTAACCGGCTATATCACCATGACTCCATCGTGTTCCGGTCATTGCCTCCCCATCTCTATGGCGCGGACTGGCTGCAGTTTTCCGGTAAAACAAATCCCGCAGTAACCTCGTTCCGGGTGATAGCTGATGCCGATGTGTTTGTCGGTATCGATCAATCGGCCGCCACGTTGCCCGACTGGCTGAAAACATATGAGAACACCCAAACACAGGCAGCAACCGATGAGAATGGGAGCAAAATATATACAATGTACCGGAAACGGTTTGCAGCCGGAATGCCCGTTGTATTAGGGCAGATCGGTAACAGCAGGGCCTACCCGGTGATGATCCTGCCGGTGATGTCGATGCAGCCTGCTTACGACCTGAAGCCTGTAACGGCTTACCGTACGAATGTCGCCGGTTTTTCGGCAGGCGCACAAAAAGAATCATTCGGCGGCCGGGAATGTGTGGCTGTAAAGTCGCCCGGTGAAGTAAACGTTACCTGGCCGGTGCAGACAGGCGTCGCGGATATCTATTCCATAACCGTTAAATACTTTTATCCTCAGGATAAACAGGTGCATGGGCGGGTGCAGCTGATTGGGGCAGGAGGCGCCATGATGCTGGATGAACCCGTTAATTTTACATTTACCCGGCCGGGGAAATGGAATGCCTTTACCGTGAATACGCGAACGATGATCAATGCCGGTCATTATACCGTAAAGCTGGTGGCAGAGGGTGCGGAAGGGCTGATGCTTTCCGGCATCGATATACAGTAAAAATGCCGGTTGCCGGCCCGCTAACGTAAAACAAATGAAACGATCGATTGCTGTCTGCTTTTTTCTATGCATTGCCGCTGCCGGTTTTCCGCAGGCGTTTACCGCCGATGGCCTGCGTTGTGAATACAAACAGGATCCGCAGGGAATAGAAACACCTCATCCGCAACTCGGCTGGCAGCTTCGCTCCGCGGGCAGGAATGTGCTGCAAACAGCTTACCGCATCCTGGTGGCCGACGATCCGGCACTGTTGCAGCGTGGTACGGGAAACATGTGGGATTCAAGGAAGATCGTGTCCGGGGCTTCGCTGCAGGTCCCGTACCAGGGCAAGGCTTTATTGCCGGCAAAAAAATATTTCTGGAAGGTGATGGTATGGGATAACCACGGAAATACATCCGCCTGGAGCAATACGGCTTCCTGGCAGATGGGATTGCCGGAGGCAAAGGACTGGGCGCAGGCACAATGGATCGCTTACGATGTCATTCATGATACGGCGATCATTGCTCCCCACGTACACCTGAATGGCAAGAAATCATGGGGCACCCGGAGAAATGTACTGCCGCTGCTGCGGAAACGGTTTACCATACAAAAGCCCATAAAAAGCGCCACAGCTTTCATTTGCGGATTGGGGCACTTTGAGTTGAGCATCAACGGTGAAAAAGCTGGCGATCATTTCCTGGACCCCGGCTGGACGGATTACCGCAAACAGGCTTTGTACGTGGTGTTCGACCTGACGCACAGGCTCAGGCAGGGCGATAATGCCATTGGCGTTATGCTGGGCAACGGGTTTTTTTATATACCGGGTCAGCGCTATCGCAAAATGACGGGCGCTTATGGGCTGCCAAAGATGATCATGCGCACTGTGATCGAATACACGGACGGTACGGTGGAAGATATCGTCAGCGACCAGAGCTGGAAAACGGCTGCATCGCCGGTGATCTTTTCCAGCATCTTCGGCGGCGAAGATTACGATGCAGGCCTGGAGCAACCGGCCTGGAACACGTCCACGTTCGATGACAGCAGGTGGAGACCGGTGATGGCAACTACCGGTCCTGCTGCGCTCGATGCACAAACAGCGGACCCTGTAAAGGTGATGGAGAAATTCAGGCCTGTGGCAAAGCAGCAGGTAAAGCCCGGTACATGGGTATTCGACCTGGGGCAGAATTTTTCCGGCATTCCGGCCTTAACGGTGAGAGGAAACAAAGGGGATACTGTCAGGATATATGGCGCGGAACTGATCAATGATGATGGTACGGCCAACCAGCGCGCTACAGGCAGTCCTTCGTATTTTACCTATATCCTGAAAGGCAGCGGGCAGGAAACCTGGCAGCCGCGATTTTCCTATACCGGCTTCCGCTACCTGGAAGTGCGCTGCCTGCCGGCCGACAGCCACCAGCGCGCGCCGCAACTGATCGACATTGAAGGATGGCATGTGCGCAATGCTACGGCAGCTGCCGGAAGCTTTGCCTGTTCGAACCCCTTGTTCAACCGGATCGATACACTGATCGACTGGGCCGTCAAAAGCAATATGGTGAGCCTGTTTACCGATTGTCCTCACCGGGAAAAACTGGGCTGGCTGGAGCAAACCTACCTCATGGGCAGTTCCGTTCATTACGGTTATGATATCGCTTTGCTGAACCGGAAAATGATTGCCGACATGATGCAGGCGCAATACCCGGATGGCAGGATACCGGAGATCGTGCCCGAGTTTACCGCCTTTACGCCGCCTTTCGATGAGTCGCCGGAATGGGGCAGTGCCGCTATCATCCTGCCCTGGTATCACTACCAGTGGTATGGTGATAAACAAACACTGACGGAGTCGTACGACATGATGAAGCGCTATGTACGGTACCTGCAGGGCAGGGCAACTGACAATATACTCTCGCATGGGCTGGGCGACTGGTACGACCTGGGGCCGAACCGTCCCGGTTTTCCTCAGATGACAAAGGCCGGTGTGACGGCCACTGCTACCTGGTACTATGCTTTAACCATCATGGAACAGGTGGCAAAACTGCTGGGCAAGCCGGCCGATGAAAAGGAATACCGGCAGCAGGCTGCTACCGTAAAGACCTCGTTTAACCAACGGTTTTTCGATCCGCAACGTCTGCAATACGATTCGGCCAGCCAGACGGCCAATGCCATAGCGCTTTTTACCGGGCTGGCCGAGCCACAACACCGTGCAGCGGTATTGTCGGCGCTGGTGCAGGACCTGCATAGCCGCAATTATGCCCTGACGGCAGGTGATATCGGGTTTCGCTATGTGCTCAGAACACTGGAGCAGGCCGGCCGCAACGATGTGATCTTTGCGATGAACAACCGGGATGATGTGCCGGGTTATGGCTACCAGCTGAAGAACGGCGCTACGGCGCTGACGGAAAGCTGGCAGGCGCTGCCGGTGGTATCCAACAATCATTTTATGCTTGGCCACCTGATGGAATGGTTTTATTCCGGGCTGGTGGGTATCCGCGCCGCCGGCGATGCGGTGGCGTTTAATAAAATCATCATCGACCCCGGCCCGGTCGGCAATATGGATTGGGCAAGAGCGGCTTTCCAAAGTCCCTACGGTCTCATTGCCAGCGGATGGAAAAAACAAGACGGCCTGTTTGAACTGGAGGTGGAAATACCGGCCAATACGACGGCTGTTATTTATCTTCCGGCTACCTCTGCTTCGGTGATTACCGAAAGCGGCAGGCTGCTGCGTACTACCGGCAGCGTGAGGATACACGGGTTTGAAAACGGCAAAGCCCGGATCAGGGTAGGCTCGGGGCAGTATCATTTTTCTGTAAAGAACTAAATCCATGGTAATCAGGATGCGTTTTTGGACAATACTATGTTCGCTGCAGGTGTTCTTTTTCTCACAGGCAGCTGCACAGTCGCGTAGCATTATTGATTTTAACAGGGACTGGAAATTTTTGCTGGCAGACGATAGCCTGGCTAAGAACGAGCTATACAATGATACCCGGTGGCGCAGCCTGTCCCTGCCGCACGACTGGAGCATCGAAGGCAATTTCAGTTCATCGCACCCGGCTACCACGCAGGGCGGGGCATTGCCCGGGGGTATTGGCTGGTACCGGAAAAGCTTTGTATTGCCAGACGGTTCTGCCGATAAGGATATCCGCATCGAATTTGACGGTATTTACCGCAACAGCGAGGTATGGATCAACGGGCACTACCTGGGCAAGCGGCCGAACGGGTATATCTCCTTTTCCTACGACCTGTCGCCCTGGCTGAAAAAAGCACCGGCCCGTAACGTGATCGCGGTGCGGGTAGACAACAGCCAGCAACCCAACTCACGATGGTATACCGGCTCCGGCATCTACAGGAACGTACGGCTGGTTGTTGCCGGCAAGGTCGCCGTGGATACCTGGGGCACTTACATTACCACACACCTGTTTAGCGGCGACAAGGGAGACGGTACCTGCAGCCGCGCCCTGCTGCCGGGAGAAACCGTAGGGATGATGAATATAAAAACAGGCATCCGCAACAGTACCGGCGTTATGCAGCGGGTTTTGGCGGAAACAAAAATTTACAATGAGAAAGGAGAGGTAGTTACACAAAGCGGTTCTTATGCGCTCAGCGCAGACCCCTATGGTACCCGGTCCGTTGTATCGCTGCTGGTTGCCAATCCATCCCTCTGGTCGCCGGATAGCCCTGTTCTGTACAAGGCGGTTACGCTTCTTTTTCGCGATGGTAAAGAGATCGACCGGTACGAGACGAGCTTTGGGTTTCGTTCTGTTTATTTCGATGCGGACACCGGGTTTTTTCTCAATGGCCGGCCGCTGAAGATAAAGGGGGTGTGCCTGCACCATGACCTGGGGGCTTTGGGTGCAGCCGTCAATGTACGTGCCATGGAGCGGCAGCTGCAGATACTGAAATACATGGGATGCAATGCCATCCGTACGGCTCATAATCCGCCGGCCCCGGAGCTGCTGGACCTGTGCGACCGCATGGGCTTCCTGGTAATGGACGAAGCCTTCGACATGTGGCGGAAGAAGAAGAACAAATACGATTACTATGCTGACTTCGATCAGTGGCATGCAAAAGACCTGCAGGACATGGTGCTGCGCGACAGGAATCATCCTTCCGTTTTCATGTGGAGCATCGGCAACGAGATCCGGGAACAGTTTGACAGCAGCGGTATCCGCCTGACGAAAGAATTGGTGGCGCTGGTAAAAGCACTCGATACCACGCGCCCGGTAACCGCCGCGCTGAGCGAATGGGATCCGAAAAAGAATTTCATGTACCAGGCCGGCGCGCTGGATGTGATAGGGTTGAACTATCACCACGAAGTATACGACCAGCTTCCCGTTCATTATCCCGGGCAGAAACTGATCGGTGCCGAAAATATGTCGGCACTGGCTACGCGCGGGCATTATGATTTTCCTTCCGACACGCTGCTGCACTGGCCTGAAAGATCGCCGCAGAAATTCGTGGAAAAAGGAAATGCCGATTACACGGTTTCGGCTTACGACCAGGTATCGGCCTACTGGGGCTCCACGCACGAAGAAACCTGGAAGCTGATCAAAAAGCACGATTACCTGTCCGGTTTGTTTGTCTGGACCGGGTTTGATTACCTGGGCGAACCGACGCCATATCCCTGGCCGGCGCGAAGCTCTTATTTCGGCATTGTGGACCTGGCCGGTTTTCCCAAGGATGTTTATTATATGTACCAAAGCGAATGGACTGATAAACCGGTGCTGCATCTTTTCCCGCACTGGAACTGGCAGCCCGGTCAATTGGTGGATGTATGGGTGTACTACAACCAGGCAGACGAGGTGGAGCTGTTTCTGAACGGCCGGTCGCTGGGTATCCGGAAAAAAAACGGGGAAGACCTGCATGTACAGTGGCGTGTTCCATTTGAGGCCGGTACCCTGAAAGCAGTATCCCGGAAAAACGGGGAGACCGTATTGATACGGCAGGTGCATACGGCAGGTGCCCCGGCATCGGTTGAGCTGGTAGCTGATCGTTCCATAATAAAGGCAAACGGCAGGGATCTGTCTTTCATTACTGTCCGTATATTGGATAAGGCCGGTAACCTGGTACCGCATGCCGATCATGAAGTGCAGTTCAGCATCAGCGGGGCAGCCATGATTGCCGGTACGGACAACGGCTACCAGGCGGATACCGTCAGCCTGAAAAGCAACCGGAGAAAATGCTGGAAAGGAATGGCGCTGGCGATCGTGCAATCGGCCGGAAAAAAGGGAAATATTACATTAACGGCCACTGCGGCAGGATTGCCAAAGGCCATTTTGACCCTGAAAGCAGCAGAGTAAGAGCGGAAGAGGCTGTTTTTTATAGCGTGAAAATATCTCCCCAAATAGTAAAATATTCCATCATTATAGCGAAACCTTACATTGTTGCCCGTATAACACACCTGTACCTTTAGTTATATAAATGCTAAGGTTTTTCCCCTAAATCCAACGCGTTTATTAACTAACGATTAAAGCATTTCTGCGGATGAAAAGATTGTTGCTTGCCAGCTGTACTTCTGCCTGTAAAGGGATGCGATCTGCCCGCACGGTACAATCTCCCTCATTCTTTTTCCTGTTTTCCTTTTCTTCCTTTATGAACATACATATAAAGAAAGTCATTGCCGTGCTGCTACCGGTATTTCTGGCCGGTGTGCAATATTGCGCAGCGCAAACTCCTGCCGATTACAGAAAAGTAGTAACGGAAAGGTCGGCAAAGATCATCAATACGCTTGGTATCACCGATTCGGTGCAATATAATAAGGTGCTGAACCAACTGGCCGACCAGTATGTGAGCGTCAACACCATCCATGATGCCGGTAAGGCCGCTATTTCAGCGATCAGGGACCAGGGATTGTCCAAAGAAGACATGGACGAAGCGATCAAAAAACAGGAAAGCAAAAAAGCAGCGGAGCTCCGGCAGCTTCATGGTGCTTTTGTCGCCGGCCTGGAAAAAAACCTGACGGCTGATCAGATCGAAAAAATAAAAGACGGGATGACCTACCGGGTATTCCCGGTAACGTATACCGCCTACCAGGACATGATCCCTTCGCTGACGGCAGCGCAAAAAGATAAGATCTATGGCTGGCTGAAGGAGGCGAGGGAACTGGCGATGGACGAAGGCTCTTCTGAAGATAAGCACAAGGTATTCGGTAAGTACAAAGGACGGATCAATAATTATCTTTCATCCGAAGGATATGATATGAAGAAAGAAGAAAAAGCCTGGCAGCAACGGATCAAAGAGAGTCAATCAAAAGGATAACCATAGTTCCTGCAGGCGCCGATGCTGATCGCCGGTGAGTTCAGACCCAGTCCTGGTTTTTCAAAGTGTATCTCTTCTTATTTTAAAATAAACAGTTTATGAAACTAAAACGACTGCTTGTAACACTGTTTGTGGTTTTTGCTCTGGTTATTCCTGGCTCACTGCTGGCTCAGGAAGTAACGGTAACAGGGAAAATCGTTGACAGTAAAACCAACAAACCGCTTCCCGGAGCTACTGTAAAGGTGAAAAATACCAGTACAGTGGCCACTGCTGATGCAGATGGTAATTTCACCATTAAAGCTCCTTCTGCTGAGTCTGTCATTTCCATTACCTATGTAGGGTATGGCGTATTTGAAACAAAGGCCGGGAATGGAAATTTAGCCATCTCACTGGAAGGTCTCGACACAAACCTGGACGAGGTAGTGGTGGTGGGATATGGTACACAACGGCTAAGAAATGTGACCGGTGCTGTATCTTATGTGGATCCGAAAAAACTGCAGGATCTTCCTGTGCCCAGCCTGGCAGATGCCTTGAGAGGCCAGGTGCCGAATTTAAACGTGGTGGGAAATGCTGGTCGTCCGGGTGTGATGCCCACGCTGAATATACGCCAGCAATTCAACTGGGGTAAAGATGGAGGCAATCCCTATCCCCTGATCATTATCGATGATGTAATACAAATAGACCCTGTAACAGGGCTGGCCTCGCTGGACCGCTTCAACCTGCTTGACATATCAGAGGTAGAGAGCATTACTGTATTGCGCGATGCAAGTGCAGCCATCTATGGGTCAAGAGCGTCGCAGGGAGCTATCGTAATCAAAACAAAAAGAGGTAAAACGGGCCCGCCCCGGATCAACTATTCCGGCAAATTTGAAACCAACGATGCTGTCAGCCATGGCAAAGTGATGAATGCGTACGAGTACGGAATCTTTGCCAATCGTTTTGGAAGAACGCAGGGCTGGAATGCTGACCAGACGTTCAGCGATAAAGAATTGGAGCGCATGAAAAGCCTGAACTATGACTGGCTGATGAATGACTGGGAGCGTGCAGGTGCCATGCAGCATTCACTGGATGTGAGCGGTGGCTCAGACAGGGCTACTTATTTTGTAGGGGGCTCTTACTACACGCAGGGTGCCAACCTGGGTACCCAGGATTTTAAAAGGTATGGATTCCGTTCCGGATCAGATATCACGGTAACGAATGGTTTGAAATTCACCGCTAACCTCGGCGCTTATAGCACCAACGTTGAGCGGTCCTTTACCAAGATCAATGTTCAGGACGGAAGCTATGCGCTGGGCGGCGAGCAAAACGATTACAGCACGCTGCTGCATTTTCCCAAGTATATTCCCTGGATCTATAATATTGGCGGGGTAGACCGTTTTGTTTCACCGGCCATGGGGCCCAACAAAATAGCGAACGTAAGCGGAAATGGTACGGTAGCCAACGGAAACTATTATGCCTGGCTGGCCAACGGATCAAAAACCTTCAATAAGGGATTTGGCTACAATGCCAATTTCTCCCTGGCCTATGAAGTGCCTTTTATTAGAGGCTTGATAGTGAAAGGTACTTATGCAATCAATTATACCTCCAGCGTGAATGAGCAGGCGTTATTGCCGGTCACGCTTTCCAGGAATGGGCAGGGTAACAAGGCTGAGCGTCACTTGTATGATTCTGCCGTATGGGATGCTCCTGTTCTCAACCGGTCCCAATCCAGGGTTACTTACGACAATACTACCGGCAAAACAGAACAAATCAACTTTGTTGCGAACTATGAGCACAGATTTGGTGACCATGGAATTTCTGCCGTGTTCTCGGGTGAGCGTTCCAAAAGTGAAAGCGATATCCGCTACCAGATCTATGAAAACCCCCTTCCAGGTGTGTATAACGGTGCTTCCGGCTCTGCAGGCACATTGAGTCCGGGTAATTCTTATACCTCAAGACTTGAGAGCGGCATCCTTTCCTACTTGGGACGCGTGAGCTATGATTACAAAGGGAAGTACCTGGCCCAGTTTATTTTCCGTTCAGATGCCTCCTCCCGGTTTGCTCCCGAAAACTACTGGGGTCGCTTCCCCGGCGGATCAGTGGGATGGGTGGTATCCGAAGAGTCCTGGTTCAAAGAAAGGATTAACTGGATCGATAACCTGAAGATTCGTGCTTCATTGGCTGTCACCGGCAACGACAATGTGAAAGCCTGGAAATGGATGCAGCTGTACAAACTGGAAACGGATAAGGGAATGCTCTTTGGAGGCAGTGGCGGAGGTCTTTCCAATGGTATCACCATGGAAGTTACCCCGAACCGGGATATCCGTTGGGACCGCACCGTTCAGCGGAACCTTGGCATTGACCTGTCTATCTTAAGAAACCGTTTGTCTATAAGCGTAGATCAGTATTACAATACTTCTACCAATGTGCTCACCCTGATGTCCGGGGCGATCAATGTTCCCATCTCTGTAGGTGGTGCCTTTGCGGAAGAGAACTATGCGGGCGTTACGGCATGGGGTACCGAGTTCTCTATTAATTGGAGAGACCAGATCGCTAAGAAGATTGACTACTCTGTGAATGTAAACTTTGGTATCAACGGCAACCGGGTAAACAAATACATCGATCAGCCGTTCGATTACGAATCAAAGATGACAACCCGCAGGGAAGCAGGACAATCTACTTTTGCACCTGTATGGGGCTTTAGAACCTGGAAGCAGACTTCCAGCGGCGATGGTATCCTGCGCACCGATGCTGATATCGATAATTACTGGGCTTATCTCACTGACCTGGCCAACAAATCCGGTATCCCGGGCGCAGCACCCAAGTTCCTTGACATTACCAGCAAAGCTAATTTGAAGAAAGGAATGCTCGTTTACGAAGACCAGGGCGGCGTGCTGAATTCGATCACCCGTACCTATGGCGGCAAGAACGGATCGGTGCAGGCTGATGAGGATTATGTGAAGCTGGCCAAAAATTCGAGGTCTTACGGATTTACTACCAACCTGAACGTATCTTATGCAGGCATTACCCTGCTGGCACAGATCTCAGCCTCCTGGGGTGGTGTGAACAGGCTGGATTACATCAAACAGGGTACCAGCAGCACGCATAGCATGTGGTCTCATCCAAGCTACCTGAATGATATGTATGATCCGGTAGATAACCCGAATGGTAAATATCCCAACCTCGGTTTCTACGATGCTTTTGGCGGAGCCAACTCCGATTTCTTTACCCTCAGCTCTTTCCGTTGCTTCGTGCGTTCATTGAGCATTGGGTATGCTTTGCCGAAATCATGGGCAAAAGCAGCACACCTTGAAAGCGCGAGATTGTTTATTGCCGGTAATAACCTGTGGGATTTTTACAATCCTTATCCCAACAAATACCGCAATATGTACGATGCGCCAAACGTTGGGTATCCCACCTTGCGGACATGGGCACTGGGTGTAAACTTAGGGTTCTGATTACCTGATTCGTTAACCTGATTAATTGTTAGTATGAAAAATAAACTATTTTGTTTCCTGGCCCTTAGTCTTGTGGTGGTGACGGCCGGATGTAAAAAGGATTTCCTGGAAGACATGAAGAGCTATGACAAGTTCGACGAAAGCATGTTTGAAAGCGAGGACCTGACCGGTTTTTATATCGATCGTCTTTATAACTGGTATTTTGCCACTTACAACAGTCCCTCAAAAACCCTGGTGGGCGTGTACAATGACGACCGGAGAAACCTGACTGAAGAATTCGGGGGAACTGTACACAATTACATTAATCCCAATAAAACACTGAAGCTGGCCAGCGAAGCTCCGGACTATTATGGACCGACGCTGCCCGGCGGTATCAACAACCACTCGTATACCCGTATCCGTGCTGCCAATCTGCTGATCGAGAAAATCGACGGGACGGGCAAGGCCCTTTCCGAATCGTTCCGAAAAACGGCAAAGGGACAGATGTATTTCCTCCGGGCCATCCAGTATTTTGAGCTGGCACGCGTATATGGCGGTGTGCCGATTGTCACAACCGTTCAGAATGCAAGCGCAGACGATCCGAGCATCCGGCTGCCGCGTCCCAAGACCTCAGAGGTATTTGCACAGGTTATTAAAGACTTGGACTCTGCTATTTCAATGCTGCCCATGAAATGGGATGCTGTTAACTATGGCCGCCTGTCAGCTGCCGGAGCGCTGGCCATGAAAAGCCGTGTGCTGCTGACTGCAGCAAGCCCGCTCTTCAATGCTGACTGGGACAACGCGGGTAATGATAAGTGGCAAAAGGCGCTCGATGCAGGTCTTGCGGCTGAAACAGCCCTGACTGCTGCCGGCTATGGCGCTTCTATCAATTCTGCAAAAGACTGGGCAGAAGTAACCTTTAAGAACGACAACGCCTTTAATGGAGAAGCCCTGATCGTGCAGCTTCTTTCTGCGAATACTTCGCTTGCCGTCAACAATGGCTGGGAAAACTCCATCCGTCCCAAAGATCACAACGGCGGAGGCGGGATCGCGGCTCCCAAGCAGATGCTTGACCTGTTTCCATTGGCAACTGGTCTCCGTCCTACGCCGGCAAACGGGTATGTGGATACGTTCTTCTTTGAGAACAGGGACCCGCGTTTTTACCGCACCTTCGCTTTCTCCGGCGTAAAATGGGGCTTGAAGAACAATGCGAATAAAGTCACCTGGTTCTACAGGTGGAAAGCAAACGCGGCAGCTACTTCCGGTACTTTTTATGCAAATAACCAGACCAACAGCCCTGCCATTGTTCGTAAAATGTCTAACCCGAATGCCGACAGTACTGCTTACAATTTTTCAGGAACAGATATATTCGAGTATCGCTACGGTGAATTATTGCTGAATATTGCTGAAGCCTATGCCGGAAAAGGAGATATCGCCAATGCGGTTCTTTACCTCGGTAAGGTCCGTAAGCGTGTAGGCATCCCGTCTGCCAATAATTATGGCATCGGCACACTTGCCAGCAAATATGCGGCTTTGGAAGCCTGTATCTATGAGCGTCGTGTGGAGCTGGCCTACGAAGGCAAGCGTTTCTGGGATATGCAACGCTGGATGTTGTATGCGGATGACGCCTCTATCAGCGATGATACCAATGCCAAGCTGGGCATCCCGGCCCTCAATGGTACCAGCCGCCAGGGATACTACTGGCAGGTTAAAACATATGGTTCCACCGATCCGATCCCTGCTTCTGAAAGGAATATATCGATCGATCCTGACGGAACATCAACAGCATTTGCTGCAGAAATAGCAAAGCTGAAGACGCTCTATCAAAACAGGTTGGTGATGACGCCGCTTGACCAGGCATGGGACCGGGATGGTACCACCCCTGTCAATATCCTGTTCAGGCCGAACTATTATGTGTTCGGGTATACCAATGCCATCTTGTCCAATAACCCCTGGCTGCCGCAAACAAAAGGCTGGTCGGATTATAATGGCGCCGAAGGAACTTATAATTACAGGGAATAAATAGCTTCCGGCAATGCTTCCCCGTAATTGCGAAGCACAAAGAGCACATGATGGTTGAT
>JBEVLT010000371.1:0-26767 GCA_040509055.1 Chitinophagaceae bacterium
GAGAAAAATACTCTTCCTACTCATCGGAAATAATACGCCTGAGCTTAGTTGGTATCGCCGGTTATGGCTTTATAATTTCCAACATCCTGATGAAAACTTTAGAACTTAGCAATAAGCCCGGAGACACGATAAGTAAAATGTCGTTACCTGCCTCCAACTTTATTATTTCGGTTGCCGGTGTAGCTTTTTTCGGAATTTCATTGGGTCTGTCTCTTTATCACCGCTTCAGGATCACGTCCTGCTTATATGATCAGATATTGATTTCCCGCAGCCTGTTGCGACTTAAAAACTCTCACTGGACAGAGACAGAGAAAGACGCAGAAAAACAGGTTTTGGCTAAAATAAGAGAATGCCAGAAAATCGAGTCCAGGCGGTATGAAAATATCTTATTCTGGTCCGGCCTGTTTTTATTCGCAGGTTTTTTCTGCATTGTCATTCTTTTCTTCCTTATACTAACCGATCTTTTTTAATTCCGTGACTTCCTGCTATTTTCAGCATCGCAGCGTTTATGAGCGTGGGCTGCTGAGCGTGGAAGGCGTATATTTGAATTTCGCAAACACATCCCCCGATGACAGGCATCACTTCCCTGCAGGATTTTTACCGGGAAATCGGTTTTGGCAACGAGCTCAACACCATTTTGCCCGGCGGCATCGATAAGGAGATCGGCCACTTCAATGTGTTCAGTACGGCGGCTGTTCGCAAAAGCATGTCCGAAACGAAGATCATGCCTTATAACCGGCGCGCCTATTACAAGATCAGCCTGATCAACGGGCACAACCGCGCCGAATATGCCGACAAGGTGATCGATATAAAAAAGCATGGCCTGCTGTTTGCTTCGCCCCGTGTGCCGTACAACTACATCCCCCTGGACGGGAAGCAGGGTGGCCACTTCTGCATCTTTACACAGGAATTCCTGGCGCCGGCGCGAAGCGGCCCGGTACTGGACGAGTTGCCGATCTTCAAAGCCGGCGGCTACCCGGTTTTCCAGCTCAGCGCTTCGCAGGCCAAAGAGCTGGAAGCGCTGTTTCAAAAGATGTTTCGCGAGCTGGCTTCCGACTATGCCTACAAATACGACCTGCTGCGCAATTACGTGCTGGAAATGATCCACTACGGCCAGAAGCTGCAGCCCGATATCGCGCTGTATACCTCGCACAATGCTACCACGCGCATCGCAGGCCTGTTTGTAGAGCTGCTGGAACGCCAGTTTCCCATCACATCGCCACAGCAGCAGCTGGAGCTGCGCACGGCAAAAAGATTATGCCGGGCGGCTGGCCATCCATGTCAATCATCTCAACAAAGTGCTGAAGGACAATACCGGCAAAACCACCACCGATGTGATCGGCAGCCGTATTGCGCAGGAAGCCCGGGTATTGCTGAAACAAACCGACTGGAACATTTCAGAGATCGCCTATGCCCTTGGCTTCGGTGAAGTAGCCCATTTTTCCAATTTCTTTAAAAAACAGGCCGGTCTCTCACCGCTGGCCTTCCGCGCCTGATCCCGGAATTTGGTTTTTGCAAACAATGGATTGATGGCTGCAACAACGCTTCCGGCCGGTTGTGCCAACTTTGCCTGACAAAAATCAAACGCAATGAGCACAACAAACAAAATAGCCCTCGTAACGGGCGGCAGCCGCGGGCTGGGAAAAAGCATGGCGCTCAGCCTCGCAAAAAAAGGTATCGATGTGATAATAACCTATCACACCAACCGCACCGAGGCGGACAACGTAGTGGCAGCACTGCAATCGCCCGGCCGGCAGGCGGCCGCTTTTCAGCTGGATGCCGGTAACACCGGCTCCTTTGATCATTTTTTCAGCCAGGTAACGGCTTATTTGCAAGAGCAAACCGGTAGTGCAAAATTCGACTTCCTGGTGAACAATGCTGGAACGGCCCTGTATGCACCCTTTGCCGAGACAACGGAAGAGCAATTCGACACGGCGCTGAACATCCATTACAAAGGTGTCTTCTTCCTGACGCAGAAGGCCCTGCCCTTCCTGAACGATGGCGGCCGCATCGTCAACATCTCTTCAGGCCTGGCGCGTTTTTCCTACCCCGGCTCTGCCGCCTACGGCTCCATGAAGGGCGCCGTGGAAACACTGACCCGCTACCTGGCCAAAGAACTGGGGCCGCGCCGCATCGCAGCCAACGTAGTAGCGCCCGGTCCCATCGCCACCGATTTTGGCGGCGGCCGGGTCAGGGATAATAAAGAACTGAACGATCACCTGTCGGAAGCGACCGCCCTGGGACGCGTAGGCCTGCCCGAAGACATCGGCGGAGTAGTAGCCTTTCTGTGCAGCGAGGAGGGACGGTGGATCAATGGCCAGCGGATCGAAGTGGCCGGTGGGATCAATTTGTAAGCAGTTCTTTCGCAATACTCAGCTGCGGTGTGTACGGTACACGCTGCAGCTTTTTTGTATCGGCCATTACCAATACTCCGGCCAATGCTGCTGATAGCCGTACCGGTAAGCCGCACAGAAGCCAGCAATAATTTTACTACTTTAGCCGAAGGCCATCGATTCCTCTTCTATTCACCGTGCCCACACGGCATTATCAATACCGAACCATGAAACACCACTTCCTGGATTTACTGGACAGGACAGGCGATTACTGGACCGTTGTTCCAAACATGAAAAGATATGCGTACACGGCCGGCGATAATATCAGGAACAAAAAGGCCGTAAAAATCCTGACCATTTCCAAACATGACAAACATTGGAAGCAGGTATTTGACTGCCCGAACGTCGAAGAGCTTACGCTGCATGAACCGTCTGCAGAACAAATACAGGAAATAAAAAAACTGCCCCGGGTAACGCGGCTACGAATTACGCATTTACGAACGCCCGATATCGGATTTATCGGGGCACTGACCAATGTAAAAGAGCTGATACTTGAATACGTATCGGGTTTTTCAGACCTGTCGCCCCTGCAAAAGCTGACAGAACTAAGATCGCTTCACCTGGAAAACCTGCGCAGGGTAACCAGCTTTGACGGGCTGAGAGGAATCGGCAGTTTACGGTATTTATACATTTCCGGAACGCTTGACTGGAACCAGCCTATTGAAGACTTTACTTTTCTGGAAGGATTAGCTAATCTGGAGGTTTTCTCATTGGGTTTTATTATCAACAAAACCCCCTTTCCGGCGCTTTTACCGATCCTGGCGCTACAGCACCTGAAAAAAATACGATTCGGGCGGGCCACGTTCAGGACAAACGAATATGCCTTTTTAGAAGCGGCTTTACCCGGCGTTGAAGGTTGTTCCTGGGATTTATGCCGGGATTCCGGAGTCTGTTACGAATTCCTGGACAAACGGGCCGGCTATGTGAACAAAAGCAATCCTGCAGCCGGGAAAAGATGCGGGGAGCTTCTCCATGTCTATACGCAGATGAAACAAGAATCAGAAACGATCATCAACAGCTACCGGGCCGGCAAGATCAGGTGAAGCTATTGCCTGATATCTCTACGTTTAACAAAGTTTTGCCGCCGACCCGCGCCGCCTGCACCGGCTTTCAATTCATTTGTCACTATCTTCCGTCACCGTTCAATCAATTGCCCGGATGCAACCACTCAAAACAATACGGCTTACCTGGACTTTTTATAAAAGCTTCCTTTTCTTTTCGCTGGTCATCACCACCTGCTGCCTGTCCATTTTTTGGAAATACGGCTTCAGCGTTTTTTTCATGCTGTTCTGGCTGAAATTAATCACCCTCGGGCTCACTTATTATTTTATCAACCAATACAAAAGCAGGGAGTACTATTATTACCGGAACCTCGGTGTGTCCAAATCCCTGCTTTGGGCGGTCACGCTCCTGTTTGATTTTGCCCTGTTTATTTTTGCTCTCATCCAGGTCAACCGGTTCAGATGATCCACACCCTGGAAGCCGATAGCATACAACTGCAGTTTGGTCACAGGGTGATCCTGTCGAACATTTATATAAAAGCCGGAACAGGAGCGATCACCGGGTTGCTGGGCCGGAACGGCGAAGGAAAATCCTGCCTGATGAAGATCATCTATGGAAGCCTGGCCTGCGAAAAATCCGTTCGCTTTGATAACGTAGCCCGGCATGAGGCATTTAAACGGCCCGATCTGCTGCTTTACCTGCCGCAGTTCAACTTCATCCCGCGGTCACTTTCGCTGAAAAGGATTTTCCGGGATTTTGATTTGGATTACGCACCCTTTGCCGGCCGGTTTCCCGGTTTTGAATCACGATACCGGTCGTCTATCGGCCGCCTTTCCGGGGGAGACCGGCGGCTGGTGGAGCTCTATGTGATCGTAAAATCAAAATCACAGTTTGCGATGCTGGACGAGCCCTTCAGCCACCTAAGCCCGATCCAGGTGGAGAAAGTAAAAGAACTGCTGCTGGAGGAAAAGGCAAACAAAGGCTTCATCATAACAGATCACCTGTACCAGCATATCATTGACGCCTGCGACGATCTGTACGTACTGGCAAACGGGAGAACGCACCTGACCAATAGCCCGGAAGATATTGAACGGCTGGGCTATGCGAGACTGTAACGATATACACCAAGTAACCGGCTCATGAAATATCATCTCTATCTGTTCGCTTTTATCCTGGCATGCTGCAAGGGTCCGTCCAAAAAATCGCATGAACAGGGAACCGCCCCGGCATTGTTGGCTAAGAACCCGGCATACGAAACCTGCTGGTCGGGCACGCTGAATGGCAATATCCCGGTCTTTGTTCATTATCACGTTGACAGCAACCTGGTGATCGGTAAAATAATTTACTTAAACACAAAAGAAAGGCAACCTATCCCGCTTATCGGCACCATCGAAGAAGACCGGCATTACCGCTTATTGGAATTTGACAGCACCGGCCATATCAGCGGCATTATCGACGGCAGGCCGGGGAGCGAAGGTTTTAGCGGCACCTGGATCTCTCCTGTTACGAAGAAAGAGTTCCCGGTTTCGCTTCTACCGGCAGATACATTGATCCAAAGCCCGGACACCCGGGCGGATGAAGACCAGATACCCGGCTCGTATCATTACCGGTATGGTGAAACCGGCTACAGCGGCGAACTCACCGTAAACAGGATGGGTAACACGATCGGCTTTTCCATTGTCTCGGTAACAAGCATCGAAAACGGCGCCAATACAGCTATGGTAGAAAAGGATACGGCCACCATGAACGGACCCGGTTTCGTTTACACCATTCCCGGCAGCGACAGCTGCACATGCAGCATACGGTTTTATAAAGCGTTTGCACACATCAGTTCTGCAAACGGGTATTGTGACGGCCAGTTTGGACACAATGCAACGATTGATGGCATTTATCTGAAAACAAAATAATCGTTCCGGCCATGGCCGGGCAACCGGTCGCGCACGGGCCTGCCACAGAATTATTTATCTTTAAAGCAAGGCCTGTGAGCTTCTACTGAAAACCGAAAGACGCGATGAAAACGATCCTGTACCTGCTGATCCTGTTATTGCCAGCCAGCCTTGTTTGTGCACAGGTAAAAGATCCATTTCCTTATCGCTTTTCTTCCAGTATTTACGAACGGATCAAAACGGATTCGGCTTCCTGGCGCGGAGGTGTTACCGCCTCTGATCTTTCCTTTATCGGCCTTTACAGGCAGGCCCTGCAGGAGTGGGATAAACCGAGGGCAGGGGTCCGGTACCTGTCTGCCGGCGACAGTATCGCTTTTGTCACCACCTACCGGCCGGTAGATGCAAGAGCCTTTATACTGGAACGGGCCAAAGAAAACAGGGTGCTCATCTTCAACGAAGCGCATTACAATCCCCGGCACCGGGTCTTTGTGACCTCCCTGCTCGCCGACCTGAAAAAACTGGGCTATACCTGCCTGGCTGCAGAAACGTTTGCCAACAACCCGGATTTTGCTGAAAACAGCGTTTGCCCAACGCTGAATACCGGGTATTATGCCATGGAACCGCAATTTGGCAACCTGATCCGGGAAGCCAACCGCCTGCAGCTTCGGCTCTATCCTTACGAACACCGCACCGGTGGAAACGGCAGGCTCAGGGAGATAGAACAAGCCAAAAATCTGGCCGCCTTACTGAGCAGCAACCCGGACCTCCGGCTGATCGTGTATTGCGGCTTCAGCCATATTTTCGAAGATTCAGTAGCCGGATGGGAAAAAGCCATGGCCGGCCGGCTGAAGGAACTGACAGGCATTGACCCTTATACGATCGATCAGCTCGTTTGGTCCGAACGATCGGCCGACAGCCTGAACAATCCTTATTACAGGATGGTGCAGGCCAAAAACTATGCGATCCTGGCAGATAAGCAAAACATAGCGTTTCGCAAAAGACCCGATGGCCAGCAGGTAGATGCCCTGCTCTATTCTCCGCCTACCACTTACATTCACAACAGGCCGGGCTGGATATTTGAAAACGGTCAGCGGCCCTTTTTGATCAGCAAGGACTCCGTGACGGTCTCCTACCCGTTTCTCGCCAAAGTATATTTCAGCGAAAGCGATATCAGCAACCTGGTGGTACCGGCCGATATGATCGAGATCGGCAACGAACAGGAGCTGGCCGTCACTGCCGTGGCCGTTTATCCCGACCGCGGTTTTATCATTGAGCTGACAGATACGACCGGCAAAACACAGCTTATACGGCCAGCTGATCCTGGCAAAGCGAAGTGAAAAATCTACTTCCTTGTGTGGTACTCACGTTTCCGATGCACAGCCACCCGTGATTAAAACCTTACCTTCATGATCAGCCCCGCAACAGGCAAAACGGCTTCTTTTAAAAATGAAAACACTTTCACTCTTTGCTTTTTTGTTAACTGCGCTTGTACTCAAAAGTGACCGGCCGGCCGCCGAACTAACCTGTACGCTAACGTCGGACAAAGCCGTGTACACAGTGGGGGAGCTGCCCCGGTTTACTGTCCGGATCATCAACCAGGGCACAGAAGATATTTACCTGCCCGGCTCGCTGGACGGCTCGGATGTAAAATGGCGTTTCCCGCACTGCTACTTCTCTATCAGCAAGCCCGTTCCCGACACGCCACGGATGCTGCGATGCGGGAATATGAATACCCTGCGGCCGGCCGATTTCAGGCTGGTGCCGGCGGGACAACCATTCGATCCTTATTTGAACAGTAAGGATCATGGATTTTTCTCGGACTACTTCGCCACCAATCCCGGGACCTTTAAACACCCGGGCACCTACCGGATCCGGTTTCACTACTCTACTAATTCGCAGGAGCTATCCGGGTTTATGGGCGACAACTGGCCGCGCGACGGCGGTGCAGACTCCCTGCAACTACAGGCTCTTTTCAAACTCACGCCAAAGGTGGAGCTGGAAAGCAACGAGATCGTGATCAGGATAGATAAATAGCAAAAGTGTTCTGTTGGTTTAAACGATAGCGAAAAACATGTATCAACGAATAGCACATATTGCCCTGGTTGTGGATGATTATGACCGGGCGATCGACTTCTATACCAACCAACTTGACTTTCAACTGCTGGAAGACACCGTAATCAATGAGGAAAAGAGATGGGTGGTGATAGCACCGAGAGGCGCTAAAGAATGCTCCTTATTGCTGGCCAAAGCTGCTGACCCCCGGCAGGCGGAAAGTATCGGCAACCAAACCGGCGGAAGGGTTTTTTTATTTCTTTTTACGGATGACTTTTGGCGCGACTATGAAAGGATAAAAGCCCGGGATGTAAAATTTATACGCCCTCCGCAGGAATCCGAATATGGCACCGTAGCCGTGTTTGAAGACCTCTACGGCAACAAATGGGACCTGATCCAACCGAAGGAAAACAATAAAGGGCTGATTCAACCGTAAACCTGCAGGCAGAGCGGCTCTTAATCATCCAATAAGAATGGACACATCAATTTTTGAGCATGGAGATCATCCGGATCAACAACACAGCAGCTTCAGTGGTACCGATACCTGTGAGTGGACGCCCGGCAGCCGCTTCCTCCTTCACAAAGCAGATGTGACGATGCATGGCGAAAGAACAGAAGCGATAGAGCTGATCGGTGAACGGAAGCCGGAAACAAGGCGGTACACCATGCGCTCGTTCGACAACCAGGGCGCCTATACGCAGATGGAAGCCTGGCTCGATGAAGCCGGGGCTTTTCATATCACCGGCACTAATGTGCGGGCTGTACTGTAGATAAGCGATCCGGATACCCTTTCCGCACAGTGGGACCGGTCGGACGACCATGAAACTGGTTGCGCTGGATGGAGCTAACCCTGTCGAAGCAGGGCAGCCGGCATTACGTTCCCTGCTTTTATTTTACCTTCATCCTGCTGCGGCTCTTGCATAAAAAAACAGATAGCATCATGTGCAAATACGCTATGTATCCCTACAAATCTCACTATGCCTGCTTCGGCTGCCGCAAAACCTTTAAGCGGCGGCGCCTGTGGGACATCAACCGCGATGATAAACGGGCCGTGGAGGCCAGGTGTCCCCAATGCAGCGGGCTGATGGCCAATATGGGAATGGACTTTGCCTCTCCGAAAAAAGATGACCGCAAGGCCTGGGAACATATACAAACGCTCTATACGGCCGGCATCACCTTTCATTCCTGCGGGTGCACGGGACCCGGCTATATTCCCGCTACCAAAGAACGGCTGATCGCCTACTTCCGGGAGCTGATCGACGGATATCATCATGAACTCGGCTTTTGGCGGCAGCGGACAGAACCAACCAATGAACAGGAAAGAAACAGGGAGAACAGCAAGCATTGGGATTTTATCCGCAAAGTGCCCCGCGGCACAAGGCCCGGGCGGGAGCCGGTTACCAATGAGGAAGCAAGACAGTACTGGCTCGGCCGGATAGCGGAAGCAGAACAAAAGATAAAGCACCTGGTCCCGGACACCTGAGCTTATTCCTCCAGCTCATGACCGCGCTCGTCATCTTCCCGCTCCTTTTCGTACACCAGCACCCGTACTTTCCACTCCATGCCTTCGCTTTCCATCACCAGCTCCGTCTTCAACTTGCGCGTAGACTCGTCTACCGGTGTAAGCGATAAGACCACGGTGGTGAATTTTTTTGCTTCTTCCGGTTGCGCATAGTCGCCCTTCAGCTGCGACGAATTTACCTTCAGCCCGTTCAGCTGCATATACACCGTCCGGAACCGGCGTTTGGCCTCACTGAAGCTTTCGGTGCTGAGCAGCACGGCCTGCCAGCTGCACATTTCTTTGCTGCCCGATGTGTATTTGGAAATAATATTGGATTCGGCGTCTTTTATTTTCACCGTGCATGCATAGTCGGCCGATTGGGGGTTGCGCACGATGAGATCGCCGGTAATATGGCTGAAATGGTTGGGATAGTCCTGCAGCACTTTGCGCGTGGCTTCACCCACATCGCCGGAGGCAGCGAAAAGCCTCAGCTGGGCCGTACCGGGCAGTGATAACAGGAGGAACAAAGCAAAAGTGCCTGTTTGCAGCAGCAGTTTCATGCGTTTCGGATTTTAAGAGAATAATATTAGGCAATCTGCGCTGCATTCTAAAGAGGCGCACAACTTTTATCTGTTTTGTTGACTCAACAAAACGATATACTCCTTCTCTTTTCACCACTCCCGGAAATTGTCAATATCGGTACTGATCATATGCCCGGCATCGGCAGGATGATCGATCCTGCCAATGTAATCGCCAACAAGAGTGATGCTTACCGATGGAAACCATTTTATATTGAATGCAAAATGGTTTGGCCCCCATGCAGAATACGACAGGATCGATGCAGCAACGGTACAGTACAAAAGAAAAATAACGATGGAACTAAAGTAAAAACAAAGAAACAGTACGACTATACCTGGACCGGATAGACAAACTGTTTGACAAAAAAAACCATCTACCCCGAAGGAGAAAAGCTCCAGGTGGCCCTGCTGCTGATCAAAGAGTACGGGGATGCAAATTCCCCTATCCCTGTGCCCGACCGATAGAAACCATCAAATTGAAAAAGAAGGACCTCGCGGGCAAGACGCAGGAAGCAAGGGATACGTCTCTACCCTGCTGAGCAAAAAACCCGCTGCCGGTCCCGATAGCTATCGGGACTACCCGGATCCTCTTCGCCTTTAATTGATCCGTATATCCCGCATGCCCCGCTGCATCATCCGCGGCATACCCGGAGGCATGCCCTGCATCGGGCTATTGTTACCACCCATCTTGTTCAGGTTAAACAGCAGGCTCACCATAAAGTAGCGGCGCAGCACCATGCTTCGCGTATCCTGTATGTAGTTGTCGCCGGTGGTGCGGGCAATGTTCTGGTTCTGGTTCAGGATATCGTTCACCGAAAGCCTGATCTCGCCATTTTTCTTTTTGAACACCTGCTTGCTCAGGCTGGCATTCCACAGCGGGATGCTCTGGTTGTACCCTTCGGCCCGGCCCGTATTGATAAGATAATCGAAGTCGGTAGACAGGATAAAATTCCCTTTGAACGTGTAGGAAATATCGCCCGAGTAGGTCTGCGTGAAGTAATCTTCGTTCAGCAGCGTATTCACCGAGTACCGGATATTGGTATAGGTCAGGTTGGCCCGCACGCCGAAGTCGATCTTGTCCTTGCTGATGTTCACGCCGGCCCCCTGCGTTACCGAAAAGGTTTTGCCCGTATTCTTTTGCTTGTACACCAGGCTGACGTCGCGGGTGTAAGACAGGTTGTTCGTAAAGTTGAGGCTCGATCCTTTCAGGTTCGGATTTTTAAACGGCAGGCCCAGCGTCACAAATGAATACACGCGGTAATACCCGTCCACGTTTTCCGGTCTTGTCAGCTGCACACCCCTTGTCAGCGTATCGATGCTGTTCACGATCTTGTTGCTGGTGGCCGAAAAGGACAGGTTGGCCGCAATGAACTTGTACGTAAGAATATTGAACGTGTTGTATCCTACGTTCAGGTTGTGGTTGAACTCCTGCTTCAGGTTCGGGTTACCGGTACGCACATTCAGCGGGTCGGATACATCCAGCACGTTCTGCAGCTGCGATATGGAAGGCTGGCTGGTGCGGCCGTTGTACATGAAGCGCAGGTTCTTGCTCCGCGCCGGAGTGTAGTTGAAGCTGGCCGTGGGAAAATAGTTGGTATAGCTTTGCCGGCTTAGGCTGTCCTTGGCGGTCAGCGCCTGGTAGCTCTGGCTCTCCAGCGTGGACCGCTGCACGCCGATGCCCAGCTGGTAGTTGTATTTGGCGTTCTGCACGCGGAAGTTGGCGCCAAAGCGGTGTGCCAGGAAGCTGTTTTCAAAATTATTGGTCAGCTGCAGGTTGGGGCTGTCGTACTTGCCGGAGAGCGTATTATAGTTATACGTCTCCCTGTCGGAAGTGCTTTCGTTGTGCGTGTAGGCATAGTTCAGCTCCAGCAGCTTGTTCAGCCCAAAGGGCTCGGTGTACGAAGTGCTGAACGTATTATTGTTTGTCGTGGTTTTCTGGTGGTTCTGCTGGTTTTGCGAAATGGTCTGCAGCGGGCTGCCGGTTTTGTTGTAAAAGCTATTGCCGGAAACGGTGAAGCCGTCGCTTTCGCTGTTGCCAAAAGTATTGGTCCAGCCCAGTGTAAGGGTGCGGCCGGTCTTCCCGAACTTGTGGCGGAAGAGCAGGTTGTTATTCCAGTTCAGGCCGTCCCGCTCGTTGCTGTTGTTGGTGCGGCCGGCAATGGAAAGGTATTCCGCGCCGGGCACCTGCGAATAAGTAAACGACGTATCGGCGCTGTAGTTTTCCGAGTGCTGCGCTGTTACCGACGGCGTATACAGAATAGAGTTGGACGAATCGATCTGGTATTCCAGCCGCAGGTTGAAGCGATGGTTCCGGTTGATGTTGGTGGATGCGCTCTGCCTGTTCAGGATGGCTACCGAATCGGTAAACGTGCTTCGCCGCAGCAGGTCCTGCTCCTGTGTCGTATTTGAATTGGAGAAGAAATAGCTGCCGGTCACCTTCACCTTGCTGCTCCATTCATCGGAATAGTTCAGCCCGGTGGAAAGCGATTTGATGATACCGGTACTGCCGCTGCCGCTACTGAAACCGCCGCCGCCACCGCCCCGGCCGGCCACCACCTGCATGCCCCCGCCACCGAAGCCGCCCCCAAAGCTGGGGCCGCCGCCGCCGCCCATGGCTCCGCCCCCCATGCCACCGCCACCACCAAACCCGCTGAAACCACCCATGGAGCTGATGACATCGGAAAACGAAAAGCCCTGTTTATTGATATTGTTGGCATTGAAGAGCAGGGAGATGCGCTGCGTTGCATTGAATTTGTTGATGCTCAGGCTGCCTTCATAGCGGCCACGGTCGCCATAGCCGGCCTGTGCCCGACCGAAGTATCCTTTGTTCATCCCTTTCTTCAGCTTGATATTCAGTGTTTTGGCGCGGCTGCCATCGTCTATTTTGGTAAACTTGGCCTGGTCGCTCATGTCATCGAATACCTGTACGCTCTCCACCATGTCCGCCGTCAGGTTTTTGGTGGCCAGCTTCGGGTCGTTGCCAAAAAACTCTTTACCGTCTACATATACTTTCTGCACCTGTTCGCCCTGCGCCTTCACGTTGCCCTCGCGGTCCACCTCCACACCCGGCAGCTTCTTGAGCAGGTCTTCTACCGTGGCATTGGGTTTTGTTTTGAACCCGCTGGCGTTGAACTGGATGGTATCGTTCTTCACCACGATCGGCGCTTCGCTGGTGATCACTACTTCTCCAAGCATCCTTACATCCCTGGCCGGTGTCAGCTCTCCCAGGTCGGCCTGGGGCTGTGCAGCGGTAATGGAAATATCCTTTTTCATCTCCAGGTACACCTGGTGAGAGATGATCAGGCGGTAGGCGCCGGTATCCAGTCCTTTTATTTCAAAATTGCCCTGCTTGTTGCTGAGGGTGAAGGTAACCAGCGAAGAATCGGCCGCATGCACCACGGAAATGCTGGCATCGGTAATGGGTTGCCGGGTAGTCGTATCCACCAGCTTCCCGCGGATGCCGCCATTGGTTTTTTGTGCAGAAGCTGATAGAAAAAACAGGAAAAAGATAAGACTGAGCGCGGCAATTTTTTTCATGGGTGGTGATTAAGGCTACGAAATTAGACGTAACAACCACAGCAACACCTTCTCCGTGGCGTCAAATCACCGGGAAAATAGACGAACTGCCCTAAATCATCTATAAAAGGCAAATAGCTGCCCCTATTTTCCAGCCAAAGCGTTGGTTAGTGTGCCGTCACCAGCCAGGCATGCCGCCCGTTCTAACTGAAGAGGTATTCCACATCTTCGCGGGTCAGCGACTTGACAAAGCTGCTGTCGTCGGTGATCAGCTCTTTGGCCAGCGCCCGCTTTTTCTCCTGCAGCTGCAGTATCTTATCCTCGATGGTATCGCGGCAGATCATGCGGTAGGCAAAGATGTTCTTGGTCTGCCCGATGCGGTGCGTACGGTCGATCGCCTGCTGCTCCACCGCAGGGTTCCACCAGGGATCCACGATGTACACATAGTCGGCTGCCGTGAGGTTCAACCCCACACCACCCGCTTTGAGCGAGATCAGGAATACGCGTACACTGTCGTCCTGCTGGAAGCTGCGGATTGCCTTCTCCCGGTCGGGGGCGGTAGTGCTGCCGTCGAAGTATTCGTATTTCACACCCAGCTCGTCCAGCCTTGAGCGGATCAGCGCCAGCATACCAAGGAACTGGGAAAAAACCAACGCCTTGTGGTTGCTGATGTTCTCGGTGATCTCGCGCGCCAGCTCGTCCAGCTTGATGGAATGGTTCTCGAACTTATCTTCTTCGTTCAGGATAGCCGGTGAGTCGCAGATCTGGCGCAGCTTCATCAGCCCCTGCAGGATGGTAAGCTGCGAGCGCTGTATGCCCTGCTCCTGGATGGTACCGAGTATTTTGTCACGGAATTCGTTGCGGTACGCATCGTAGATCTTTCGCTGCTCGTCCTCCATTTCGCACCATAGTATCATCTCCTGCTTTTCCGGCAGGTCGCGCGCCACCTGCTCCTTGGTGCGGCGCAGGATAAAGGGGTATAATATCTTTTTCAGGTGCTCCTTGCGGTCCTGCTCGCCGAATTTATCGATGGGCATGGCAAACTCCTGGCGGAAATACTCCATGGTACCCAGCATGCCGGGATTCAGGAAGTTCATTTGGGCAAAGATGTCAAACGTATTGTTCTGCAGCGGTGTACCGCTCATGCACAGGCGGTGTTTTGCATTGAGCAGGCAGGCGGCCTTGGTCACCTTGCTCGCCGGGTTCTTGATGGCCTGGCTTTCATCCAGGATCACGTAATCGAAGTTCACGCTCATCAGCAGTTTGATATCGCTGCGCAGCGTGCCGTAGGTCGTGATGGTCACATCATGGTCCATTATTTCCTCGCGCCCCCGCGTACGTGTAGCGCCGTGGTGGATGCGGTAGGTCAGGCTGGGCGTAAACTTTTTGATCTCATTCTCCCAGTTATAGATCAGCGTGGTAGGGCATACCACCAGTGCTTTCAGCCTGCCGTGCTCCTGCTGGTAATATTGCAGGAAGGAAAGGGCCTGCACCGTTTTACCCAAACCCATATCGTCGGCCAGTATACCGCCCCAGTTGATATCGGTAAGATAATTAAGCCACTGGTAGCCTGCTACCTGGTAAGGACGCAGTATATCCTGCAGGTTGGCCGGTGCGTCTATCTCGCGGATCTGGTTGAACTGGCGCAGCTTTTCATATTTGCCTTCCAGCTGTACCACCAGCTCTTCCTCATCGCGGTTCTCATACAGCTCGTCCACCACGCTCAGGTGGTAGCGGGAAAGCTTCAGGTTTTGCGAGTTGCCTTCGCCCACGCGAAACAGCAGGGAATATTTTTTCAGCCATTCTTCAGGCAGTATGCCGAGCGTACCATCGTTCAGCTGCACGAACTGTTGCTTGTTCGCCAGTGCCCGCTTTACCTCGGCCACCGTCACCTTCTGGTCGCCGAACAGGATATCGATCTTTGCATCGAACCAATCGGTATTGCTGCTGATAAAGATCTTGGTCTGCGGCTTGGCCGTATTGAACCGGAAATTTTTCAGCGCTTCAAAGCCGAATACCGGCGTTTTCATTTCGTTCATGGCATCCACGAACAGGAAGAACCAGTTATTCTTCAGCACATCGGTGCCCTTCAGCGCCAGCGAATCGTTTTCCTCGTTCACGATAAAGTTGGAATGCAGGTTTTGCAGCCGGGCGATGAATGCTTTTTCCACTTCCCGGTTGCGGTGCACGATCAGCACCTTATCCCCTTGCGGTACCACGATCTCGTTCCGGTCCTTTGCCCGCGTTTCATACCCCTTGTACGAAAAAGAAGGCTGGAAGATGAGGTAATCGCCCTTTTCTACCAGGAACAGTTTTACTTCCGGGTCGCCGTCCTTGATCTGCTCCACCAGCGACTTATCGAAGTCCACTTTGTGCTCCTTGGCCAGCGGCAGCACAAACTGGTGCAGTACGTCGCTCCACTCTTCCGGCCCGATCGTCATTTTGCCTGAAGGCAGAAATTTCTCCGCCAGGTGTACCACGTCATTGCCCTGCCACAGGTGCAGCTGGTTGTTGTACAGGAACAGCAGCGGGCTGCTGCTTTCATTCTCCGACAGGTCGTACTCCATGCCGCCGGCACGCACGCGGCAGGTAATGGTATAGTGTGAGTTTTTCTTAACGATAAAATGGGGCGTTGCCTCTTCCCGGCTGATCTGCATCGGCTCCAGGTTGGCCGTTTTGAACGGCTTGTTTTCCGGCAGCATAAAAAACAAGGCATTGCTGTCCTGCTCGGTGCATAATTTTTTCAACCGGGGAAACAGGTATTCCGCCATCAGCTCCCGCGTCTCTGCCGGCAGGTCGTCTTCGTCCTGGTGAATGATGTTTTCCCAGATACCGGAAAACGGGGAGTTACGACTGATGTACTTGTTGATCTCCGACTCCTGCAGCTTGCGCAGCAGCGCCAGCCGCTGCTTGTCTTCTTCGGGCAGCTTATCCGTGTCCACGTACCGGCTGATATCCGGTTTTTCCACCTTACCGGCAAACCCGTCGTTTTGCTCATTCGGTTCGCCCGTCACGGCCTCGATGGAAAAATAGGGATAGCTTTTTTTGCCAAAGGTGAAGACCACCCCCAGCCGCTGCGAGGGCGGCGGCTCTTCTGCCTGCAGCACTTCCGGCACGGATGGTTCTTTTTCTTTTTGCGGGATCACCACCGGCCGGGGCATAGCAGCTGCGGCTGTAGCCACCCGTTTGATGGACGCATCGAGCACCCGCAGGAACGGTTTTCCTTCCTTGTAGGCAAATTCGAATTTGCCCTTCAGATCGTCGGCCAGCGAATAGCCGTAGGCTTCCAGCAGTTTGTTTTTCTCTTTGTCCCAGTTGCGGATGCTATCGAAGTAATTGGCGCCGTAGGCATGCAGCAATTGCAGGAACACGATCACCTTGGGCAGGCACAGGGGATGCGCCGCGTCTTCGTAATCGCAGCTGGTGTCAAAATTCCTTTCTTCATTCTTCCGGATCAGCACACGCCAGGTTTCCCCGTCCAGCACTACCGAAGCACGCACCGTTTCATTCTCCGCAAGCTCCATGGAAGCCTTCTGGGTACGCAGGTATTTCTCCGCTTCGGCAAATACGTCCGGCGAGGATAGGAAACGGATCGTCTTCAGATCGATCGTCTTCATCTTGGCTACCGTATGCCGCTGGTCGTAGTGTATCTCGCCGGAATGCAGGTGTCCTTTGTCGATCATCTCCTGCAGCTGGAAAAGGGCCGCGGTCTCATGCCGGCAGATGTCACCGATATTATAAGGGCAGCTGCAGCGGAGCGACATCTCCTTCGGGTCTTTGAACTTCTGTATGTATACTTTATAAAAAGTGCTGTAGCTATCGTCTTTGACACGGAATACGGCAGAGCCAAACAGGTCATCGTGCTCCACCAGCTCCACGAACCCGATGGCATGGATCTTTTTTCCCCGGCGGATCACTTCGTCCGTGCCATGTGTATACACGTATTTGATCAGATGTGGTAAGGCCATTCTTTTACAGTTTTGCAGTCCTTTATCCGGCAGTCTTTCAGTAAGCAATCAATGAGTCTGGGCATGGCAGTGAACCAACAGACCGGCAGCCGAAAGACTGGAAAGGGCAATCGGCAAAAGTAAAAGAATGTGCAGCAGATTTCCTGCAAAAAACAGTGAAATAATTAATAATCGCCGGGGGGCGGGCAGAGCCGGAAAAAAGGCGTATCTTGTACGGTTTTTCGCTAGTATACCACCAGCTTTTCTTCTTTGTACACCGGCAGCACATTCGCTGCATCTTCCGTCAGGCAAAACCGGATATCGTCGATCAGCCCGAACCGCTCCACCAGCCGGTGATAATGCGTCAGCTGCGGCACAAACGCATGCAGGTCGTGCCGGTGAGTGGCATACATGGTCTCCGCCATCAACGAGCTATCGCAGTGAATGGTAAAATGCTCTTTCACGCGGCTGATCACAGCGCCGGCAAACAACGTGTCTTCCAGGTTGAAGCGGTCTTTCCAGCCGGCGCAGGCCAGCACCACGTGCTTCTTTTGCGCCAGGATAAAATCACATACGGCCGACAGGTTGGGGAAAGAGCCGGACACCACCGTGTCGGCGCCGTTGGCCAGGGCCATGTGCAGCAGTCGGGTGCCGTTGGTGGTGGTCAGCACCAGCGTTTTGTCGCAAATAAATTCGCGGGTGTACTCCATCGGTGAATTACCGTATTGCAGCCCCTCCGCCAGTTTGCCATCCCGTTCGCCGGCAGCAATGCCGCCAAGCCGGCCGCTGATCTCGATGGCCAGGGGAATGGAATCTACCGGTATCACGCAGCTGGCGCCATTGTACAGCGCCGCAGCAATGGTAGAAGTGGCCCGGAACACATCGATGATCACCACCACGCTGTCGTTGAGATCATACAAGTGCAGTAATGCCGGGGAAAGTGAAGTATGTAAGGCTGGTTTGGTACTCATGCTTGATGCGCAAATTTACAGCAAACAGGAGATAACCGGGACAGCGTGCGGTGCAGAAGATTAAGCATCAGGGTAAACAAAAGCAGGTTGCTCCTCTTCTGTGCCTGTCTGTCGCTAAAGCCAACTGATCTTTCTTACCGGTCCGGGCTTCAGACCCTGGTAAGAAATTGCATCACCCAGTTCTATAAAAACCGGTCTTATTCTTTTGTTCCAATCTTCCAAAGGGGTTCCCGGGAAACTTATTCGTGTTGGCAGGCAGCCACCCGCTCTGCCGGCAGCAGTTGCTTCCATTTTTCTCCCTCGGCATATTCGCGGATCAGCGCATTGCGCTGCTCCAGCATCTTTTTCATGTACGCCGTCAGGTACAGCCGGTTGAACCAGCGGCCGATGATGCCGTACGGGCTTTCGAAACGGAACAGGTCGATCATGATGGTACCGTTATCGCAGGGTTTGAAGTGATGCTCGTGCCGCATCAGGGCAAAATCGCCCTGTGTTTGCTCGTCTGTAAATGCCAAAGGCCGGTTCATGCCGGTGATCTGCACGCGGAGAAACCTGGTTTTGAGAAGGTGCCGTGCCTTCCAGGTGATGCTGTCGCCTTTTTCCACCAGGCCGGATCGTACGCCGGCGATAGCTTCTTCATTGAATTTTGTCATGGAAAGCCGGTGCAGGTCCACATGCCGGCTCAGGTCAAACACCCGCTCAGCGGGAGCCGCGATAAAAGTGGTGAGGTGGATGGTTGGCATAGCATGGGCGGGCGCCGATCAGGCAAACGGGATCTTTGCCACTTTGGCCTGCAGCAGCTTGTCGCGCACTTTTACAAACACCGGCGTATCGATAGCGGCAAAGGCTGTGCGTACATACCCCATGGCGATGGCCTTGCCGAGGCTGGGCGCCTGGGTGCCGGAGGTTACCACACCGATCACGGCGCCGGTATGGTCTTTAATTTCATACCCATGGCGGGGAATGCCGCGGTCGATCATCTCCAGGCCCACCAGCTTGCGCTCCACGCCGTCCTTCTTCTGCTCTTCCAGTATTTCTCTTGCGGTAAAGGCCTTGGTGAATTTGGTGATCCAGCCCAGCCCGGCTTCGAGCGGCGAAGTGGTATCATCGATATCGTTGCCATAGAGGCAATAGCCCATCTCGAGCCGCAGGGTATCGCGGGCAGCCAGCCCGATCGGTTTCAATCCCTGCGGACCGCCGGCTTCAAACAGCTTATCCCAGATCTGTTCAGCTGCACCGTCCCTGTCTTCAAAATAGATCTCCACGCCGCCGGCGCCGGTATAGCCCGTGGCGCTGATCAGCACATTGTCCACGCCGGCAAATTTCCCTTTTACGAACGTATAGTATTTCAGGTTCAGGATATCCATCTCCGTCAGTGGCTGCAGCATTTTAGTGGCATTCGGGCCCTGCACCGCCAGCAGGCAGGTCTTGTCAGAAATATTGTGCATCTCCACGTTCTCTGTATTGAACCGGCTGATCCAGTTCCAGTCCTTTTCAATGTTCGATGCGTTCACCACCAGCATGTATACGTTATTTTCCTCGATGCAGTACACCAGCAGGTCGTCTACAATACCGCCGGTCTCGTTGGGCAGGCAGCTGTATTGCGCCTGTCCGGGTTTCAGCTTTGCCGCATCGTTGCTCGTCACCCGCTGTATCAGGTCCAGCGCCTGCTCTCCCTTGAGGATAAACTCGCCCATATGGCTTACGTCAAATACGCCGGCATTCCTGCGCACCGAAGCATGCTCGTCGTTGATGCCGCTGTAGCTGATCGGCATGTTGTAGCCGGCAAATTCGGCCATTTTAGCGCCCAATGCGATGTGCTTTTCTGTAAACGGGGTTGTTTTCATGCCTCAAAAAATTGTCAGCAAATGTAGGAAAATCAGGAGCCAATCCTTCCCAGGCGCGGGCAGACCGGGAAAGTAATTTTCACCCGCTTTGCCTTCTGCATGCAAACCCTGTTTGTAAAACAAGGGCCGGGCCCGGTGTAAGGCCGGTGCATCTCAAAGGGCTGTAAAACAAAAGGGCTCCCCGGGGGAGCCCTTTACTATCCGCCTGCCGGCGGACCCAACTTCAACCGATATTAAAAGAAGGTTTCATCATGGAAAGCACGGGCGAAAACGAACCTGTTACTGCATCGCTTTGCTTCTCCACAGCTTTGGTCTCCTGGCCGGTGGCCGGTTGCTGCTGTTGTTTGTTTTGCTGATCTTCCAGTTCTTTCAGCTCCCGCTTCTTTTGTTCAATGGATTTTTTCAGTTCGAGACTATCGTTTTTCTTACGAAGGCTATCCACGGCTTTACCGTCATACCGGTAGTCATCGCCGTCGCTGGTCACGGTATTGCCTTCCGTATCCTTCAGGTCGCCGTCCAGGCCCATCACATAGTCCACACCGGTACGGTAAGGGAAGGAATAGTCGTCGTAATGATCATCCTCTACCACGCGGCCATTCACAGTTACCTTGCGGTGACGGCTACCCTTGAACCGTAAGTTCTGCGGGTTCAGCTTGGTCATCACCGATTCATCAAAGCTGATCTTTTTGCCGGCCGGCACCTGTATCTCTACTTCCACCTGCTGCAGCCTGAACTTGCTTTCCCTGCCGATGGCGTATCCGCTGGACAGGTCCAGTACGCTATCGCGTGAGTAGACGGCGTACCTGATCTTGCCGGCGCGGTCCTTCGCTTCGGCTTCCGACCGGCCATAGCTATGCCTGCGCAGCACTACATGATACTGATCGTCGCTGCTTTTCCTGATATTGAATCTTACCATCGACAGCCTCATGGTATCATCGGTCATGTCCCAGCCATCGATATCGTCATTCATCCAGCCGAAACGGCCGGTATACTGCAGTTCCGGCTCAGATACCACGACGACCATCCTGTTATTCGCCGGCTGCACCACCTCTACCGCGGTTTCCACGTTGCTGTAGCGATAGAAGTCTTTTGAAATGCTTACTGCCAGCATCACGGCAGCCACCCAGCCGAGGGCCCACAGGCTGCCAAAGGTCCAGCCCATATAGTTACTGCGGGAGCGCACATTGATGATGCGGCGGATCAGCCAGATGATAAATCCAACCAGTGGAACGATCAGGAAAAAGATCAGCGTGCCCCAGGCATACAGCTGCTGCCAGTTGCTTGTCCACAGGAAGTTATTGACCGGCCACCAGGCAATGCCACCGAAGAGCAGGGCCATCAGTCCCACAAAGAGACCAAAGGCGATGGTACCGGCGATGAACAGGAAGAACACTTTGAACAATACGCCGATGGCATGAACGCAACCCGAGCGGTTCCGGCGGGTGGTATCGCCCACCTCGCTCACAAATGTCTTTCCTTTTGTATTGGCAAACTCTTTGGCACGGCTGCCGAAGTTCTGGGCCGATTCTTTTACTTCCTCGCTCCATTCCTTCACCCGGTCCTTCATGTTTTGCGCAATGGTGTTCACATCCACTTTCTCGCCGCGCATTTCCATCTTCTCGTGCGTGCTCCTGGCTTCCGGCAGCACGATCCACAGGATGATATAGGTGATGATAAAGGTGCTGGTCAGCGATCCGAAAACGATATTGGGGAACACATCGAAATGATGATGAAAGGTGAGCCCCCTGAGCAACCCGATAAAGAGGCTGAACAGGAAAGGAGCCGCAAATGTGAGGCGGATCACCCAGGTCTCGCGGTGAAAATAAGCCGCCAGGCCGCCGGCTACGCCACCGATCACCCGGTCTTCGGGGTTGCGGTACAGCCGTTTGGTGAGCGTATGCTCTACATCCTTTGCCGGCAACACGATCCACAGCACGATATAGGCAAGAAACCCGATCCCGAACCCGCCAAAAGTAATGATGGCAAACAGGATCCGTACGATGGCGGGGTCCACGTTCAGGTAAGCTGCAATACCGCTGCACACACCACCAATAAACTTATCGCTGGTATCGCGGTACAGCCGGCCGCGGCTTCTTCTTTCGCTGCGGGAAGAAGAGGAGGATCCAGTGCCGGCAGGTTGTGCGGCGGCTGTTTCATCCCCGGCGGCTTCAAAATCTTCCGGGCGGCCCATGGAAGCGGCGATCTCATCGATATCCGCATCGGTAATGGAAGCGGCGCCCTTACGGATCTTTTCGCTCATCAGCTCCGCAATGCGGCTTTCGATATCGTTGATGATCTCATCCCGGTCTTCTTCCTTACTGAAATACCGGCGCAGGCTTTCGATATAGCTTTTCAGCTTTTCATAGGCCGAGTCTTCGATCGGTATCACCCGGCCACTCAGGTTTATGTTGATAATCTTTTTCATGTTCTGCTTTTTTTGGTTGAAGTGCATCCGCTTCCTGGTCGCGGCTGGTTATTGGTTTAGTGGTTGGTCGTTTTTGTTAGCCAGGGCATTTACGCCGTTGGATAGCTCGTTCCAGGTCTGCTCCAGCTCCCGGTAAAAGGTTTCTCCTTTTTCGGTAAGGGAAAAATATTTACGCGGTGGCCCGGAATTACTTTCTACCCACCGGTAGGTAAGCATGTCCGCATTTTTCAGGCGGGTGAGCAAGGGGTACAGGGTACCCTCCAGGATCTGCAGGTTGGCGGCTCTCATTTCTTCCACGATATCGCTGGGGTAGGCCTCACCCCGGCGAATGATGGAAAGAATACAGAACTCGAAGATCCCTTTCCGCATCTGGCTTTGTGTGTTTTCGATATTCATACTGTCTTCTTTACGGTTTAATGGAAAATGGCTTGACCGGCTACCCTCAGCAAATCCCTGCTTCATTTCCCAATCATGGATCAAAGATAAGGTGATATTTGGTACTATGCAAACTAAAGTACCAAATATTTTAAGGTAACTTGTATGGAAGTCATGGCGAGAATATAATTTATCACCTGATATTCAATGTTTTAAAAACAAAAAGGGCGATTATTTTTCTATAATCCCCCTTGTATAAATGGTGGCTAATCCTGATATGTGGCAAAAATCAGCCTATTCCCGGCCGGCCTGTCCGCGTAAATAATTCACCTCTTCCGGGTCCGGCTTCAGGATCGCGTATTTTTTTATGGACCAGATCAGCGCCAGGTCCAGCGCATCGATCACGCCGGCATAGCTGGCCTCGTCCATTGGCTTGATCAAAAGCATCAATCCTTTTCTTCCCTCTTTCCCGTTGCCGTCAAGGTATACCTGTTTGGCCCGGATCACCCGGCCGATGCCATCCTGTATGTCAAACGTAGCGGGATAGACCTGCTTCGCCGCCACAGCCCTGCTCCATTCTCCTTCATAATACCAGATGCGGTTATCCCTGTCCAGCAGGATGGTCAGGGCATCTGATTCACCCAGCGGCATCGCAGGCCCGTTCTTCGGCATATTCAGGTTGGTGGTTCGTGGCTGGCTCAGTTCCGTGGTGATCACGAAAAATGAAATAAGGAGGAACCCCAGGTCCACCATGGGTGTCATGTCGATCCGCAGGTCATGTCGTTTGGCGCGGCGCACGCCGGGCCTTTTACCGGCAGCAGCCGGCGTGGTGACTAGTGCAGCCATAATAATTGTTTATCCTGAGACGCAGCGGGCGGAAAAATGCATAACCGTTATCATGGATCCTGCTATCTTTTATCACCACCACAGGCATTGTTATTGCTACCTTTACCACAAACCCACTGCGGATGAAAACGATACTGGTTGCAACCGATTTTTCGCCGGCCGCCGTCAATGCCACCAACTATGCAGCCAATATGGCGCTTGCTACCGGCGCGGATCTCCTTCTCTTTCATGCCTACCAGGTACCCATTGCCGTTACCGATGTACCGCTGGTGCTGATGTCGGTGGAGGACCTGCAAAAAAGCGCCGATCACAAGCTGGCACACCTGAAGGCCGATGTGGAGCATATTACTTCGGGTAAGCTAACCATCCGCACCGAAGCCCGCCTGGGCCATATAACCGACGAGCTGGAAAACGTGTGCAATGACATCCGGCCTCTTGCCGTGATCATGGGCACCACCGGGCATTCCTCCATCGACAGGTTGCTTTTTGGCAGCACTACGCTTACGGCCATACGCCAGCTCACCTCTCCGGTGATCTGTGTGCCCCGGGGCAGGGAATATGGAAGCGGTATCAAAAAGATCGGTTTTGCCTGCGATCTGCGCCAGGTAGAGGAAACCACTCCTTTCACCGCCATCATCCATTTTGTACAGGCGCTGCAGGCAGAGCTGCATGTGCTGAATGTGGAAGAAGAGGGCCAGCCCGATGTGACGGAGCAAACCGCCCTGCTTGGTACGGCATTGAAGGATACCAACCCCCAATTTCATTTTATCCGGCACAGCGATATCGAAGATGGCATCAATGATTTTGCAGAAACAAACAACTTGGACCTGCTTATTGCCATTCCTAAAAAGCACAAGCTGCTCGACGGGCTGTTCAAACCCAGCTCTACGCGGCAATTAGTGAAGGGATCGCATATCCCGGTGATGTGCATACATGAATGACGGCACAGCATTGATAGCTATCATCTTCCGTACTCCGTATATAAATACTAAACCTCAATCGTCATGTGGAAATGGTATGCGGTACTATCGGCCATCTTTGCGGCACTTACGGCTATTCTGGCCAAGATCGGTATCAAAAATGTCAACAGCAATGTAGCCACTGCGGTGCGCACCGTCGTCGTGTTGCTGATGAGCTGGGGCATCGTACTGGCTACCGGCGAACTGAAGCAGGTAAAAGGCCTGACGAAAACCAACCTTCTTTTCCTGGCACTCTCGGGCATTGCCACCGGTTTGTCCTGGCTGTTTTACTTCAAGGCCCTGCAAGCCGGCCCTGTATCCAAGGTAGCGCCGATCGATAAGTTCAGCGTGGCGCTGGCAATAGGCCTGTCTTTTATCATCCTGCATGAAACACCGGACTGGAAAACGATTGCCGGCGGCCTGCTCATTGTGGCCGGCACCGTGCTCATGGTGATCTGAACCTATTGCGTGCTACCACCAGGAAGCTGTTCTGAAGATAAGAGCACAACACTAAAGGATTTCTATAAGGAATCTTTGCAATGCTGCGTCATCCTGGCGCCCGTAGCGCAAAACCTAAAATTCCGCGCTCTTCGGCGTACGCGGGAAAGCAATCACATCGCGTATATTGCTCATACCCGTCACAAACTGCACCATCCTTTCGAAGCCCAGCCCGAACCCGGCGTGCGGCACCGTACCAAAGCGGCGTGTATCCAGGTACCACCACAGCTCTTCGGCCGGTATATGCATTTCTTTCATCCGCTCTGTGAGCTTGTCCATCCGTTCTTCCCGCTGCGAGCCGCCTACGATCTCGCCGATGCCCGGCGCCAGGATGTCCATGGCGGCCACGGTTTTGCCGTCGTCGTTTTGCCGCATGTAAAAGGCCTTGATCTCTTTGGGGTAGTTGGTCAGGATCACCGGTTTTTTGAAATGTTTTTCCACCAGGTAGCGTTCGTGCTCGCTCTGCAGGTCCATGCCCCAGCCGGTGATGGGATATTGAAATTTCTTTTTCTTATTATGATTGCTTTCGCGCAGGACATCGATGGCTTCGGTGTAAGTAAGCCGTTCAAAGTCGTTGTTCATGACAAACTCCAGCTTTTCGATCAATCCCATTTCGCTGCGCTTGTCCTGCGGCAATTGTTTTTCTTCTTCAGCCTGGCGCTGCGCCAGGAACTCAAGGTCTTCGCGATTATTGTCTATCGCAAAGCGGATGATGTACTTGATGAACGCCTCGGCCAGGTTCGCATTGTCTTCCAGGTCATAAAAGGCCATCTCCGGTTCTATCATCCAGAACTCCGCCAGGTGGCGGGCCGTGTTGCTGTTCTCTGCGCGGAAGGTGGGGCCAAATGTATAGATCTCGCCAAAGGCAGTAGCTGCCAGCTCGCCTTCCAGCTGTCCGCTCACCGTAAGGTTAGTAGCACGGCCGAAAAAATCTTCTTTGAAGTTGATGCTGCCGTCTTCATTCCGCGGCGGGTTGTCCGGCGGCAGCGTACTGACGCGAAACATTTCACCGGCGCCTTCTGCATCGCTGGCCGTGATCACCGGTGTGTGCATGTACACGAATCCCTTTTCATGATAGAACTTGTGCACCGCAAATGCCAGGGCATGGCGGATACGGAATACGGAGCCGAATGTATTGGTGCGGAAACGCAGGTGCGCAATCTCGCGCAAAAACTCCAGGCTATGCTTTTTGGGTTGCAGCGGGTATTTCTCTGCATCGCTGTCACCGAGTATTTCAATAGCCAGGGCTTTCAGCTCCAGCTGCTGGCCTTTGCCCGGCGAGGGCACTGCGGTACCTGTCACTTTCAGCGAAGATGAAGTAGTAAGGCGCTTCAGAAACTCGTCATCGTACTTGCCCAGCTCGGCTACCACCTGCAGGTTGCTGTTGGTAGAGCCGTCATTCAGCGCAATGAACTGGTTGTTGCGGAAGGTGCGCACCCATCCCATCACTGTTACTTCCTGGCCGGCAGGTTCCTGTGCCAGCAGTTCGCGTATTTTGATTCGCTTGTTAAACATAGCCTGATTTTTGAAGTACTCCCGGCAGAAGCCCGGTAAAGCGGGGGCAAAGATAGCCCTGAAATGCGGGCTGATAAAAGGTTTTCAACGATTTATCATTGGTGACGGAGCGTCGGAAGGGTGGACCAAAAATTTTTTTTTTAGGAAAAACGCTGTATTATTGCACCGGATAAATGGCTGATAAGTAATCGTTCTCCCTTTTAACAGCTCATCAGTACCCCGGATTCCATTTCAATATAAACTCAATTTTCACTACTAAGATTGGCTTCCCAAGTTTGACAACCTCAAGATTTTTGTATGTATGACATTTTGCAACTGAACGACATGCTCGTTCCCGAACTGCTTGATATTGCTGAGCAGTTACAAATCCCCAACGCTAAAAAGATGGACAAGCAGGAGCTTGTATATAAGATACTCGATAGCCAGGCCATTGCCGGCTCCAAAGGCGCTACCAAC
>JBEVLT010000372.1:0-11571 GCA_040509055.1 Chitinophagaceae bacterium
GTATCGGGCACGTGCACCTGAAAGTATCCGACCTGGAGCGATCGCTGCGTTTTTACCGCGACCTGCTGGGTTTTGAAGTGCAGCAGTTCTATGGCGACGCTGCCGCTTTTCTTTCTGCTGGCGGCTATCATCACAATATCGGGCTCAACACCTGGTACAGTAAAAATGCAGGCGCTGCGCCGCAGCGGGCCGCCGGATTGTTTCATACAGCCATCCTGTACCCGGAGCGCAGTGATTTGGCCGTCATTGTGAAACGGCTGACCGACGCCGGTTACCCGTTGACGGGTGCAGCGGACCATGGCGTGTCGCAGGCCATTTACCTGGATGATCCGGATGGCAACGGGGTGGAGCTGTACTGGGACAGGCCATCGGCGGAATGGCCCAAAAACGAGAAAGGGGAGCTGCTGATGGTAACCGATCCGCTGGATATGCAGGCGTTATTGCAACTGGCTGGCTAACTGGCGCACAAGGTATGTACCCGGGAACGCCAGGTCTGCAACAGACTCTCGTGGAAACAACCCGTATACCGTGCTGCCGGTGCCGCTCAGTGAAGCATATATAGCTCCCCGGTCGTATAGCTGTTGCCTGATGGCGCCGATGTCCGGGTATTGTTCAAAAACGGTGGTCTCAAAATCGTTAACCAGTTCCGTACGCCAGGTATCTACCGGCTGCCGGATGATGTCTGCTACCGTTTTACCTGGCACGGCAGGGAGAATCCCTGCAAAGGCTTTGCCGGTTGGGATCATGATGCCCGGATTGACGAGCACAAAGCGGTAGGCCTGTAAATCCAGCTGCACCGGTGACAGTTCTTCTCCGCGCGAAGTGGCAAAACAGGGTTGATTGATGATGAAGAAAGGGCAGTCGCTGCCGAGTTGCAGGGCGTACCGGATCAGCGTTTCCTGTGTCAGCGCTAATCCAAACCGTTTGTTCAGCAGCTGCAGGGTGAATGCGGCATCGGCGCTGCCGCCGCCCAGTCCTGCCCCGGCAGGAATGGCTTTGTGCAGGTGCAGCCGGGCGCCGGGCAGCCCGGGAAAATCTTTTTTCAGCAATTCCCAGGCTTTCACGCAAAGATTATCGGCTGTGTTGTTCGTGACGGTTAATCCCGTTTGCGAGAAAGAAAATTGATCGTCCTGTGTGGGGAGCAGTTCCAGCGCATCGTAAAGCGGCAGTGGGTAAAAAACGGTTTCCAGGTCGTGGTAGCCATCGCTTCTTTTTCGCAGCACCCGAAGCCCCAGGTTGATCTTGCAGTTGGGAAAAACAATCACGTTGTGGGTTTAATGCGCATTGTCCCGTAGGGATAAGGTATCAGCGTTTTTTCCGGCGACTGTTTATTTCATCGCGGATGGCGATAGCACGGATATAATCCTCGCTTTCCAGCACTTCGTTCAGCAAGACATCCAGTTCCTCGAGGCTCATTGTTTTCAGGTCGTCGTTGCCGGCTCCTACCTGCTCTTCCACCATGACTTCCTGTTTTTTCTTCTTCTTGCCTTTGTCCGTTTCTTCCATCATGATGCCGGCGCTTTCCAGGATGTTTTCATATGTATAAATAGGGCAGCCGAAGCGTACGGCCAGCGCCAGTGCATCGGAGGTACGGGAGTCGATCTCGATGGTATCGTTTTCCGAAGAGCAAACCAGGCGGGAGTAGAAGATGCCTTCCTGCAGGTCGCAGATGATGATCTCGTGCAGATCGATAGCAAAGGCGTTCAGAAAATTCTTCATCAGGTCGTGCGTGAGCGGGCGGCTGGGCTGCATTTTTTCCAGCGCCACCGCAATGGCCTGGGCCTCAAACCCGCCGATCACAATCGGCAGGCGCCGGAGGCCGTTTATCTCACCCAGCACCACAGCATAGGAGTGAGTCTGTGTAATACTATGCGATAACGCCACTATTTCCAGTTCGATCTTCTTCATAAAATATCACACGAAACTAAGGTTTTTACCAAAAACAGGAACGGTAAAAATCTACTTTTTTACCTCTTATTCGTTGTGCCTGAGCCTGTAACCTTTAGGGTGCCGGAACACCGTACGCCGCAGTCTTCCGGGTTTTATTTCTTTGGCTTCGGTATGCAGGACAAAGCGCATGCCCGGCGGCTCAATTTTGATCTTCGATCCCAGTGCAATATGACCATTGGTAAAGAGCGGGACCATCTGGACCATGAGCAGCGAGTCGGGTACACGAAAAATCAGGTCGTCGGCATACCAGAAAACCATTTCCCCCGCCACAGCGACCGTGACGGAATCTTTTTGTTCCGATTTGGAAAACCGGCCGGTTGTACGGGCCGTGCAGGGATGACCGAGCACCTGTTTGGCCAAAGCTGGCGCCATAGTCAGCGCCGGGATATCCTGCTTTTTGCCTTTGCGGGTCATGAATTCACGCTCCACTACTTTGTCGTTGGGCTTGTACCGGTCTATCGCCGCTTTCCTGAAATCGAGCAGGATGGTCTCAGCTTTCAGATCGGTGCCGGGCGGAGCTTTTTCCGGCGCCGTGGTAAACAGGATCCTGTTCTTTCCATACCAGGCGCTGATATTGACCAGCACGGCGCTGTCCGGAGAAACCATCCGGTAACGGATGGTCCCTTCAAAGTTTTGCTGAGCCATCAGCCCGGAACAGAATGCCAGCAGGGATAGAGGCAGGAGGTATCGCATAAAAAAATAAAGCCAAATGAAAGTACATCATTTGGCTTTTATTTCCCGGTGAACGGATGGTCAGATACCTTTTAATTTTTTGATGGCTTCGGTGAGTTTCGGCACTACGTCGAACGCATCGCCCACGATGCCATAATCGGCAGCTTTGAAGAAAGGGGCTTCGGGGTCTTTGTTGATCACCACGATGACCTTGCTGCGGTTTACGCCGGCCAGGTGCTGGATAGCGCCGGAGATACCGATTGCGATATAGAGGTTGGGCGCAATGGCAATGCCGGTTTGTCCCACGTGTTCGTTGTGCGGGCGCCAGTGTGCGTCTGCCACCGGGCGGCTGCAGGCCGTGGCGGCATGCAGGGTTTTAGCCAGGTCTTCTACCATGCCCCAGTTTTCCGGGCCTTTCAGGCCGCGGCCGGCGCTGACCACGATCTCCGCTTCGGTCAGCGGTATTTCGCCGCTGGCTTTTTTCACACCGGTCACTTTAATCCGGGGCGTGCCGGCTTCTGCAGCAAAGGCTACTACTTCTGCTGCGCCTTCACCTGTTTTTACCTGGTAGGCATTCGGGTTCAGGGTCACGATCTTTACCGGCGTAGTCACCGATACGTTGGCGAAGGCTTTACCGGAAAATACATTTTTCTTTACCACGAATCCGCCGGCGGCCGTGTCCGGCAGCGCAACCGCACCGGCCACCAGTCCTGCTTTCAGCCGCACGGAGAGGCGGGGAGCAATGGCTTTGCCATCGACGTTGTTGGAAAACACCACGACCGTGGCGCTGGTGGCTTGCGCTGCCTGGGCGATCACGCTGGCATATACCTGCGCATCGAAGTGCTCCAGGGATGCGTTATCGGCATGGTGAATTTTTTTGACGCCGTATTTTCCCAGGGCCGCCAGGTCTTCCTTTACGGGACCCAGCACCACGCCTTCGGCGGTGGTACCGGATTGTTCGGCCAGGGCTGCACCATAACTGATGGCTTCAAGGGAGGCTTTTTTTACATGGCCATCGGCCGTATCGATGAATATCAAAACAGACATCGGAGTCAATTTAAAGTTTAGAATTTAAGGATCAGATCGCCTTGGCTTCTTCGTTGAGCAGGCGTACCAGCTCCTCCACATTGTCGGGCGACACCAGCTTGACGCCGGCCTTGGCAGGCGGCAGGCCGAAGCTGGTCACGGAAGTAAACGTATCAGCTGCCACGGGTTCTGTCACTTTCAATGGCTTGGTACGGGCCGCCATGATACCGCGCATATTGGGAATGCGTTGCTCGGCCATGCCTTTCTGTGCGCTCACCACTACAGGCAGTTGCACTTCATTGGTTTCCTCACCGCCTTCTATTTCGCGGGTGATGGTGGCTTTGCTGCCATCCAGGTCGAAATGGGTGGCCAGCGATACATAAGGCATATCCAGCAGCTCGGCTACCATGCCGCCGATGGAAGAACCATTGTAGTCGATGGTTTCTTTGCCGGTAAAGACGAGGTCGTAGTTGCCTTCTTTTGCCACGGCAGCGATCTGCGCTGCAATGTAATAACCATCCTGGCTGTCGGCATTCACACGGATGGCTTCGTCGCCGCCAAGGGCTAACGCTTTGCGGATGATGGGTTCGGCATCGGCGCCGCCTACGGTGATCAGGTGCAGAACAGCCGAGCTGTCTTTTTCCTTCAGCTCAATGGCGCGTACCAGCGCATACCATTCGTCATAGGGATTGATGATCCATTGCACGCCGTTGGTGTCGAATTTCGAGTTGTTATCGGTGAAAGCTATTTTTGCCGTAGTATCCGGCGTTTTACTGATGCAGACTAATATCTTCATTGCAGAATAAAATTTCTAATGATAACAGATGTTAGTTGTTTATGCAACTAAAGCAAAGATAAGCGTTGGCTATTGATTATTGTCACAAAACCGAAATTTTTTTCAGTGTATGGATCGCCTCGGAAAATTGCAGCAATTGCTGATGGAAAACCCGGCCGATAGCTTTGTGCAGCATGCGCTGGCGCTGGAGTATATCAAGCTGGGCAATGATGCGGAAGCGGGTCGTGTGTTTGAAGCGCTGCTGGGTCGCGATCCCGCGTATACCGGCAGCTATTATCACCTGGGCAAGCTGCTGGAACGCAATAACGATACAGCCGGCGCTATCAGCGTGTACGAACGTGGCATGGAAGAAACGAAGAAGGCCGGCGACAACCACGCGTATGGAGAACTGCGGGGGGCTTATGAAGAGCTGGTTTTTTGATCCGTTCTGAAATTCCATAAATTCCCTAATTTCGGTAATCGGCTCGGTAGGTGATCGGGTTCTTTCATGCAAATTCAATTTCGCAACGGTTATTTGGAAAAGATATGTGCTGGTTTACCGGTCAGTGGTAAACCACGCTATACTCAGGATGTCCTGGAAAAATTCAGAAAGAGGATACTGATCCTGAAGAGTGCAGAAAGTACTGCGGAGCTGCAACAGTTCAGGAGCCTGCATGTTGAAGCGTTGAAAGGTGATAAGAAAGGTTTGTTTTCAATCAGGATCGATCTGAAATACCGGCTTGGTTTTTCCATAGAGAAAAACAGGATCACGCTTACAGAAATTAGATTGGTGGAAGATCGATCAAATCATTACAGGTAATGGGAACGTATAAAGTAACGGGCAACAGAGGCCAGGAATTGGAAACGGATGTATTGTTGCATCCTGGTGAAGTGCTGAGAGACGAGCTGGAAGCAAGGAATATTGCACAAAACCAGTTCGCAGAAACGGTTTCGATGAGACCCCCGCATTTGAATGAACTGATAAAAGGCAAACGTAATATTTCTGCGCTGCTGGCCATCAGGATCGAAAAGGTGCTTGGCATCAGTGCCGGGTTTTGGATGCGTCTTCAGGTTGAATATGATCTGCGGATTGCCCGTCAGCAACTAAAGAAAGTGGCATAATCGCCGGATAATCTATTTTTCTGCACATCATGAGCCTGCCATTGTCCTTTCAACAAGCAATCGCTGAGCAGCGTCTTTTTACAAAGGCAGACCGGCTTCTGCTGGCCGTCAGCGGGGGCGTGGACTCGATCGTTCTCTGCGAACTCTGTCGCCAGGCCGGATTTGATTTTATCATTGCCCACTGCAATTTTCAGCTGCGTGGTGCCGAGAGCGAGAGAGACGAAGCATTTGTAAAAACACTGGCAGACCGGTACGGGGTGGAGGTGCTGGTCAAACGGTTTGACACGGAAGCTTATGCGGCAAAAAAGAAACGATCTATCCAGGTAGCGGCCCGGGAGCTTCGTTATGAATGGTTCGAACAACTGATCGGTGAGCAGAAGGCCGGCTTCCTACTCACCGCTCACCATGCGGACGACAATGCCGAAACCGTGCTGATGAATTTTTGCCGCGGTACCGGGCTGCCCGGGCTGACCGGTATTCCCGCTGTCTCCGGGAACATTCGCCGCCCGCTGTTACGCTTTTCAAAAGAGGAGCTGATCGCTTTTGCCAACGCCAACGGTCTTTCTTTCGTGGAAGATTCGTCCAACGAATCGTCCAAATACACGCGCAACCTGTTCCGCAACGAGATCATCCCGCTCATCGCCCGGGCTTACCCGCAGGTAACGGCCAACCTGCAGGATACGATCCGCCGGTTTACCGGCATCGAACAGCTGTATCGTTATGCAACCGGGGAGATTAAAAAAAAGCTATACCGTCACAAAGGCAACGAAGTGCATATCCCCATCCGGCAGTTGTTGTCGTTTAATAACAGGGCGCTGGTCTACGAAATCATTTCATCGTTTGGCTTTACCGAAAAGCAGGTGGATGAAGTGCTGAAGCTGACCGAAAGCGAGTCGGGCAGCTATATCCAGTCGCCGGGTGCTGCTTACCGCATCATCCGCCACCGGCACTGGCTGCTCATCAGCCCGGTACTGTCTGCTGCAGCCGATAATATCATCATCGAAGAAAAAGACAGGGAGACCGTTTTCAGCGGTGGCATATTGACCGTGGCAAACGAGGAGGCTAGGGCCGACAGCAAACCGGATACCAGCCCGCATATCGCCTGCCTGGATGCCAGGGCCATCACATTCCCGCTGCTGTTGCGCCGGTGGAAGCAGGGTGATTATTTTTACCCGCTGGGTATGGCAAAAAAGAAAAAGCTGTCCCGTTTTTTCATCGACCAGAAGATGTCCAAAACCGATAAGGAAACAGTGTGGGTGCTGGAGATGAATAAAAAGATCGTATGGGTGGTCGGCCGGCGCATCGATAACCGCTTTAAGGTTACGGATGATACAAAGCGCTGCCTGACCCTCACTTTTTCTGCACCATAGCCGCCTGTCAGCAATCCACAGGGATAAACGGGGCAGATGCGTTGAGTTGTTCCCTGAAATTTTCGAGGATATTGATTTCTCCCATCAGCACAATGGCGATGATGGTGAACGCAAGCCCGAAAATGGCGCCCCACAGGTGTGCGCCATGGTTGATATGGCTTCCACCTTTCCTGTCGAGGTAGGCGGAAACGGCGATGTAGATGACGGCAAAAATATAGCCCGGTACACGAACGGGGAGAAACAGTAGCCCAACCCCCATGGTCGGTAAGATAACAATGCTGGCAAAAATGACGGCGGAAACTGCTCCCGAAGCGCCGAGGCTTTTGAAATAATAATCGTCCTTACGTTTGATCAGGTCGGGTATGCTGGCTACCACCAGCCCGCCGAGATATAGCAGCCCGTACATCAGCCGCCCCAGCTCGCCGAAAAAGCAGGTGCTGGAAAAAGCCCTTTCCAGTCCCTGGCCAAAGGAGTACAGGGCGATCATGTTAAAGATCAGGTGAAAGGCATCTGCATGGATCAGCCCATGCGTAAGCATCCGGTACCATTGGTTGCGCCGGGTGATGGCTGGCCCGTAAAAGATCAGGTCGTCCATGATCTTCTGGTTGGTAAATCCGCCTATGGAAACAAGAGCGGTGATGATAACAAGAACAAGCGTGATTGACAATTCCATTCTTTAAATATAGAGCGGATAGGGCAAATGCGGAAATTATTCAGCCTGCGTTTGCTGCCTACCGGTGATGGTACTTTTCATTTTTCAGGATGGTGCAGGCGCGGTACACCTGCTCGGCCAGTATCAGCCGTACCAGCTGGTGGGGAAAGGTCAGGTCGGACAGGCTCCATTTGAAATCGGCCCGTTTCAATACCGCTTCATCCAGCCCGAAGGCCCCGCCGATCAGGAACACCAGTCTTTTGTTGCTTTCATTAGCCCTGGCCTGCAGGAAATCAGCCAGCTTTTCGGAGGTCAGCTGGCGTCCTCTTTCATCCAGTGCCACCAGGTAATCGTCTTTGCCCAGCCAGTCCAGGATCAGTTCGCCCTCCTTTTTCTTCAGGTCCATTTCACTCATCATCCCGGCATTTTTCGGTACCGGGATGATGTTCCATTCCACCCGGAAATAGTTGCCGATCCGTTTGGTAAAATCCTCTACGCCCGGTTTTACATAGGGTTCATGGTTTTTACCGATGGCCCACAAAGAAAGTTTCAAAGGTTGAAAAAGTTTAAGCGGTTCAAGGGGGTTGAAAAATTTCAAAGGTCTCAGAGGCCGGAGGTTTAAAGTTTAAGGTTTAATGTTGGGGACCTCATGCCTCCGGTACATTTCTTTTTGCGAGACCATTGCTGGTGACAGGACTTTAAACTTTTTAAACCGTCAAAACGCCTTCTTCGGCTCTTCTTTGATCTGCACTTCCGTTACGGGGCCGTACTTCTCCGCGATCTTTTTGATATCGGCGGATTTGCCCACGAGGATGAACTGCAGCTTGTCTTTCGGGAAATATTTTGCGATGATCTCCTGCGCTTTGTCCAGGGTCAGGCCATCCACGTTTTTCTGGAAGTTGTTGATGAACGACTCGTCGAATTTGTACCAGAACATTTGCGTCAGCAGTCCTGCCAGCTGGCCGCTGGTTTCGTAGCGCGGGGGAAACTGGCCTTTCACATAGTTTTTCGCCGAAGTGAGCGAGGCCTCGTCGACGCCTTTGGTATGCAGCCGGTTCAGTACGCGCAGGGCCGTATCGATGGCTGCTTCCGTGGTTTTGCCGGCGGTAAAGGTGGTGATATAAAAGCTGCCGCCATATTTCAGCGGGGCAAAGCGGCTGCTGGCGCCATAGGTGAGGCCGGTATTTACCCGCAGTTCGTCGTTGAGCATGGAGGTGAAGCGGCCGCCGAACAGGGTATTGATCACGTCGATGGCTACATAGTCGGCATTGTTGCGGCTGATGCCCGGTGATCCGATAAAGAAAGTGGTTTCGCGTGCATCATCTTTGTTTACCAGCAGCACCCGGTTGCCGGAGGGCTGGGCGATGGGTTTGGCGGCGAGGTTGGCATCGGCCTGTTTGCCTGCTTTCCAGCCGGAGAGCAGCGCAGTGATGGCATCCTTCATATCCTTGCTGTTGAAGTCGCCCACGATGGAAATGGCGCCGCCGTTGGGAACATAATTCGCAGCATAGAACTGCTTTACATCAGCCGCGGTGAGGGTGGATACGGTGCCCGGCGTACCGCTGATGATGTTGCCATATACGTGGTCGCCGTACAGGAACTTGTCGAAATAGGAACCGATAACGGAACGCGGGCTTTCCTTGGCCTGCTCCAGGCGCAGCAGGACTCTTCTTTTTTCCTTGCTGAACTCTGTCGTATCAAATGTGGGCGCTGTCAGCAGTTCGGTGATGATGCCAAGCACTTTTTCCTTGTCTTTGGCGGCAAAGTCGGCCGACAATCCGGCGGATTCTTTGGACGCATAGGTGCCTACGGAAGCGCCGATGAAATCAAGCTCTTCGTCCAGCTTTGCTTTGGGGTAGTTTTTAGTACCATGTTTCAGGGCTACGGCGGTCAGCGAGGCCAGCCCGGCCTTGTTGCCGTCGTAGATGGCGCCGGCAGGCAGGATGGCCGATACGCTGATCTTGGGCACTTCGTGCTGTTCCATCAGGTACACGGTCAGCCCGTTTTTCAATGTGAATTTCTGGTAAGCGGGCAGTTTATAGTCCTGTGCGATGGAGGCGATCGCCATCAGCAGCCCGGCGAGCAGGAAAGAATATCGTGCAAATTTCATCTGTTTGTTTTTTTAGTGGTCAGTGGAATACCGGGATCATTTCGTTTCAATGGAGCTATCCCGGCTTGCCGGCTTATTCCCCGGTATTTGATTTTAAAATGCCGACCGTACGGGTGCGTTTGGTAAAATACTGGTTGGCGACGCGTTTGATGTCGTCGGCGGTTACTTTGTTGTACAGTACGGGGGCATCGAACATTTTTTTATAGTCGCCGAAGAATACTTCGTAGGTGCCCAGGTTATCCGATTTACCGTTGATGGTCTCTACCTGGTCGTAAAATTCCATTAGTTTCTGGTTTTTTACTTTTTGCAGTTCGCGGTCCGTTACCCCGTTGGTTTTGATCTTGTCGATCTCGGCATAGATGGCCTTTTCGAGGTCGGTCTCATTCACGTTTTTAGCAGCAATGGCATTGAAGCTGAATACCGTGGGATCGAAGCTGTAGTCATAGGAGCTAAACACGGAGGTGGCCAGCTGTTGCTGGTCTACCAGCGCTGCATACAGCCGCGACGATTTACCGCTGCTGAGGATATAGCTCAGGAGCGACAGGGCATAGTAATCGTCGTGCTTCGATTCCGGTGCTTTGTACACGATGTTGAGGTAAGGAGTGGCTACATCTTTCTGCACCATGATCCGGCGCTCGCCGGTTTGCGGCGGCTCCACGGTATGTACTTTTGGCGGCTCGGGTTGTGCCGGTATCGGCTCCAGGTATTTTTCCGCCAGGCGTTTTACCTCGGCGAATGTCACGTTGCCCGATACCACTACCACGCAGTTGTTGGGAGCATAATAGGTTTTGAAATAGCGTTCCAGGTCGCCTTGTTTCCAGTTTTTCATATCGTCCTCGTAACCGATCACGGGCCAGTGGTAGGGATGTTCCTGAAAAGCCTGCCCCTGCACGGCTTCGCCCAGCGTGCGCCAGGGCGAGTTTTCCAGCCCGGTACTGCGTTCAGACAGAACGACGCCGCGCTCGCTTTCCACCATTTTCGGGTCGATGCTCAGGCTGGCGATGCGGTCGCCTTCGAGGTCAAAGATCACTTCGGTGGCGGAGGAGGGGAACCAGTCGGTGTATACGGTCACGTTTTCGGTGGTATAGGCATTGTTGGCGCCGCCGTTGAACTCCATGGTGCGGTCAAAGGCTTTGGGGCCGTATTTTTTGGCGCCGTTGAACATCATGTGTTCGAAGAAGTGGGAGAGGCCGGTGATGCCCTGGTATTCGTTGCGCGAGCCAACGCGGTAAAACAGGTACATGTTGGCATTGGGGATAGAATGATCTTCCACCACCAGGAACTTCATGTTGTTTTTCAGGGTAAATGTTTTGACGTCGTCCGCCTTCAGCTGTGCCTGGAGGCCGGTGCACAGGGGCAGGAGGGCGTAGAGAAGCAGTTTTTTCTTCATAATGTGAGGTTGATAAAGGGATAAAGCTAAGGTAAATGAAGAATTGTAAAAGGCCGCTGGTGGAAAACACGTTGATTTTTAAAGGAATCGGCAACAGCATTTTGTCTCTATCTTATTTTCCTGTATTTTTGCCGCCCTGATCCTGTAATTCAAGCCTCCGATGGTTCGAAAGCCGGGTGTCCTGCAGGCAAGTCCGGCGGGGTTAAACAAATGGTGGGGTACTATAAAATTTAATCCCGTAGCTTACCGAACAGTGCATTTGACGATGGATCAGGAGGTTTACAGGATCATGGCCCCGTAGCTCAATTGAATAGAGCATCTGACTACGGATCAGAAGGTTTCAGGTTTGAATCCTGACGGGGTCACAAGGCCTTTCCAGTAATGGAGAGGCTTTCTTTTTTCAGCGCAAATCTCCGTTTATTTAAGTCAATTTTCAGGGACATAGTTTCGCTTTCCGCGTTTCAGCCCGCTTTTCGTCATTTTTTAGTTCACCAGTTTTTCACC
>JBEVLT010000373.1:0-12572 GCA_040509055.1 Chitinophagaceae bacterium
ACCTGACGGGGTATTTCAGAACCAACAACGTGGATTTTGATCCCGGACCCGGCGTTGCCAATCTTACCAGTAATGGTGAAAGCAGCGCTGATCCCGGATGGGGAGGAGATATCGTAGTTGCAAAGTATAATCAGGCAGGTCAATACCAATGGGCGTTCAATGTCGGCAGCACGCAAACAGCAGATTATGGACTTTGCATTACTGCCGATCCTGCAGGGAATGTATATGTGGGTGGGCGCTTTGACGGACAGGTCGATTTTGATCCCGGTTCTGCCAGCACCCTGTTGAACAGTGCGACCGGCGGTCCCATCTTCCTTGCCAAATACAATACGACAGGAGCTTTTCAATGGGCTTTTAATGTCGGACTGGTCAATAATGATAATGCAGTATTTGGACTGAGAGCAGACAATGCCGGTAATGTATATGCAACAGGGTTCTTCCAGGGTACTAATATCGATTTCGATCCGGGTTCGGGCGTTGCAGGTCTGAGCTCAGCAGGCGGGTATGAAGCTTTTCTTGCAAAATATAATACCAACGGGCAATACCAGTGGGCATTCAGGATCGGTGGCGGAGGTTTGGACACAGGCCGCGATCTTACCCTGGATAATTCCGGTAATGTATATTTAACCGGCGATTTCAACGGGAGTAATATCGACTTTGACCCATCGCCGGCCACTGCGCCATTGTCCAGCAACGGAGGCTCCGATGTTTTCCTGGCCAAATACAACAGTTCGGGCCAATACCAGTGGGCATTTAATTTCGGGGGGACTTCGGGAGATATCGGCTGGTGGGTAACTACAGACAACAATCATCTTTTCATTACCGGTGGTTTCACAGGTACTGCAGACCTCAACCCATCCAATGCAGTAGATAACCTGGTCAGTGCTGGCGGCTATGATATTTTCCTGGGAAAGTACACACTCAACGGGGAATATGTCTGTTCCTTTAAGGTCGGTGGAAGCGGTGACGATTTCGGGTATTCTATTGTGTCCGGCTCTAATAATATATTCTCCCTCTCCGGTAGCTTCCAGGGATCCAATGTGGATTTTGACCCGACTCCATCCATCACCAACCTGTCGTCTGCTGGCAGCGATGACATTTTCCTGGCCAAATACACCTGGCCGGATAATATCACACCTGCTTCCGGCACCCTGGCGGGAGGTACGATCTGTATGGGCGAGCAGGCGCAGCTGACGTTTACCGCCACAGCGGGTACAGGGCCTTTTACGATCGTGTACAATAATGGTACAACCAATATTACCCGGGCCAATGTGCAAAGCGGAGTGCCTTTCACCGTCACGCCGGCTCCTGCCGCAACGACCACGTATACGCTGGTATCTGTCAGGGATGCCCAGCTTTGTTCGGAGCCGAATGCCCCGCCCGGGGTCACAGCGGTAGTAACAGTAAACGACTGCGGGTTATTCACGCCTGATTGCAGCGGACTGCAGCTGGCACTCGGAACGGGGAGCGCATATGACCGGGCTATCGATGTGGCGGCCGCAGCCGATGGTAATTTTTACGTGGTGGCCGAAAGCGAAAGCTTTACGGCTACCAGGGATATTCTGTTCACCAAGCTGACCCCATCGGGTACTGTCCTGTGGTCGCGCACCTATGGTGCCAATGGTATAGAGACCGTGCGGAAGATCACCCCTACGGCAGACGGCGGGCTGCTGGTGATCGGGCAAACCCGCTCCTTTAATATTGCCGGTGAAATCTTTGCCATGAAACTGGGCAACAACGGTCTGCTGGCCTGGTCGCGGAGATTCGGGCTGGGATCAGCCAACGGCGACCTGGGAATGGATATTATCGAAACCTCGGATGGGGGGTATGCTATTTCAGGCATAATCAATGTGGCCGGCGGGGTAGCCGATGCGATTGTGATCAAGCTGAACTCTACCGTGAATATACAATGGACCAAACGGTTCAACAGCGGTGTGGGCGAGGACGGTGTGGGCATCGTGGAAAAGGATAATGCGCTGGTGGTGGCGATGGATCATGAAGGCGCCGGTTCCAATTACGATATCATTGTGACCAAACTGAATATTGTCGATGGGAGCGTAGCCGTGGCAAAGCGGATCACGCCTTCGGTCAGGGGTGTCTTTAATCCTTACCTGTTTAAAAATCCTTCCGGACCCGGGTATTATATTTCAGGCCATACCATTGATCAGTCGAGCTATTCGAATATGAACCAGGTGGTGATTACCCTTGACGAAGACTTCAATATTGTCAAAAGCCGGCTCGTTGCGCTCAATACTTCCACCAAAGATGGATTTACCGGTTTTGTGCCGTTAGCCGATGGCAGTTTTATCGGTACCACTACCAGCCAGCCGGGCAATGCGGATGCCACGCTTTACCGGGTCAATGCCGATAACTCCGTTCGTTATGCAAAGACCTTTGATGCTGCCGCCAACCGCCGCCTGTACCGGGTGGCCGTAGCCGGGCAGACGGTGATGGCCGTAGGCGGATTGACGCGCGACGGGCAGGAAGATATGTTTGTAACCGTCTTCAACCTGGACGGTACCACGGATGTGTCCTGCGATGTGCAGAATGCCGCCGTTACGATACAGCAACCCTCCTATACGGTCAGCAGCTATAGCTGGCCTACCATTACCAGCCCTTCTTTTGCTCAGACGGCAGCTACGATGGTATCCAGTCTCGCCGGGTTGGGACGGATGGAAATCTGTTCCTGCTCACTTCCGCCTGCGCCGGTACCGGTGCCCTGCAATAACTGGCTGGGCACGCCATCCACACCTTCATATGCCAGTGCCGGCGATCTCGATATCAGCGGGAACCAGATCACCATCGAAGCCATCATCAACAGAACGCAGCCTTATAGTCCCGGCACGGGCGACAATAACGAAGGAGATATCGTTTCCAAGCACATCGATCCAGCCACTACCAATTATCTTTTGCGGCCCAATCATGGCTATATCAGGACTACGAACGGTTTTTTTGCCACACCGGATATCTGCGAGATCGAGCTGAATAAAACGTATCATGTAGCGTTGGTATATGATGGCAGTACCCTGAAGTTTTATCGTAATGGCTACCTGATGAGCAGTGTGGCTGCAACAGGCAACCTCGTTCAGAATGATTTTCCTCTCCGCATGGGACTTTATTCAGGTACGGTACTGGAAAACTTTCTCGGTTATACCAACGAGGTCCGGATATGGAGCGTTGCGCGGACGCAGGACGATCTCAGGACCTACATGAACGCTTCTTTGCCCACCCCGGTCATGCAGGTAGGATTGAGGGGGTATTATACGTTCGACAACCTGCTGAACAAGCAGGGAAATCCGGCATTCAATATCACGGCGCTTACCGGAAGTGCCGTGATCAACCAGACCAATCCGCAATGCACGTTCGTTGCCGACTCCTGTGTCTACAAAACAGTTGATTGCAACCAGTGGATGTATACACCCGCGCTGGGGGCAAAAATGACAGCAGGGGATGTCGACGTTACCGGTACCCAGCTTACGGTGGAAGCCACGTTTAACCGGACACAGCCCCTCAACAATGGATTATATTACGGGCACCTGGTGTCCAAGCATACCGGCCAGACCAATGTCAATTATGCCCTGCTGCCAAACGGCTGCGAGATCACCACGAGCAACGGGTATAAATCCACTTTTCAAACCTGCCCGGTAGAGCTCAACAAAACATACCATGTGGCCATGGTATATGACGGCGCCACGCTGAAATATTACCAGAACGGCTTCCTGATGAGCCAGGTACCCTGTACCGGCACGCTTGTTACGAATGACCTTGTCACCACCATTGGGCAGGTTGCCGGCGGAAGCAATCCTGTCAACAACCAGTTCCTGGGCTATATCAACGAGGTAAGAGTATGGAACGTGGCCCGCACACAGGCGCAGATCCGGACCTTTATGAATGCCGCCTTGCCGGCTCCCGCTTCCCAGGCTGGTCTGCGCGCCTACTATACGTTTGACAATATGACGAACGACCAGGGTAATGCCGCCTATAACGGATTGCTGACAGGAGGGGCTGTGATCAACCAGACCAACCCGCAGTGTACGTTTGTTGCCGATTCCTGCCGTGTACCGGCAACCCCGGTAACTGTCACAGCCGATTTCACGATCCCCGCCACCGTGTGTGTGAATGATCCTGTGCCGATCAACAATACCTCTCAGAACGCCACCAGCTATTACTGGAGCTTTTGCGCGGCCGACCCGACCATCAACCCGGTAGGTACCAATTTAGGCAATCCAGGATCAAGTTTGGTCTCCCCGGTCTATTCCGACCTGGTCAAGGTGAATGGGAACTATTACCTGTTTGTCGTCAATCACTGGCCGGGCGGCCTGGTACGGCTCGATTTTGGGAATTCATACCTGAATACGCCCACGGCAGTGAGCCTTGGTAATGTGGGCGGGATTATTCCCAATTCAGCAGAAGGCATCCAGGTGATTTACAACAACGGGCACTGGCTGGCGCTGGTGATGGCAGGCAGTCCCCCCAATGCTATCGCTTCCAGGATCATTAAAATAGATTTCGGCTCCGATATCACCAACACCTCGCCTGTGGGCACCAACTGGGGCAATATTGGCGGCCTCAACCTTCCGCACGAATTGCATGCGTTCCAGGAAAACGGGAACTGGTATGGCCTTGTGGTCAATGCAGAGGATAATACGGTGACAAGGATCAGCTTCACCAATGATCTTGTCAACAATGCACCGACCGGCGTGAACCTGGGTACCTTCAGCGGCCTCAATTATCCTACCGGGATCAATGCGGTCAATGACAACGGTAACTGGCATGTCTTTATCACCAGCGACAATCCCAATCCAAGCCTGGTCCGGCTGGATTTCGGCAATTCGCTGCTGAACCCACCTGTGGCCGTGAACCTGGGTAATCCCGGGGGGATGCTGAACAAGACACGGGATATTTATATTTTAAAAGACTGCGGCCAGATCAATGCTTATGCCATCAACGGTTTTGGCGTGAACCAGCTTCTCAAGCTGAATTTCGGTAGCTCGATCACATCTGTACCGGTGATTACCAACCTGGGCAATACAGGCAGCATGAACTTTCCGCACTCGATTTCCCGTATTTTCAGGGTAGGGAACGATCTGTATATGTTTGTTTCCAACGTTACTAATAACAGCATTACCCGGATCCGGATCCCCGGCTGCACCAGCTCCAGCTTTCCCAACGCAGCGGTACAAAATCCTGCACCGGTCACGTACAACACCCCGGGCACGTACAATATCACGCTGACCATCGATGACGGGCTGCCTACGCAAACAACGGTATGCCGGCAGGTGACGGTCACCGATTGCACCCCGCTCGTCATCAACCAATATACCGAAGTACTTGCTTTCGATGCCTGTAATAATAAGCTGACAGTTTCCGATGCCTCTGCTTTCAATGTGGGAGATACCGTGCTGATGATTCAGATGAAGGGTGCCGCCATTGACAGCACCAATACGGCCAGCTTTGGTACGATCACCGATTACAAAAGCGCAGGCAACTACGAGTTCAACTACATCAAGGGGAAGAATGGCAATACCATCGAGCTGCTGAATGTGGTAAAAAGGCAGTATGATATCCCGGTTGGGAAAGTGCAGCTGGTCCGCGTACCTTATTTCCAGGATTACGAGGTGACAAGACCGCTTACTGCTGCTGCATGGGATGGCAGCAAAGGTGGCGTACTGGCTTTTAACGTACAGAATAGTCTCACCCTGAATGCGGATATTGATGTAAGCGGGAAAGGATTCCGCGGAGGTTCCCCGCTGAATAGTTCCGTTGTGACATGCAGCCAGGTGGGATATTATTATGCCCCTGCTACAAATAACGGCGCGCAGAAAGGAGAAGGGATCCATCTGCCGCTATCCCTGGCTAAAAGCTATGGCAGGGGTGCTCCTTCAAATGGTGGCGGAGGGGGTAATGCGCACAACAGCGGCGGAGGGGGTGGCAGCAATGCCGGCAGTGGCGGGCAGGGCGGTAATCAATGGGATGATTGTGGCTCAGTTCCGGAAAACATAGGCGGAAAAGGAGGGACTACGCTGAATACTAATGTGACACTGAACAGGCTCTATCTGGGCGGCGGAGGCGGGATGGGGCATGGTAACAACGTGATGGAATACCCGGCAGGAAACGGTGGCGGAATTATCATTATTACGGCCGGATCGCTGACCAATAACGGGAAGGCAATAAAGGCCAACGGGACAGATGCAGCTCCCTGCTCCGGCGCTGCAACCTGCGGAGACGGTATGTCGGGCGGCGGCGCTGGCGGCAGCATTTTGTTGGATATTTCCTCGGTCAATACTGCAACAGTACTGGAGACCAGGGGTGGACGGGGTGCGGATCAGCAGGGTGCAAGCGGCGTCAGGCACGGACCAGGCGGCGGCGGTGGAGGCGGTTTTATCGCTTTCCGGCAGCCGGTGGCGTCTATCCTCTATTCGATTACCACGACAGGGGGCCTCAATGGAGTAAATACAAATATTGGTAACGATCCCCATGGGGCCACCTCCGGCGGCAATGGTACAAATTATACAGGTTTTGAGATCATCAGGGCTACCCAGTTGTTCAAACCCAATATCGATTCCGTACGCATCCGGAAAATGGCAACCTCCTGCTCGCATTTCGACTTCGAAGGGCTGGGCTATACAAACACGGCGCCGGTGGCTGCCTGGCAGTGGTATATCGACGGCGCACCGGCAGCCGCCACTCAGAATACCAGCTATACATTCACTACTGCCGGCAATCATGATGTGAAGCTGGTGATCACCGACGCCAATGGGTGCAAGGATAGCATGTTAACCACTGTTCAGGTTGTAACGCCCGATTTTGATTTTACCTACAGCCGCGATGTGTGCGACCCGCTGACGGTTCAGTTTACCGGTATCGGCAGCAGTACGGCCAATCCTTACTGGGCCTTTGGCGATGGCAATACCACCACCGGCGCATTGAATACCAGCCATACGTATGCGGCTGCCGGCAACTATACCGTTCGGTACAGCACCGGCAACGGGGTGTGCACCGATACCCTGAACAAAACGATCAGCGTGGATGTGACCCGCGATAACATTGTGCTTACCCGCGATACCACCATCTGTTATGGTACCACCAAGCAGCTGTTGTCGGGGCCCTCGCTGGATTTCTGCTGGTCGCCCGTCACTTACCTGGACAATCCCGCTTCTCCCAACCCTGTTACTTCCGCACCGGAGGATATAACGTACTACCTGACGGCACAGGTGACAGGCAGCAACCTGATCGTGAACGGTGATTTTACGCAGGGCAATACCGGGTTTACGTCCGGCTATACCCATTCTATGCCAAATACGAACGAGGGCCAGTATTTCATAGGAACCAACCCACGGGCTTGGAACGGGGGTATGAGTGCCTGCGGCGACCACACGTCCGGCACCGGTAATATGATGATGGTAAATGGTTCCCCGGTAACCGACGTCAACGTATGGCGCCAGACCGTTACGGTGACGCCGAATACGAACTATGCCTTTTCTACCTGGATACAATCGGTGTTTCCTTCCAACCCGGCCCAGCTGCAGTTTTCGATCAATGGCAATAATATCGGCAATCTCATTACGGCAACGGTACCGGTCTGCAACTGGGCACAGTTCTATACCACCTGGAACTCCGGCAATAGTACTTCTGCTGTCATTTCTATCGTGAATAAAAACACGGTGCTGACCGGCAATGATTTTGCGCTGGATGATATCTCTTTTGCACCGGTGTTTATCAGGCGTGATTCGGTGAAGATCGCGGTAGAAAAGCCCCTGGTGACCACCAATAACGATACGACGGTATGTGGTAAAAGCCCGGTACAGCTGATTGCTGCAGGCGCACAGGATTATACATGGTCGCCGGCCACAGCGCTGACCGATCCCTCGGTCTTCAACCCGGTGGCTTCGCCGGAAGATACGACCCGCTATATCGTTACAGGAACTACGATCAATGGTTGCGTGGCAAAGGATACCGTGTATGTGAATGTATTTGCGAAACCGGATATCACTACTTCCGAAGATGCTACGATCTGTAAAAACACTTCTGTGCCCTTGTCTGCCACAGGCGGCGTTTTTTATAGCTGGTTCCCGGCGGCTACCCTGACCAACCCGGGAACGCCTAACCCGGTGGCCACGCCTGCCGGTGATATGACCTATTATGTATCGGTCACCGATGTCAATGACTGTGCGTATCTCGACTCGGTAAAGATTGCCATACGGGCCGATGCTGTGTTTACTGTGAACGGCGCCGGGTCCGTTTGTAAAAACGATTCGCTGCAGCTGAGCGCATCGGGAGGGGATATTTACAGCTGGTATCCGGCTACAGGATTGAGTAACACGGCTATCGCCAATCCTAAAGCATCACCAGCCGCTACGATGGATTATACAGTCTCCATTACGGAGAGTGAATGCGGCCAATCAAAGGACCTGCCCGTAAAAGTGACCATCCTGCCGCTGCCCAATGTGCAGGCTACCCGGTCCAACGATATCGACTGCAGCTATGGCGAAAGCCAGTTGCTGGCCACAGGGGCAGGCAGTTACAGGTGGACCCCTTCGGCCGGGCTCAGCAACAGCCTGGTTGCCAGCCCGGTGGCTACGCCGGATCTCACTACTTCCTACATCGTGGCCGGCACCAATGCGGCCGGGTGTAAAAACTACGACACGGTGCTGGTAAAGGTGGAAGCATCCAACAAGGGAGATTACCTGATGCCGAACGCGTTTACGCCCAACAACGATGGGCTGAATGATTGTTACGGCATCAAAATCTGGGGTGTGGTGGAAGAGCTGGAATTCAGCATCTATAACCGGTGGGGGGAACTGATCTTTTTCACGAAGAATGCAGGTCAGTGCTGGGATGGCACCTACAAAGGGGTGAAGCAAAATTCCGGGGTATTTGTTTACATGATCAGGGCCAGGACAAATTGCGAAAGCAAGGTCTTCCGCAAGGGCACTTTTGTGCTAATCAGGTAAACTTTGAAAAGATTACATTTGCAGCCAAAATTGAATAGGAACGCATGAAAAAGGCTCTTATCACGGGTATTACGGGTCAGGATGGCGCTTACCTGGCTGAACTGCTGTTACACAAGGGGTATGAGGTGCACGGCATCAAACGGCGTACGTCGCTGATCAATACCCAGCGGGTGGACCACCTGTACCAGGACCCGCATGAGTCGAACCTGAAAATGATCCTGCATTACGGCGATCTGACCGATTCCACCAATATTATCCGCATCATTCAGCAGGTGCAGCCCGATGAGATCTACAACCTGGGCGCCATGAGCCATGTGCATGTCAGTTTTGAGGAGCCCGAATATGTAGCCAATACCGATGCCGTGGGCACTCTGCGTATACTGGAAGCCGTGCGGATTCTGGGTCTGGAGAAAAAGACCAGGATTTACCAGGCTTCTACTTCGGAATTGTATGGCAAAGTGCAGGCAGTACCCCAGACTGAAACAACGCCGTTTTACCCGCGGTCGCCTTATGGGGTGGCCAAGCTATACGGTTTCTGGATCACGGTGAACTATCGGGAAGCTTATGGCATGTATGCCTGCAACGGCATCCTCTTCAACCACGAAAGCCCGCTTCGCGGCGAAACCTTCGTAACGCGTAAAATAACCCGCGGAGTGGCCGAAATAGCCCTGGGATTGAAAAAGAAACTTTGGCTGGGTAACCTGGATGCCAAGCGGGACTGGGGTCATGCCAAGGACTATGTGGAGGCCATGTGGCTGATGCTGCAGCAGGACGAGGCGGAAGATTTTGTGATCGCAACCGGTGTTACCACCGCTGTCAGGGATTTTGTAAAGATGGCGTTTGCCCATGCGGGTATCGAAGTAGAGTTTGAAGGAAATGATGTGAACGAAAAAGCGCTGGTGGTATCGGTAAACGACCCGTCTGTCAAACTGGGGAAAGGCGATGTGGTGGTGGAAGTAGACAAGCGCTATTTCCGGCCTACGGAAGTAGACCTGCTGCTGGGGGATGCCACCAAGGCCAGGGAAAAAATGGGCTGGCAACCCAAATACGACCTGAGCGCACTGGTAAAAGAAATGGTGGAGGCCGACCTGGAGCATTTCAGGAAAGACGTGGTGCTCAGGAACTCAGGCTATCACACCGTAAGACAATTTGAATAATGGAGCAGAACAGCAAGATATTCGTAGCCGGGCATCGCGGCATGGTAGGCTCGGCGATTGTAAGAAAGCTACAGCAGGAAGGGTTTGAAAATATCATCACCCGCAGCTCGGTCGAGCTGGACCTGCGCAACCAGGCTGCAGTGGACGACTTTTTTTCAAAAGAACGGCCGGCCTACGTGTTCCTCGCAGCTGCCAAAGTGGGCGGCATCCTGGCCAACAATACCTACCGGGCACAGTTTATCTACGACAACCTGATGATCGAGGCCAATATCATTCATGCAGCGCATGCCACTGCCGTGCAGAAATTATTGTTTCTGGGCAGTTCCTGCATTTACCCGCGCATGGCGCCGCAGCCGATGAACGAGGGGTCGCTGCTGACCGGCGAACTGGAGCCCACGAACGAACCTTATGCCATTGCCAAGATCGCGGGTATCAAACTTTGCGAAGCCTTTCGCGACCAGTATGGCAGCAATTTTATTTCAGCCATGCCCACCAACCTCTATGGCCCGGGGGATAACTATGACCTGGAGAAATCGCATGTGATACCGGCCCTGATCCGCAAATTTCACGAGGCGAAAGTGAGTAATGCCGCTTTCGTGGAAATATGGGGTACCGGGTCGCCGCTGCGCGAGTTTATGTATGTAGATGACCTGGCCGATGCCTGTGTGTTCCTGATGCAGGAGTATAACGATAAGCTCTTTGTCAATATCGGTACCGGCGAAGAAGTTTCAATAAAAGACCTGGCTATCCTGGTAAAGGAAGTGACCGGGTTTGAAGGAGAAATACAGTTTGATTCCTCGAAACCCGACGGCACACCGCGAAAGCTGATGGACAGCTCCCGGTTGCAGGCACAGGGCTGGAGACATAAGGTTCCCCTAAAGGAGGGTCTTTCAAATGCGTATCAGTTTTTCCAGGAGGAAAAAAAACAAGCCTGATACAAGTTTTTCCTACAGGCAAGATAAGATTAAAATAACGGCTATAGCACCAATGCATGGCCGATCTGAATGTGGTTATTGCCTGAATTTCCGGATACATATTACCTTCAAAAACAAAAACAATGATTATTGTAAAATTGCAAGGTGGTCTGGGAAACCAAATGTTTCAATATGCAGCCGGAAGGGCTCTTTCTTTGCGACATGGTGTTGAGTTAAAGGCCGACCTGACTTTTTTGCTGGACCGTAATCTAAGTGATGTTGTTTTCCGGGATTTTGATATCTCTATATTCCCTGATGTCGCATTTCCAACGGCAACCGGCGCCGAGATTTCCCGCGTCAAACCTTCCGGGAATTCATCTTTGTTTTCAAGAGTCAGTCGTAAGTTTTTTTACAGCCGTTATTATTTCAAAGAAAAGGGATTTTCATTTAACCCGAAATTCAACATTCTTGGGCCCTCCATTTACCTGGATGGGTATTGGCAAACGGAAAAATATTTCAAAGACATCGAAGGACAAATAAGAAGTGATTTCCGGTTTGACAATTTACATATTCCGGCCAATGTTGAATTGCTGGAGAAAATAAGAAGTTGCGATGCTGTGTGCCTGAATGTCAGGCGGGGAGATTATGTTACAAACAGTCATTCTTCCAGCATGCATGGATTCATAGGATTAGACTACTATAGACATGCTGTTGAAAAAATAAATTCTGAAGTAAAAGACCCACATTATTTTATCTTTTCCGATGATATTCAATGGTCTAAAGAACATATTCAAACAGGCCGGGAGACGACGATTGTCAATCATGATCATGCAGGTCCCCGGTTTGCAGACTATTTGCAGCTCATGGCTGCCTGCAAATATTTTATCATTCCTAACAGCACTTTTGCATGGTGGGCAGCCTGGCTTAGCAGCAGCGGGAAGCAGGTGATCGCCCCTCTTCAATGGTTTGCTGACAGCCGCTATGACTCGATGGATATAATTCCGGCAAAATGGACCCGGATTTAGCCAGTGGGTAACTTACACGGATCTTAGTTTGACATAAATATCGCCAAAGCCTGATTGTTGAAAGGGTTGCCCATGAATAAGGCGGGCAAAGGTTTCATAGGTTACGAAAGAAGCAAGCTGGAAAGAGAGCTGTTCCCCGACTGTATAATTATATTCATAGCCGGGATCTAACCGATAGCAGGTGTCAATGCATTCAGCCAGCCGGCTGGTTTGTTCCGGCACGGTATATTCAAGAGACATGATAGGAATCGGCTGGCTGAGACCTTTCAGTACCTGCAATTCGTATCCCTCCACATCGATCTTGCAAAAAAATGGCAAACCGTATTCAGCAATAAGATTATCGAGTGTGTTGATGCGTATGGTTTCTGTATTGTTCCATTCATGGCCACTAAAGCGCGAATGCCTTACACTCTCGATCCATTCTTCGGACAGCGAGGAGATGGTACTTGATCCGGAGATAAACATGGTTTTTTCTTCCACCTTATCGCCCAGACCTTCCGGTACCAGTGTAATCCGGTTGCC
>JBEVLT010000374.1:0-3496 GCA_040509055.1 Chitinophagaceae bacterium
ATTGTCTCCAAGGCGCCGGTCGATAAAAAAATTTTTGTATGAACCTTAACATTGGGTTAGCCTGTTCTGTGCGAAAAAGGGCGGAGAAGACGCAATGGAATCATCCTGTGAGTAAAACACAACCAGGTTGCCATACAGCGGAAACCTAGAACGCTCCGCCATATAGCTTTCGTTATAATCATTCCAGGCCCAGCCATTGCCAAGTGGGGTTACATCCATATCCACATTGCCCCACATCAGCCATTCCGGAGCGCTTTTTAAAAATTCGTAAACCGGCTGATGCCTGAACTCAGGATGCAGGAAGGTAGGATCAGCTGCCGGCAATATCACCACGGTGGAATCGATCCGCCGGCTATAACGCAGCCCCACCAGGCTATCGCCCAAATACTTCATAGCGGCATAGCAGGTGGGGATCTTGGTATTGCTGGCCGGTACAAAGTAATGATCCCCCTGGTGATTATACCAGTATTTGCCGGTAGCGGGCTCATAAATGCTGATGCCGACATGGGCGGTGCGTAAGGAAGAATCCGAAATAACCTGCCTGGCAGACCGGGTGATCTGTTGCTGAACGGAACAGGAAGAGGAAAAAATGCAAAACGTAACACTCAAAATGCAAAATGTAAAAGTGGCGTACGTTGAACGGTAAGTGCACATCCTTTTACATTTAAAACTTTACATTTTGACTTTTACATTCCTCAGCCTCTTTCCTGCGCACGCAGCCAGCGCTCCGGTATCTCGTTGCTGCTGGCCAGCAGGTAATCTTTATAACTGCAGGCGATAAAGCGCTTGTCTGGCAGTTGCATCCACCAGCGGCCGGTTTTTTTGCTTTGCAGGAAGGTGGTTTCCACTTCCGCAAATGCCGTATGGTACTCGTTGAAGGAGTCTTTTTCATCCAGGCCGGCCTCGCGGCGGCTGCGGCTCCTGCCATCGAGCAGGTACCAGAGCATCTGGCTGATCTGTTTGGCGGTGAGGTCCTGCACATCTTTTTCCGGGTCGTACCCATAAATGCCAACGGTATTCATGTTGGGGCTCATACCGGCATACCGCATCAGCACACAGGCGTCCTCGCCATCAAAGCCGTTGGGCGAAACCGTATTGGCAGGAGCATAGGCATGGGCCAGCGCCGACAGGTCGAAGCTGAAAAGCTGGGAGTTGCGCAGCACCGGCTCCATTTCCTCGATGTTCTCTTTAACATGACCCACGCGGTAGCAGTCAAACCGCAGCTTGTCCATGGTCTCCAGCACCCGCGGGTGGATATAATAGCTTTGGAACCCGATATGATTGTAATGCCGGATAAAATTGGGCTCGCCGGTCAGCATTTCCATCAGGAAGTTATCGCAGCGGAAGTCGGAGTCCAGGTTCAGGTCGATCAGCGCATCCACACAGGTAGCTTCGATGGCCTTGCCGCCGCTGGCCTGGTACTGCGACAGCGTCAGGTCGTGCGAACCGCCAAGCACCACCACCATCTTTTGTTCGCCGAGCAGCTCCTTCACCACGGTCTTCAATGCAGCATAAGTATCGGGCAGCCCGGATCCTTTTTTCAGGTTGCCGATATCGGCGATCCGGATATCGGGGTGCCAGCCATACAATGCATAGAATTGCCGGCGGATGGCGTCCGGCGCAGCGCTGTATCCCATGTGCATGCCCCTGCCGCGCTGTTCGCCGCATCCTACCAGCACCAGGTCGGCCTCGTCGATATCAGGAAATTCGTTTTCATACACAAGGATGGTCTTTCCGATCTGGCCGTCCTTGTAGCCCTCGTCGTACGAAAGCTCGCCCCGGCTGACAGGTGATAAAAAATCTGTGATATTCAGGAAATCTGCCATGGTCGCAAGATACTGGAAAATGAATTCAGACAGGGATGACATGCAGTTCCGCACCGGTAAGAACCGGCCGTTGCTCCCGGTTTTTACCACGGCCAGGACAGGCTTCGCACTCTTGCCGCCGCTCGTTATCTTTGCGTCCTTATGGAGCAACTGGTGAACCAGATAGAGACGATCAAAAACGAAGTGGCGGCTTTTACCGCTACCGATGCCAAATCGGCCGAAGAATTCCGTATCAAATACCTGGGTACAAAGGGTATCGTGAAAGCCATTATGGGCGAAATGAAAAATGTACCCAACGAGCGGAAAAAAGAATTTGGCCAGGTACTCAACGAGTTCAAGCTGTTTGTCGAAAACAAATACGAGGAGCTGAAGCAGACCATGTCGGCCGGCCCGGACACCGCCCAGGCTATCGACCTCACCCTGCCCGGCGACCCGGTGCCTACCGGCAGCCGCCACCCGATCACGCTTATCCGCAACCGGGTGATCTCCATTTTTCAGCGGCTGGGGTTTGCCGTGGCCGAAGGCCCGGAGATCGAAGACGACTGGCACAACTTCACTGCGCTCAACCTGCCCGAGCATCACCCGGCCCGTGATATGCAGGACACTTTTTACGTGCAGCAAAACCCTGATTGGCTGCTGCGCACGCATACCAGCAACACGCAGATCAGGGAGATGGAAAAAGGCAAGCTGCCGATCCGCGTGATCTGCCCCGGCCGTGTATACCGCAACGAAACGATCAGCGCCCGCAGCCACTGCTTCTTCAACCAGGTAGAAGGATTGTATATCGACGAGAACGTATCCTTTGCCGACCTGAAGCAAACACTTTATTTCTTTGTGAAGGAGATGTACGGCAAGGATGTAAAAGTGCGCTTCCGCCCTTCCTATTTCCCTTTTACCGAGCCCAGCGCCGAAATGGATATCAGCTGCTTTATCTGCGGCGGCACCGGCTGTAATATCTGTAAAAAGACCGGTTGGGTAGAGATACTCGGCTGCGGCATGGTGCACCCCAACGTATTGCAAAACTGCCACATCGACCCGAATAAATACACCGGCTTTGCCTTTGGCATGGGTATCGAGCGGCCGGCCATGCTGAAGTACGGTATCAACGATATCCGGCTTTTCAGCGAGAACGATGTGCGGTTCCTGAAGCAGTTTACAAGTGCGATATAGGACTGGATCAACCTATTTTTTCGATTTTCCCTCTTGGCATTATTCTATAGGCAAAAGGTGCTCGACTCTTTCTGGCTAAGGCTTTTATCTGAGTCCAGTATGCAAATATCTTTTCCACCATTTCCCAATATCTATAGCCACTCTTGCCTGGAGGTCGGAGATAAAATATGCCAACCTTATAATTTCTCAATAACTCGAATTGCTGTTGTGTTCTTTGAATATTGTAATCCTGAGTGATAACTATTCCATTTATTTTGCCCACCTGAGGTATCCACTCTTCGTCCTGTATACCCCTTCCATATTCCTTCTGAATAGAATAAACCTCCACACCTTCGTTGTTGGGCTTTTCGAGAATAGCTAATCCTTCGGCAAGCTGAGGTGGCATATTTTCATCTATGAAAAATTTCATTAAGCAGCTTTACTGAAAAATTCAATGGAGGCCGCAACATCACTCTCTGTAACATCGTATAGTAAAGAAATAAAACTTATCTTTTCCCCTG
>JBEVLT010000375.1:0-4793 GCA_040509055.1 Chitinophagaceae bacterium
AAAGTCATATGCCGAAGCCGAGGATATTCTGCAGGACATCTTCACCCAACTCTGGTCAGGCCGGAAAAACCTGGGGCAGATCGCGTCTTTCGACGACTACTTATTCATTACCACCCGGAATGCGATCCGGAAAAGCCTGCTGAAAAAGGAAAAACAGCAAAAACTGCTCGACAGGGCAGTTGCTGAACTGCAGCCACAGACATTTGAGCTGGAAGGCGTAAAGGATATAGAAAAAATGGTGAATGCCGCCCTGCTGCAACTGCCGGAGCAACAGCGGGCCATTTATAAAATGAGCCGCCAGGAGGGACTGACCCATGAGCAGATCGGCAGCCGGCTCGGGCTTTCGCCCAAAACCATCGCCAACAACCTGACGCTGACGCTCAACCAGATCAGGGTATTCCTGGGCCGGCAGGGCTACCTGTTAGGCGCAGCCTGGCTGTTTTTTAATTTCCTGTAAAGTTTTTTTAAAAATAATGTCGTTTTTTCCGGGAGTATCGCTTTTCAGACGCCTCTTTATTAATAGGCGCACTGGTTAGCATTAAAACTAAGTCGCAGACATGTTGTTTAAAGATTTGCTAAGAAGATATACAACGGACGAATTGTCCGTTCAGGAAACCAACGAGTTTTTCCGATTGCTTGAAGACCCTGAAAACCAGTTGCTGCTGGACGAAGAGATCGGCACGCACTGGAGAGAAGGGCTTGTTGTAGCGTCTGCTGCAGCCCAGGCAGCGCAATCTGTCGCCAGGTTGCGCGGGATCATATATAAGACAGGAACCGAAGTGCCGGCCCGGGAAAAACCGGTACGCCGCATCCCTGTCCGGTATTGGTGGGCTGCAGCCGCTGTTCTATTGCTGGTTTCGGCAGGCTCCTACCTGTGGTTCTCCGGTAAAAAAAACCCGCCGCGGGCTATCAGCGAGGCAAAAAAAGCTGAAATCCAACCCGGGAGGAACGGGGCTGTATTAACCCTGGCCGATGGCTCGCAGGTATCGCTCGATTCTGTGAAAGACGGCATGATTGCCCTCCAGGGTGGAGTAACGGCGAGGGTGGTGAACGGACAGCTGGTTTACGAAGGCACAGGGAACGAGGTGGTGTACAATACCATTTCCACCCCGAAAGGAAGACAGTTTCACCTCACCCTGCCCGATGGTACAGCGGTATGGCTGAACAGCGCCAGCTCCATCCGCTACCCGACTTTTTTCAAGGGCGACAGGCGGGGTGTGCAGCTGACCGGCGAGGCTTATTTTGACGTGGCGAAAAACAAAGCCATGCCGTTCCGGGTGAATGTGAACGATAAAACGGAAGTAGAAGTAACCGGCACACAGTTCAATGTGAACGCCTATGACAACGAAGAGACGGTGAATACCACACTGGTGGAAGGGTCGGTCAGCGTAAACGCCTACCCTCCTGCACTAACGATTGCCGATCAAGCCTCCCTGGTGCTGAAACCGGGCCAACAGGCACAGGTAAAGAACGGCGCTACGGGGCAGGCTGTCCTGAAACTCATTGAAAAAGCCGACCTGGAAAAGGTGCTGGCCTGGAAAAACGGGCTCTTCTATTTTGAAGGGGCTTCATTAAGAGAGATCATGCGGCAGGTGGAGCGCTGGTACGACGTGTCGGTGGTATTTAAAAAAGACAATTTGGAAAAAGGAGAATTTGTAGGAGAGATGACGCGCGGTATTACGCTGAACCAATTGCTGGTAAGCCTGGAAGAGTTGGGGGTCCACACCAGGCTGGAGGGCAGAACGTTATTCATTCTGCCCTGATCACCGGCTACCATTTTACCTGATCACACATGAGCTGAAAAGACAGCACGTGCCACACCGCGATGCTGTCGCTGTTGCCCGCTTCCGGCAGGCAGCCATTACCTTATCCATTGATATGCTTGCGGGATCCGAAAACCCAAACAGCATCGTTCACATTTGTATGCCAGCCGCCCATGCGGCTTATCATAACCGGATCATCCTGAAAAAACAAACCGGAAGTGTTGAGACCACTCCCGGTAATGTTCCGGATGATTCAAAAAGGACTGGAATCCATTTTTCAACCCAAAACGTTGCACTAAACTATGCAAAAAACTGCTATTGAACCCGGTACCGGCCAGGCTGCGCCTGCTGAACGGCCTTTCCGGAACAGGGTCATCACCCAAACAGTATTGGTCATGAAACTGACTGTCTCGTTGCTACTGATCTCCTTTCTTTCCGTTCATGCCACCGGCGTGGCCCAGAAAGTCACTATTTCCGGCAAAAACCTGACGCTGGCCCAGGTATTCCGGGCCGTAAAGGAACAGACCGGCTATGTGTTGTTCAGCAAAAAGGAAGTTTTTAACGGCAGCAAACCGGTTACGGTTTCCGCACACGATATGCCCCTGCAGGAACTGCTGGACATAGTGCTGAAAGACCAGCCGCTGAAGTATGTGATCCGGGACAAAACGATTATCCTTTCCCGCAAGGAAGTGGCTGCCCCATCAGGATATGTTCCGGACGTTACCCCTGGAGAAGCTGCTCCTGCTCCGCCCATCCGGATCCAGGTGACCGACTCGGCCGGCAACCCGCTCGCCGGCGCCACGGTAGCTGTAAGAAACACCAAAAGCTCGGGTGTCACCGATGCCCAGGGCTTCATTAACTTAACCGTTATTGAAGGCGACGTGTTACAGATATCCTTTATCGGCATGGAAAGTCAGACCATCCGCGTTACGTCCTCCATCCTGAGCAATGCCGGTGTATCAATAGTCCTCAAGCGTGCGGTAGCCGGGCTGCAGGAAGTGGAAGTGATGGTAAGAACGGGGTACCAGGAGCTCAGCAAAGAAAGAAGCGCAGGTTCTTTTGCCCAGGCCGATATGGACGTCATCGCCAACCGTACTACCTCCATGAATATATTGCAAAGCCTGGACGGACTGGTACCGGGACTGGTGGTCAACAATGCGCCTGCCAAAAACCAGCTCATCGTACGCGGCTTGTCTACTACCGGCGCATCCAGCCTTAACGGCAACGGTCAATATACAGGTACCAGTGTGCAACCCCTGTATGTGGTAGACGGACTGGTGATGCAGGATGTTTCTTCCATCAACCCGCAGGACGTAAAAGACATTACCCTGCTGAAAGATGCGACGGCCGCTTCCATCTGGGGAGCAAGGGCCGCCAATGGCGTGATCGTGATCACGACCAAAAAAGGAGGCTTCAACAGCAAACTGCGCGTGAACTACGATGGCTTCATCAACTTCCAGGGCAAACCGCAACTGGATTATACCTCCATGCTGAACAGCGAGCAGTTTGTAAAAGCAGGTGTGGAGATATTTGAAAGCCCGGGGTATACCACCACCTATCCGTGGACCACCGTTGCTTCCTATTTGAAAAGCACTTCCGGCGTGGCGCCCCATGAGCTGATCCTGTACAACCGCGCCAATGGGCTGATCACGGCTGCACAGGCACAGAAAAGCCTCGACAGCCTTGCCGGCATTTCGAACCGGAGCCAGATCGACAACCTGTTTTACCGCAGCGCACGGCTGATGAACCACACCATCTCCCTCTCCGGCGGAAGCGAAAAATATTCTTTCTATGGCTCATTCAGCTACACCGACAACCAGAGCGATCAACCGGGCGAGACCAACAAAACCTACAAGATCAATGTGCGCCAGGACCTGCAGCTGAACCAGCGGATACGCTTTTACCTGATCACAGACCTGTCCACCACGCGTCAAACGGCCAAACGAAATATTGAATACGATTATACCTTTTATCCGTACCAGCTGTTCCGCGACGGCAATGGAAACAATCTGTCTATTCCTTTCCTGACCGGCCTGATAGCGGATAGTATTACTTCCTACCAGAACAAAAGCAAGATCAACCTGGACTACAATCCGCTGAACGAGTTTAACTCCGGCTATACCAATACCAATGTGCTGCTGGCCCGTATCAATGGCGGCGTTACCGTTAAGCTGTTCAAAGGCCTGCGGTTCGAAGGCGCTTATGGCTATATCAAAGGAAACAACTCGCAGGAGCAGCTGGAAAGGGCGAAAAGCTGGACGGTACGGCGCGAGCTGGCTGCCTTTACCCAGCTGAATACGCTCGGACAGCCGGTCTATCTTCTTCCCTCCGAAGGAGGCCGGTATACCACGATGTCCGGCAACCAGCGAAACTGGACCGTTCGCAACCAGCTGCTGTACGACAACAGCTGGAACAACCATGAGCTGACCGTGATGCTGGGCCAGGAATCGCAGGAACAATTTTCCAACTCCGTTTCATCCCGGGCAAGGGGGTATGACGAAGAACTGCTGACCACCACGCCTTACAATGCACAGCAGCTGACAGGGTACACTGCCGGCACCATCTTTCCGAACTATGTGTCCGGCTTCAGCTTCCTGGCCTACGACCTGTATGGCACCAGCGAAGCCATCTCCAGGTACACGTCCTATTATGCCAATGCCGCCTACACGTACAAACGGAAATATGCGCTGAACGCCAGCTGGCGCAATGACCAGAGCACCCTGTTCGGAAAGGACAAGGCTGCGCAAAACAAACCGATATGGAGCGTAGGGGTGAAATGGAACATGAGCAACGAAGACTTTATGGAAAACGTGGACTGGGTACAGCGGCTGGCATTGCGCCTTACCTATGGCCTCACCGGCAACTCTCCCAACTCGGGCGTATCTTCTTCCTACGACATCCTGTCTGCTGTGGGCAACACGCTGGTGCAGGGCGGCAGGGGCTTAAGCATCACCACACCGGGCAACCCGGCCCTCTCCTGGGAAAGCACAAAGACCATTAACCTGGGAATCGATTTCTCCGTGGTGAAAA
>JBEVLT010000376.1:0-3073 GCA_040509055.1 Chitinophagaceae bacterium
TATTGTCAGGTGTCATTACCGGCAGACTGCCGGCCGTTGAAACTCAACCTGCCTGAACGCTTCCGGCACAGGCAGGCTGAGGGATTAGAAAAAATGGACCGGTTTTTTTAATGCGATGCCGGCGCCGGCACTCCTGGTTGAGGAACGTTTACCCAGGTGTTCAGCGTATTGTCTGGTCCTTCCACCACTACTTTATAAAAGGAGGAAGGGTAGTTGCTCACATCAACGGTTGCGTATTTCTGGTTGACGGGAAATTCGCCCAGCATCACATAATCATCCTTGCCACCGGTCTTAAAGTTGTTGGTAGGGGCAACGCGGATCTTCACATTGCCTGATCGTTCAAGCGACTTCCAGGTCACTACCAGCTTGCCCTGTACGTAGTAGGCGTGCGGCTGTGCAATGGAAACCGGTCCCAGTAACGGGATGCCGTCCAGCTCATACTGTACGTCCGTGTGGAGTTTTACATTCATGAACCGTGCGATCGTTGGCAGGATATCGACCACCGAAGCATCATAGGTATTCGCATAGGCATTCAGCTCTTTCCTGTTGGTCGCCAGCCAGGTGTTTCGCATGCGGTCGGTTTGAAGGCCATGCTTTTTGCCGTCTTCCTCAGCCCGGCCATGATCCGTGGTGATGATCAGCAACCACTCTTCTTTGAACTGCTGCTGCCGGTATTTGATGGCATCATAAATTAAAGCCAGGTCCTGGTCGATATGCTGCAGCGATGCCTGGTATTCCGGTCCATCGCCAAAACGGTGGCCTTTGGCATCAGGCTCTTCGAGGTATACCCATGACAGGTCGGGTGCTTTTTCCCGGATCGTTTTCGATGCATCAGCAGCGATCCGGGCGTCGATCAGCTGGAAAAAATCACCGTTTTTATCGTGTTTAAAACGAACGGTGTCTTTTTCGTAACCATCGAAGACGTAATCAACCTGCAGGTTCCCGGTCTGGGGAAGATTGTGACCCATCAGCCTGGTCCTGTTGTCTACCCAGGCAGAGAAGACCGCGATGGTTTTGTCCGGGTATTGTTCTTTGAACAGGCGGAAGATCGTGGGATAGTGATAATTAGGGTCGGCGATCTTATTGTTAACCACATTATGCTTGTTGGCCCAGGTACCGGTGAGCACGTTATTATAACCGGGCGCCGAAATGGTAGGTGTTTCATTGTAGGTGCCCCGGTCGCCGCCCTGGTGTGCCCGCAGGTAAGCCCCATCGTTGACAATGGCTTTGATGCCGGGCAGGTCCAGGTTCTCGATCGCATCGGACGAGATGCCATCGACAATGACAAAGACCGTCTTTTTCTTTTGTGCCATGCCCTGCAGACTGATCAGGACAAGCGCTGCGAACAAGATTTTCTTATACATGATTTATATACTTGAAGTTGTATTTAGGGTTTGTTGATCCACAAAATGGCGTTGATATCATCTCCCCCCGGAAACTGGCGGCTGATGGCATCGGTGACATTCTTCTGGTTGTACTGAAGCTCAGCCTGCGGATACAGGAAGCGGGTCGGTACTTTTTTGTTATTCACCGCGCCCGCTCCTTTGGTGTCCATCACCGGGAAGCCGGTGCGGCGGCTTTCATAAAAGATGTTCCAGTCGCTGTTCATAAACGATGCGATGTATTTCTGGTTCTGGATCATCTCGATCGAATTGGCCGTTGTCAGCTGGATGGAGCTTTGCGCTGCATAGGTATTGGTGGTGGTCTGATCGATATTGTAGAAGCTCATGGAGGCTGCGATCCCTTTCTTATAATACGTATCGGCGGTGCCGCCGATCCAGCCCCTCACCACGCCTTCTGCCAGGATGAACTGCAGTTCGGCATAACCCAGTCCGATAGCCGGCTCATTCACGGCACTGTTGTAATACCGTGGGTTGATGCGCGAAGCCTCGCCTGCCAGCACTTTGCTGGCATTGACATTAACCGGGTCGCTGGCATTGATGCCGCCATAGGCGTTGAAATCAGTGGCCGGCAGGGAAGCATATTTTGTGGCCTTATCGGCAAAGCTGAACAAACGCGGGTCTTTATACGTTTTGAGCAGTTCCACAAAGTTGCCTTCCATCGAGTAGGTATTCTGCACATTGGGATTGCCAAACAAGGTATAGCGGTTATTGGCCAGGTCGTAAAACTTAAGCTGGATATTGTCTGCATTTCCGGTCATGACAGGGTACTGCACCGGGTTGTTCACGATAGCGGCAAAACGTTGCGCTACCTGGAATCTGGCGTCATTTACTTTTGCCGACAGGCTCATCAGCGTACGCAGGGCCAGCGAGTTGATAGCGCGTTTCCATTGCTGCATATTACCGCTGTACAGGATATCTCCCTGTACGGATGGGGTCGTGGCCGTGATCAGGTCGTTGGCTGCTTTCAGGTCGTCCAGGATAGCCAGGAAAATATCTTCCTGCCTGTCATACACCGGTGCATTGCCACCTTCTTCTCCCTTCAGCGCTTCGCTGTAAGGGATATCGCCATACAGGTTGGTCAATCTCAAAAAACACCAGGCCCTGTAAAATTTACCAATGGGTATGTACTGCGGTTTGTTTTGAGCCTGTGCGGCCTGCTCCATTTTGAGCACCTGCCGCAGCTGGTTATAAATGGAATAATCGCCCCGGGCCCAGGTATAATACTGGTACGCATTGGTGTTCTGGGAAATGGCCAGGTAACGCATGGCCAGCGCACCCTGAAGGTCGATAGAAGGCAGGGCCTGCTGCGCCACCGTATTCAGCAACAGTTCTGGCGAAGCGACCGATGGATTATTGGGATCGGTCTGGAAATCGCTGAATTTCTTGCATCCCGTGGTGCTGAAGAAGGCCAGTATGATGATCGAGAAAAATATTCTTTTCATAGTATCAGTCATTAGAATTTAATGTTTGCATTAATGCCTATGGCTCTCATGGAAGGTGTTTGCAGCGCATCACTTCCTGAATCAGGGTCTACATTCGGCATGTTGGAGAACAGTGCCAGGTTACGGCCAACGGCAGAGATGTCGATGCCTTTGATCAGTGCATGACCAAACCATTTTGAAGGTAATTGCCAGGTCAGCACGATCTCGCGCAGTTTCAGGAAGCTGGTT
>JBEVLT010000377.1:0-10105 GCA_040509055.1 Chitinophagaceae bacterium
TGCCATAATACACAACATCAAACCCCGAACCTCAAACCTGTTTAAACACCGACACACTCCGGTAAACACCCCCCGGCTATAGCGAACCCGTTCTTCCTCCGTCTACCGGTATGCTCACCCCGTTTACATAAGATGCTGCAGGAGAAGCCAGGAAAGCCGCGACCGCTGCTATTTCCAACGCATCGCCAAACCGTTTCATCGGGATCTCCTCCTGCATGTTCTTTTCCACTACATCGACGGGCATATTACCTTTTTTGGCTGTGTTTTCGATCAGGCTTGTCAGCCGCCGGGTAGCTGTAGAACCCGGCAATACATTATTCACGGTGATATTGAACTGTCCCAGTTCATTCGCCATGGTCTTGGCCCAGCTGGCTACTGCGCCCCGGATGGTATTGGACACCCCAAGATTTTTCAACGGTATTTTTACCGAAGTGGAAATGATATTGACGATCCGGCCGTATTGTTCTTTTTTCATGGAAGGAATGACCGCCGTGGCCAGGATATGGTTACACACCAGGTGCTGGTTGAAGGCAGCCAGGAATGCTTCTTCCGTTGCTTCTGTGACCGGGCCTGCCGCAGGACCACCCGTATTGTTGATCAGCACATGCACCGGTTTGTCAGCCACATGTGCCGCGATGGCTTTTTTCACTTCCTCCGGCTTGCTGAAGTCCGCGACGATATAATCGTGCTGCTGCCGGAGCGTGGTGTCCAGGTGTTGTATCGCTTTTTGCAATGCGTCCCCGTTGCGGGCCATCAGCGTGCAATGAGCGCCGAGCAAGGCCAGCTCCTGGGCAATGGCCAGCCCGATACCCTGTGTGCTTCCGCAAACCACTACATATTTGCCTTCCAGAGATAGATTCATACCGCCAAACCTAAGTAAAAAGTCGTAATTTTTCAGCGAATTCACCCACTGTAAAAAATCGTTTGCTATGGCCGTTACTGCCCCGTTCAACCTGAAAAAATGGATCGACGAACACCGCGACCTGCTGAAACCACCGGTCGGAAACCAGTGTATCTATAAAAATGCAGAAAACTTTATCGTGATGGTGGTAGGCGGCCCCAATGCACGCAAGGATTATCACTACAACGAAAGCGAGGAGCTTTATTACCAGGTAGAAGGAAATATCGTGCTGAAAATAATCGATGACGGCGTGCCCAAAGATATCCCGATCAACGAAGGCGACCTGTTCCTGCTGCCGCCTCAAACACCGCATTCCCCGCAGCGCGGCCCCAATACGGTCGGCCTGGTGATCGAAAAGGTCAGAGAAGACGAAGAGGAAGAAAAAGACGCCTTCATGTGGTTTTGCGAAAACTGCGGCAACAAGCTGTACGAGGATTGGGTATTCGTAAAAGACATCGTCAAACAGCTTCCTCCCATCATGGAAAAGTTCTGGGGAAGTACCGAACTGCGTACCTGCAACAAATGCGGGACGGTGATGGAACCGCCGAAGAAAGTTTAGACTTCCCTGTTGAAGTTTCGGTTTATTGCAGATGCAGTCTTTAAATGGTTCGACGTTTGAGGTTCGGGGTTATCCTTATCTGAAAATTCACTACAATGGCTACAATCACCACGATCACAGTTGTACAGGTCCCCGATCACAATCATATCACACCGGAAACAGTAGAAACCAGGCTTAACTTCTTCGTGACGCCGGGCAACAAGATCAAATCATTTATCGACTATCTTCACACGACCAAATACAAAGGAAACCCTGTAAAAAAAGACTGACCCAAACATCCGACATCAAACTTCCAACGGTCTCCCGAACCTCAAATTTCAAACTTCTTTGTTTTGAAAATAGACATCCATACCCACATCATGCCCGCGAGAATGCCCAACTGGACACAAAAATTCGGGTACGGTGAGTTTATACATTTGGAGCATCGCAATTGCAAAGCCTGTATGATGAAGGGCGACCGGTTGTTCAGGGAAGTGGAAGAGAATTGTTTTGATCCGGGCACCCGCTTAGCAGAGATGGACCAGACAGATGTGACGATACAGGTATTGTCCACCATCCCTGTTTTGTTTAATTACTGGGCCAAACCGGCCGATGCACAGGAAACAGCGCGTTTTTTCAACGATCATATTGCAGAGACCGTGTCGCAGCACCCGCAACGCTTCATAGGCCTGGGTACCGTGCCGATGCAGGATGTGGACCTGGCCATCAAAGAAATGGAACGCTGCATGCAGGAGCTAAAAATGCCGGGGCTGGAGATCGGGTCGAACATCAACGGCAGCAACCTGTCGGACAAAAAATTCTTTCCTTTTTACGAAGCAGCGGAAAAAGCGGGTTGCGCCCTGTTTATCCATCCCTGGGAAATGATGGGCGAAGACCAGATGCAAAAATACTGGCTGCCCTGGCTGGTCGGTATGCCGGCAGAGACCGCAAGGGCCATCTGCTCCCTGATATTCGGTGGCGTCTTCAGGCAATTCCCCAACCTGCGCATAGCATTTGCCCATGGCGGCGGCGCGTTTCCTTTTACGATCGGCCGCATCGAACATGGATTTGCCGTGCGACCAGACCTGGTAGCGGTAGACAATCCTGTATCGCCGCGGGACTATATCGGCAGATTTTGGGTAGATAGCCTGGTACATGACCCCAAGGCTATGGAATACCTGGTGGATACGATCGGTGAAAACCGCATTTGCGTTGGCAGCGATTATCCCTTTCCGCTTGGCGAGCACCACCCCGGCCAGCTGGTGGAAGCCATGTATCCGGGCAGCAACACGGTGGAAAAGCTCCTGTATAAAAATGCTGAAGAGTGGCTGGGAATAGCAAGATGATTGATCCCATCAAAGAAATAACCAGGCTCGAAAGACGTCTTTATCTCCGCTGCGCAGCCGGCGCTCTTGCCGGTGCTATCCTGCTGGCGCTGGCCTGGACAGCCAGGGGAATAGCCGCCACCGCTACAGGTATTGCCGGGGCGCTTGTTATATTGGCATCGCTGCTGGCCTTCCTTTATTTTGTCGATACATTCTATAAAATAAAAGGCCGGCTCAGGGCAGAACAAACCGGCGAAGCATTCAGGGAAAGCTATATCGAATGGCCGCGATGGCTCAAAAAATGGGGCTGGACGATACATTTCCTGGTCATCACACCAGGCATCCTCCTGTTTGCCAGCATGCATGAAAATGATTTTGGCGGGTTGCGGTTCGTGTGGCATTCGATATTCTTCGGTATCGGAGCAGGCATTCTCGTCTACCTGTTGTTACGCCTGAAATTTACCGGCTGGTCATCGCACCGGGACAAAAGCATCGAGATCGGCTTTTATATTACGCTGGTGGTCTTGTTTTTGACCGTTTGCCTGGGACCTGTGATCAATCACTCTTTTGCCAGCGCGCCGGTGAAATGCAATGCGTATTACCTCGAAGAGAGCAGCAGAAAATATGTAGCCCGCAATAAATACATCCATGTCCGGATCGGCGACCGGTCAGAACGGTTCCAGCCGCCACCTTCTTTTCGCCGCAGCTTTACCGGGCAAACCGACTCGGTGATCCTGTGTGTCCGCAAAGGATGGCTGGGTTACGACTACGTGAAAGAATTCAGGCTGCCAACGCATTAAAACAGGTCGGGATAATCGGTAATGATCCCATCCACGCCCATCGTTTTCAGTTTTTCGATTTCCTCTTTCGTGTTCACCGTCCAGGGTATGATCTTCATGTTTTGCCCGTGGCATTGCTGTACCAGCTTGTCAGTGACCAGCTGGTAAGCGGGGCTGTAAATTGACGGTATGAATCCCAGCGTTTTTACTTGTTCATCCGGCTTCCGCTTGTCCCCTTCTCCGATCAGCAGGGCCGTCTGGATAGCAGGATACTTCCGGTGCAGGTATTGCAGGGTCCTGATGTCAAACGACTGGATGGTCACAAAATCCGCAATGCCTTCTTTATTAATGACCTCCATCAGGAGATCTACGAACTCTTCCGGCTTGGGATGAAAGACCCCATCAAACTCCGGATTGGTCTTTGTCTCGATATTATAACGGGGGAAGGGCCGCCGCCGCGTCATCATGTACTGCCGTACACTGTCAATCACATCGCTCAGCAAAGGCTTTATAGCCGGCATTTTCTCCTGCCGTGGAAAACGCGGATGCGGCTTCAACCCTACATCAAATGTTTTCACCTGCTCATAGGTCATCCAGTAAATATTGAACTTACGCTCCTCGCGTGGCCCCATGTAGCTGCCATCCGGCTTGGTGGTGATATCCTGCGCAAACCAGGGATCGTGTGACAGCACCACTTTTTTATCTTTGGTGATCACCACATCCATTTCCAGCGTGGTGACGCCAAAACCCAGCGCCGCTTTCATGGCGGGCCAGGTATTTTCCGGCATCAGCCCACGGGAACCCCGGTGACCCTGTTTATCGAAATCTCCGGCCTGCCATGTCTTGCCGGAAGGAGTATCCTGTACGTTTTTTGCCGATGAGCATGCCATGGAGAAAGCGAGTAACAAAAAGAGATAATGTTTCATCCGGATAAAAATTAGTTTAAACCAACCGCTTAGTGTTTAAAGACACGGGGCTTGTTTTCCTTCATGGCTGCTGCAATCTTCCGGCCATCCGCATCCAGCTGTTCCAGTTTGCCGATAATATTCTCATAATTTTTCTCGTCCTTGTTCTGGCTCAGCTTGAATACATGATCCAGTTCCGCCACTTCCACCTCGAAGGCGACAATCGCTTTGGCCAGCCGCTGCACATAGTCAGGCGGCAGCTGATCAAAGCCTGCCGGCGAATGCGGATCGTTCTCAAAATGATCGGTCGTACGCCTGAGCACCTCCAGCAGAGCCTGGTCGTCCAGGAACCGCAACTTTCCTTTGGCATGTACGCTCCTATAATTCCAGGTACTCACCTGCTGCTTGTTTTCGTACCAGCTGGCGCTGATATAACTATGCGCGCCGGTAAATACGGCCAGCACATCGGCATTGTGCAAAAAGGCCTGGTGATGATCCGAATTTTTCAGCATATGCCCGGACAGGAAGAGTCCTCCATCCCGTTCGTCGATAAACACCGGAACCTGAGTAGCAACCGGCTTATTACCTGCATCCACCCCGCACAATAAAGCGAAGGGATGCTCTTTTACAAAACCGATGACCTTAGCGGCATCCTGTTCTTTAAAATGAGGAAGGTTGTACATGAAGAATTGTTTGAGGTTGGAGGCTTTCAGGGCGGCCTTACCCAACCATGCGAAAACGCTTTACCCGGTTGATATTGGGAGATTCCATCTTTGAGGTTACGAACAGGTTTATATTGGTTACTCTTCTCCGGCCAGCAATCTCCTGTATATAAACAGTACCTGTCTTTCTTTCCAGCTAATGACAGCCTCCCTGTAGCAGGTCTGCCCAAATAAGGATAACATCAAACACCGAACCTCAAACATTCTGAAAAAGTGCCGATCGTACAAAGACTTCCCCCTAACACGCCCAAACATCGAACATCAAACCGTTTCCGCCACCCGTTCGGCAGAAAAGTTCGCATTCCGCATGGAAACACTCCGGACTACATGGCCGGCAAATTCTTCGAAAGAGCGTTTCGTAATGACGTCGTCGCTGAGCATGATCGGTACGCCGCTATCGCCTCCTTCGCGGATGCTCTGTACCAGCGGTATCTGCCCCAGGAAAGGCAGGTCGTATTCATCGGCCAGTCTTCTACCGCCTTCTTTCCCGAAAATATAATATTTATGATCCGGCAGCTCGGCCGGGGTAAAATAGCTCATGTTCTCCACCAGCCCGATCACCGGTACATTCAGCTGTGCCTGGCCAAACATGGCAATACCTTTTTTGGCATCGGCCAGGGCCACATCCTGCGGCGTGGTCACGATCACGGTACCCGTCACCGGCACGGTCTGCATCAGGGTCAGGTGAATATCACCGGTACCCGGCGGCATATCCACCACCAGGTAATCCAGTTCGCCCCAGTATACATCGGTCACGAACTGGCGGATGGCGCTGCTGGCCATCGGCCCGCGCCACACCACGGCATTCTTTTCGTCCACCAGGAACCCAATGCTCACCAGCTTGATACCGTATTTTTCCAGCGGCACGATCATGCCTTTACCCTCAATTTCCATCATCATCGGCCGCTCGCCCCTTACGCCGAACATGATCGGTACGCTGGGGCCGTAAATATCGGCATCCATGAGACCTACTTTGGCGCCGCCCCTGGACAGGGCCAGGGCCAGGTTGGCCGCCACGGTAGATTTGCCTACGCCACCCTTGCCGCTCACCACGGCAATGATGTTTTTTACCCGGGGCAAAACGGTACCCGGGTCATTTCTTTTGGTGGTGGTATTGGCCGTAAACTTTACGTTCACCGCCGCCTCTTTATTCACCAGCAGTTTTATCGCGTTGATGCAGGCATTTTTGATCATGTCCTTCATCGGGCAGGCCGGGGTGGTCAGTACCACCGTAAAGGAAACATAATTGCCCTCGATGGTAACATCCTGTACCATGTTCAGCGTCACGATATCCTTGCCCAGATCGGGTTCCTGCACATTACTGAGGGCCTCCAGCACTTTTTCCTTGGTCATATTCAAAGCGATATGTTAAAAAAACAAATAAGATGCAAAGTTAACCATTAGAGGGGGCAAAATGTTTTACAAAATCAGCAACTTGTCTTTATTTTTGGCACCGTGAAGAAAATTGTACACTACCTCCTGCTTGCTGTTTTCCTGGTACCTGCAGCTGCCAATGCGCAGTTCGAAACGGCCCGTGATTCCGTGGTGCAGCTCTACGGCGTCATCATGACCGCCGACAGCCTGGTAGGCATACCGGCAGTAAGCGTAGCGATAAAAGGCCAGAACCGTGGAACGCTGACCAATAACGACGGCGTTTTCTCCATCGCGGTGCTCAAGGGCGACCAGATCGAATTCACCCACGTCAGCTACAAGTCCAAGCTCATTACCGTTCCCCGCGATATCGAAGGCAACCAGTACAGCGTCATCCAGCTGATGGTCGCCGACACGGTTTATTTACCGGCCACCATCATCAAGGCGCGGCCGACCCCGGAACAGTTCGCCCGCGATTTCGTCAATGCCAACGTACCGGATGACGATATCGAGATCGCCCGGAGAAACACCAGCGCGGCTACCCGGCGGGCGCTGATGCAGGTAACCCCCGGCGATGGCGGCGAAGCTACCCGCGTCCAGTTCAACAAGGTAGCCAACCGTGCCGTGTACCAGGGCCAGACCCCTCCCATGAATATCTTCAACCCTGCGGCCTGGGCCGATTTTATCCAGGCATGGAAACGCGGCGATTTCAAGAATAAATAGGGTACCCCGGACAACACAATTGATGCAACCGGCTTGACAGCGCTGCTGATCCTCCCCTGTATGCTATCCTGTATAATCCCGAACTGCTTACTTTTGCAGCCAGCGATTACTCACTTCTAAAATCATCCGCTGCAGCGGATCGGGAGAAAACCATATGGCACAGTCAGTTTCTGTTATCGGCGCAGGTACCATGGGCAATGGCATCGCCCACGTTTTTGCACAGCATGGCTTTCCGGTCAACCTGATCGATGTATCCCAACCCCAGCTCGATAAAGCCCTGGCGGCTATCACCAAAAACCTGGACCGCCAGCTGGCCAAAGGCTCGGTCACGGAAGAGATAAAAGGCAATACCCTCCGCAATATCACGCCCATGACCAGCATGGCCGGGGTCGGTGAATCGCAGCTGGTCATAGAAGCCGCCACCGAAAACATCGATCTCAAGCTCGGCATCTTCAAACAGCTGGATGAAATAGCGCCCGCCGATTGCATCCTGGCCAGCAATACCTCGTCCATTTCCATTACCAAAATTGCAGCAGCGACCCGGCGGCCCGGATCGGTGATCGGCATGCACTTCATGAACCCGGTGCCGGTGATGAAGCTGGTGGAGATCATCAACGGGTATGGAACCCGGAAAGAAGTTACTGATAAGATCGTGGCACTGTCGCAGCAGCTGGGCAAGACACCCTGCGTGGTCAACGACTACCCGGGCTTTATCGCCAACCGCATCCTGATGCCGATGCTGAACGAAGCCATTTACAGCCTGTACGAAGGGGTGGCCGGCGTGCAGGAGATCGATACCGTGATGAAGCTGGGCATGGCCCACCCGATGGGTCCGCTGCAGCTGGCCGATTTTATCGGGCTGGATGTATGTCTTTCTATTCTCAACGTGCTGCACGAAGGGTTTGGCAATCCCAAATATGCGCCCTGCCCGCTGCTCGTCAATATGGTGACAGCCGGTAAGCTGGGCATAAAAAGCGGGGAAGGCTTTTACAGCTATGCGGTCAGCAGCAAAGACCTTGTTGTCAGCAGCCGGTTTGAACGCTGAAAAGTTTGAGGTTAGTTGCTTAATCGCAGCGCTCTTACTGATTCGAATCAGTTTTATTTCAGTGTTTGAGGTGCGATGTTCTCCTCATTCGAAAAGATTTATTACAGGGAAGTAGGCCGTAGCTGAAAAGGCAACAGTTGCGGTCATCGTAATCATAATAATTCCTGACAGCAGGAAAAGCATTGTTTCAGGACTGTTCGCACATCAAATCTCAAACATCGAACCCGGTAAAAGGATATTACCGTTTCACATTCTTTTCATACACATCGATCCAATCTTTCACGCTTACTTTCTTTACCAGCTCAGCGATCAGTTTGTAAGGGATATGTTCCGGTTTTTTAAACCGTACACAACCTTTTCCCATATCCGGTTTGGCAGCACTGTGCTTCGGGTACTCTGCCGTAAACCATTCCAGCAGCTCCGGCATGGCATACAGCCCCATGTGGTAAAAAGCAATGAAGTTTTTCTGCGAAGCGATGCTCATAAAAGGCAGCGGCTGTTTGGGATCGCAGTGATAGCCTGCCGGATAAATCTCGTGCGGCACCGCATACCCGGGCATGCCATAGGCCATTCCTTCCCGGAAGCCTTTGGGCAGGTTTTTCACGATCGCCTCCCGCAGGGTGGCTACAGCTGATTTACGGTCTTCGGGCAGCTCGTCAAGGTATTGTTCTGCCGTAGTTGCTTTGGATGGCATAGACTAAAATTTGAGAGTTAACCGGAAACAATCGCGTCCCGGTGCAATTTTAAGTAATTTCCGGCATGCAATACAAACAATTGGGTACCTCAGACTTACAGGTGAGTGAAATCGGGTTTGGCTGCATGTCGCTTGAAGAAAAGGACAATAATGAATTACTGCATCAGGCTATCGGGGCCGGTATCAATTTCTTTGACACGGCAGATTTGTACCGGAAGGGATTGAACGAGGAAATGGTGGGTAAAGCGCTGAAAGGAAAACGCAGCCAGGTGATCCTCGCTACCAAGGTGGGCAACCAATGGCGCAGCGACGGCAGCGGCTGGGACTGGAATCCGCGCAAGGATTATATCCTGTCGGCTGCCGAAAAAAGCCTGCAGCGCCTGCAGACCGGTCACATCGACCTGTACCAGCTGCATGGCGGCACCATCGATGACCCGATGGACGAAACGATCGAAGCATTTGAACTCCTGCAGCAGCAAGGCAAGATCCGCTATTATGGTATTTCTTCCATTCGTCCCAATGTGATCAGGGAGTATGTACGCCGGTCCCGTATCGTAAGCGTGATGATGCAGTACAGCCTGCTGGACCGCCGGCCGGAGAGCTGCGGGGTGACGGACCTGCTGCGCCAACACCGGATCGGCATACTGGCCAGAGGTTCGCTGGCGCAGGGCCTGCTGGCCGGCAAGCCTGCCAAAAGTTTTTTGAACTATACGGCAGAACAGGTGAAGGATGCTGCCGGTGCCATCGGCAGGGTGGCCGGAGAAAGTTATACTACTTCGCAGGTGGGCATCGGCTTCGCCCTGCATCACCCGGCCATTACATCGGCCGTGGCAGGCATTCGTACCGCCGCCCAGCTGGCCGCGATAACCGGCGGCTTGGGTCTCCCCGCTCTTTCAGAAAGGGACATGGACCTGCTGGCAAGGTCCATTCCCGTCAACCATTACGACGCACATTTGTAGCCGGTACAAACAAAAAGGCTGCCTTTGCAGACAGCCTTCCTGGGCGATAAATCATTGTTCGGTGTAAGAGGTGACAAGTAAAATTTACGCCTGGTTCTTCACAGACCTGGATTTTGAAACGGGGATTCTTTCGGGATATTGGT
>JBEVLT010000378.1:0-9543 GCA_040509055.1 Chitinophagaceae bacterium
CATTCATTCGGCTTGTCACACAAACGCGGTAAACGAAAGACGGATTAATTTTTTTAACCAAAGAGGAGGTGTTGCTATGTACACGTATGATTTGCTGGAAAAAGGATGTTACTACCTGGTGCGGGAAGCAGAGACCGGCCCCATCACCCTGATCAAGGTAGTGGTAGAGACGGATCATTGTTTGTTCATCCAGCGGTTCGACGATCCCACACTGACGGAATGGAAACTGAAAAGAGATATGCTGGCAGACATCATCGAGTGCCTGACCGACGAAACGGTGAAAGCATGGATGGAACATTATACCAGCCAGGATGCCTTTTATGAAGAAGACGACGAATAAGCGCCCGGGTTGACCATTCATGTATTTTTACGGAGAAGGTGATCAGTATGAATTATTTTAGTTCAACTAATCACTTTTTTTATGCCCCTTCGTTTTACCGCCAGCATTATTATCCTCATTGCCTTCCTGTTGCCAGCCATTCCTGGCCTGTCGCAGGACGACCTGCCCAAAGATTACCTGACCCCCGCATTTCATACCGGCCGGCGCACGGCCCTGCGGCAGCTGATGCCCGACAACTCGGTGATGGTCGTGATGGCCTACCCTGTCCGCACGTTCTCCAACGATGTGGATTATCTCTACCATCCCAACCCGGATATGTATTACTTCAGCGGTTACAAAGAGCCGCATTCATTGCTGCTGATCTTCAAAGAAGAACAAACAGACTCAGCCGGCAACAAATACAATGAAGTATTATTTGTACAAAAACGCGATGCCCGGCAGGAACAATGGACCGGCAAACGGCTCGGCACCGAAGGCGCCAGGGAACGGTCTGGCATACAAAGAGTATACAACGGAGAAGACTTCAACAATTTTCCGATTGATTTCTCCCGGTTCAGCAAGATCATTTTCAGCCGGCTGCCGGAAGATATTGCCAACAGCAACTGGGAGAAGGCAGACCTGTACGACCTGGTGCAGCAGTTCAAACAAAAAGCCGCCCTGCCCGATGGCTATGCTTCGGACAGCCGCTTTGACAACCGCACGTATTTCCAGCTCACCGGCGCGCTGCGCGAAATAAAAACGCCCGAAGAAATGGTGCTGATCCGCAAGGCGGTGGAGATATCCTGCCAGGGGCAGAACGAAGTGATGAAAGCCGTGCATCCCGGCATGTCGGAGCTGGAGATACAGGGACTGCATGAATTCGTACACAAAAAATACGGGGCCGAAGGCGTGGGCTATGGCTCTATCATCGGCTCAGGCGAGAACGGCTGCACGCTGCACTACGAAGAAAACACCAAAACACGAATCGGCACCAGCATGGTGTTGATGGATGTGGGCGCAGAGTACCATGGCTATACGGCCGATGTAACGCGCACCGTCCCTGCTCAGGGTAAGTTCTCACCGGAAGAAAAGCTCATTTACCAGCTGGTGTACGATGCGCAGGAAGCAGCTTTTGAAAAGCTGAAAGACGGCGCCAAATGGAGCGATGCGGGTACTGCCGCCCGGGAAGTGATCGCCGAAGGATTGCTGAAGCTGGGCATTATCAAGAACAAAAGCGAAGTAAGTAAATACTACCCGCACGGATTGTCGCACCACATCGGCCTGGACGTACACGACCGCGGGGCATCACCCACGCTGAAAAAAGACATGGTCATCACCATCGAGCCGGGCATCTACGTACCGGCCGGCAGCAATTGCGATAAAAAATGGTGGAGCATTGCCGTGCGCATCGAAGACGATGCGCTGATCACGCAAAACGGGTACGAACTGCTTTCCCATTTTGCGCCCCGCTCCGTGGAAGAGATCGAAAAAATGATCGCCCGGCCAAGCTCACTGGACGATTTCAAGCTGCCGCCGCTGCAGTCCGCCGAAAAGAAAGGTTTTTAAGTAGGACTGCGGACCAAACTGGTGCTGCCATCCTGTCAGAAATACAGGCTTTCCGTGTATATTTGCACTCCGGAACCCCGGACCAAATTTCGTTGAATGCTTGATTTAGTGACAGATATCGTTGCCCATAAGCAGCAGGATGAAACCCGGCAGGGAGAAGCCTATGCCCCTTTTGCCGTCGACCCCAACCCATACCGCAAGCGGTTTTACATCGAAAGCTATGGCTGCCAGATGAATTTTGCCGACAGCGAGATCGTGGCTTCCATCCTGAACAAGGAAGGCTTTGGCGCTACGCGCAACGTGGAAGAGGCCGACCTGATCTTTATCAATACCTGTTCCATCCGCGAGAAAGCTGAGCAGACCGTGCGCAGGCGCCTCACCGAATTCCGCAAGATCAAGGAGCAGAAAAAAGGCCTGCTTGTCGGTGTGCTGGGTTGCATGGCCGAGCGGCTCAAATCCAAATTCCTCGAAGAAGAAAAGCTGGTGGACCTGGTGGTGGGTCCCGATGCCTATCGCACCTTACCGGCCCTGGTAGAAGAAGCGGAAGGCGGCCAGAAGGCCGTGAACGTGCTGCTGAGCCGCGAGGAAACCTATGCTGATATTTCACCCGTTCGCCTCGATAGCAATGGCGTGTCTGCCTTTGTCAGCATCATGCGCGGATGTAACAATATGTGTTCCTTTTGCGTGGTGCCCTTTACCCGCGGCCGGGAGCGCAGCCGCGATGCAGCGTCCATCATCAGCGAATGCGAAGAGCTTTTTCGCAATGGTTATCGCGAAGTGACGCTGCTGGGCCAGAATGTGGACAGCTATTATTATTTTGATCCTGCTGCCGGTACAGAACAGCAGCCGGTTACCTTTGCCTCGCTGCTGGAAAAAGTAGCGCTGATCTCGCCGGACCTGCGGGTACGGTTTTCTACCTCCCACCCCAAAGACATTACCGATGAAGTGCTGCGCACCATGGCCCGGTACGAGAATATCTGCAACTACATTCACCTGCCGGTGCAGAGCGGCAATACACGCATCCTGCAGCTGATGAACCGCACTTATACCCGCGAATGGTATATGGCCAAGGTGGACCGCATCCGGGAGATACTGCCTGACTGCGGTATCAGCTCCGATGTGATCGCAGGTTTTTGCACGGAAACAGAGGAAGAGCACCAGGATACCCTCAGCATCATGGCATACAGCGGGTACGATATGAGCTATATGTTCTTTTACAGCGAGCGGCCGGGCACCCTGGCGCAGCGCCGGTACAAGGACGATATACCCGAAGAGGTAAAGAAAAGAAGGCTGAAGGAGATCGTGGACCTGCAGAACAGGCTGTCGCTGCAAAGCAACCGGAAGGATGTGGGCATCACCTGCCGCGTGCTGATAGAAAATACCAGCAAACGGAGCGAGGCCGACTGGATGGGCCGCAACTCGCAGAACAAAGTAGTGGTGTTTCCCAAAGAGAATTATGAACTAAAAAAAGGCGATTACGTTACTGTAAAGATAACGGCCTGTACCCAGGCTACCCTGCTGGGTACAATCGCTGAAGCATAAGTATGCAACACCGGACCCCCGGATCGTAAACGCTGAGTAATGGACATTCAATCGATAAAAAACAGGTTTGGCATCATCGGCAATTCGCCTGCGCTGAACTATGCGCTGCAGGTAGCGGCCCAGGTATCCAATACGGACCTGACGGTGCTGATCATCGGCGAGAGTGGCGTGGGCAAGGAAGCCTTTTCCTCCATCATTCATACCCTGTCGTCGCGCAAACACAATCCGTTTATCGCCGTGAACTGCGGCGCCATACCCGAGGGCACCATCGACTCGGAACTGTTTGGCCACGAAAAAGGCTCCTTCACCGGCGCGGTAGACAGCCGCAAGGGTTATTTCGAAACGGTCAATGGCGGAACGATATTCCTGGACGAGATCGGCGAAATGCCGCTGGGCACACAGGCCAGGCTGCTTAGAATGCTGGAAACGGGTGAGTTTATCCGGGTGGGATCGAGCAAGGTGCAGAAGACGGATGTGCGCGTGATCGCAGCGACCAATAAAGACCTGCTGCAACTGGTACAGCAGGGAAAATTCAGGGAGGACCTCTATTACCGGCTGAGCACGGTGCCGATCCGCGTACCGGCCCTGCATGACCGCAAGGAAGACATTCATATCCTGTTCAGGAAATTTGCTACCGACTTTGCCGATAAGTATAAAACGGTACCGGTGCAGCTGGACGAGGACGCAAAAAACCTGTTAATTAATTACCCCTGGCCCGGCAATGTGCGGGAATTGAAGAATATTGCAGAGCAGATATCCGTGCTGACACAGGACAAGCAGATCGGCGCTGCCGGCCTGAACAAATACCTGCAGCCTTATTCCAACAACCGGTTGCCGGTGCTGGTGAATGGCAGCGGGCAATCCTCCGGCGACGGGCAGAGCTTTGCCAATGAGCGCGAGATCCTGTACAAGCTCTTCTTCGATATGAAAAAGGACGTGACGGAGCTGAAACGCATGTTCCTGGACATGCTGCAAAACCCTGGTAGCGTGGTCAAGGACCCGGCTTTCATCAACGAGCTGAAGGAACTGAAGGCTACCGAAAGCCTGAGCCAGGCTCCCCTGTTCGTACAACCATCTTTGCAGCCGGCACCGATGGCCATCGGGATGAACAACGACGACATCCATGACCACGAAGAGGTGGAGGAAAGCCTGAACATCATGGACAAGGAGAAAGAACTGATCATCAAAGCCCTGAAAAAACACAAGGGCAAACGAAAAGATGCCGCCCTCGACCTGGGCATCAGCGAGCGAACCCTGTACAGAAAGCTGAAGGAATATGACATCGACGAATAATTACACCAGTGTTTCCGGCCGGAAAAGCAAGACCCTGCTGTACCGGTTGCTGCCCTGCTCCTGGCTGTTGCTCATCGCCGGCCTGCTGGCCGTAGGCGTGCACACCAGCGGCTGCCGCATCTACAGTTTTCGCGATGTCTCCATCCCCGACTCCATCAAAACCGTCAAGATCAACTTTATCGAGAACAAGGCTTCTTATGTGAACCCGCAGCTGGCCCAGCGGCTGACGGACCGGCTTCGCCAGAAGATCGTCAGCCAGACGCGTCTGTCGCAGACCAACAATGACAATGCTGACTGGATCATCAATGCTACCATCACCGGCTACAGCTTCAGCACATCCGGTATCTCTCAGCAGCAGGAAGCCACCAACCGGCTTACCATTACCGTGCATGTGATTATCGACAAGCAAAAATCAAACGAAACGAAGGAACAGGATGTCAGCCGCAGCTTCGAATTTTCGGCCAGCCAATCCATCCAGCAGGCCGAGACCAACCTGGCCGACGAGATCGTCCGCAGCATGACGGATGATATATTCAACCAGCTATTCTCCGAGTGGTAAGTTATTTTTTCCGGGCGGTAAAGCATTCCGCATTTCCCTATTACGCTTAACTTGTGCCCATGAATCTAGCAGTTCACCGGTTGGTAAAATCCGTTACAGGTAAAGAGTCGCTCAGTGAATGCAGCACCAGCGAATTGGAACAGCTGGCTGCACAGCATCCCTTTTTCGGGCCGGCCCAGCTCCTGCTGGCCTGCAAGCTGCGTGGAGAGAACGATGCAGCTTATGAAGCGCAGGCACGGAAAGCGATGGTGCATTTTCCAGATCCGCTCTGGTACGATTATATAACGACACCGGATCCATACGAAGCCGTGCTCACGCAGCCCGCTATAACAGAGGAGCCGGCGGACCAGCCTGTAATAGTGGAGAACGTGGCGGCTGTGCCCGTACCTGCTGAAGAAACCGACCTGCTTCCGGAGCAGGAAACAGCTGCAACTGCTGAAGAAAATATTGTTCCGGCCGACCAGCCCGGATCAACAGCGACCCTGTCTGCGAAGCCTGGCACTATGGAAGAAACGGGTCTGCCCGCTTTCGGGGAAGCCATCATCCCTGCCGAAGAAATTGAAGCAGACGACGCTAACCAGCCGGATGAGGAAGAACCTGCTCTGCCGCCCCTGCCCAGGTTCGATCTCAAACCCGTGGAACCGGCGGAAAATGCGCTGGTGTTCGAGCCCTATCATACCGTGGACTATTTTGCCTCCCAGGGTATCCGCACACCGCTGGCCGAAAAGTCCGGCGACCGGTTCAGCCAGCAGCTCAAAAGCTTTACCGAATGGCTGAAGGCCATGAAACGGCTGCCGGAGCCCACAGCGGCTGCCCAACCGACTGCGGGCGAAGAGCAGGTGGACCAGATGGCGGAGCGCTCCGTAACCGGCCGGGAGGTCATTACCGAAACCATGGCGGAAGTATGGGAGAAACAGGGAAACCATGCCAAAGCCATCGATACCTACAGCAAATTAAGTTTGCTCAATCCCTCCAAAAGCGCTTATTTTGCAGCCAAAATCGAACATTTAAAGCACCAGTGACATGACTATTTTATTTCTGATACTGATCATCATTGCTTCTTTTGTCCTCGGGTTGATCGTGCTGATCCAAAACCCCAAAGGTGGCGGCCTGGCAGGCAATATCGCCGGTTTCAGCAACCAGTTTATGGGTGTAAAGCAAACCACTGATGTGCTGGAAAAAGGAACCTGGATCTTTGCGGCCATCATCGGCGTTCTGTGTCTTGTTTCCACGCTGTTTATCAACCGTGGCGCCAGTGGTCCCGATGTTAGCAGCAAAGGCAGCGGCGCTCCCATTCCGCAATCGGCCCCAGCACCGCAGCCGGTCACACCTCCTAATACAACGACTTTTCCGGACAGCAATTAATGTCCGCCTCATCATATTTTCAAGGCCCTGTCCACAGACAGGGTTTTTTATTTAACTTGTCTGGTCAGCACTTTTTTTGAAAATTCAGGGATGAAAAAAAGGAAAAGAATCTTACGCTGGGCGCTGGTGATCGTATTGGTAGTGGCGGGTTTTATCGCCTGGCAGTTTTTTGGCCCGGCTGTAAAAGTCAGCGACCCGGGTAGTCAATACCTGTATATCAGCACCGGCGCCTCTGCCGGTGATGTAAGCCGGGAACTCAAGGACAAAAAATTCCTGGGCCAGACCCTTTGGTTCGACCAGGCAGCCCGCCTACTGGGCTACCGCACCATCCGGCCCGGCCGCTACAAAATGGAATCCGGGATGAGCGTGGTAAACCTGGTGCGGATGCTGAAAAACGGCAGCCAGTCGCCGGTGAACTTTGTTATTACCAAGATCAGGACCCGCGAAGACCTGGCAGGGCGCATCGGCCGTTCCTTCGAATGCGATTCGCAGCAGGTGATCCGCTTTCTCACCAGTCCCGACTCGCTGAAAAAATACGATCTGGATACCAATACGGTAATGGCAGCAGCCATGCCCTACACATACACCATCCGGTGGAATACCACTCCCGGGAAGATCTTCCAGCAATTCTATACCTCGTACAAAACCTTTTGGACGGATGAGCGGAAGCAAAAAGCCGCGCGTCTCGGCCTGAGTCCTGCAGAAGTGTCCACCCTGGCTTCCATCATCGATGAAGAAACGAACGCGGCTTCCGATCGCCCGAATATCGCCAGCGTGTACCTGAACCGCATTGCCACAGGCATGCCGCTGCAGGCCGATCCTACCGTGAAGTTTGCCCTGAAAAATTTCGGGCTGCGGCGCGTGCTCAACGTGCACCTGCAAACGCCATCGCCTTACAACACTTATCAGAACAAAGGGCTGCCGCCCGGCCCGATCTGCACCCCGCAGACCGTAACGATCGACGCTGTGCTTGATGCACCGAAGACGGAATACCTGTATTTCGTGGCCAGCACCGCTTTTGACGGCACACATATCTTTACCACCAACTATGAGGATCACGTGCGGTATGCAAGGCTCTATCAACAGGAGTTGAACAAACGAAACGTGAAATAATACCAGATGCACCTGCTGACGACGATAAAACGGAAATTGCTGGTGTCGGCGCCTGTCAGCTTCCTTATCAGGAAAAGCAAGAAGGTGCTCCTGCCGGGGTTTCACCGCATCCCGCTCTTCGACGTGGTCCGTTTTTTCTTCCTGCAGGCGCAGAAGTCGGGCTTTACCGAGCGGGCGGCCGCTATTGCGTACAACGTGATCATGACCATTCCTCCTACGGTCATTTTCCTGTTTACCCTGCTGCCTTACCTGCCGATCCCTAAGGATTTTATCCAGCAGATGTTTGCCCTGATCCGCGATGTGGTGCCGGGCGAGAAGAACAACGAAGGGCTGATCAAGTTTCTGTCCGACATTCTCAACAACCAGCGTACTGCCCTGCTGTCTACCGGTTTCCTGCTGGCCATGCTGTTTTCGTCGAACGCGGTGATGGGCATTATGCGTTCCTTCGACCGTAATTACGTCGGGTTTAAAAAGCGGCAGGACCTGCACGAACGGTGGATCGCCATCCGCCTTACGTTCATTCTTTTTATCCTGTTCTTTCTCACCATCCTGGCGCTGGTGATGCAGGGGGCCGTGCTGCGGTGGCTGGGGTTGAGAAACCCGATCCTGATCGCCATCATTCACAACCTGCGCTGGGTCGTGATCGTGCTGCTGTTCTTTTATTGCATTTCCTTTATTTACCGTTATGCTCCGGCCGTGCACAAACGCTGGAAATTTATCAATCCCGGATCGATCCTCGCCACCTTCCTGATGATCCTTTTCACGGCTGGCTTTTCATACTGGGTCAATAACTTTTCGAATTACAACGAGTTATACGGCTCTATCAGCACGGTGCTGATCCTGATGCTGCTGATCTATTTCAATTCGCTGGTGCTGCTGATCGGCTTCGAGCTGAACGTCAGCATCAATTCGCTGAAGCACGAAGTGGATGAACGGAATAAAAATGCTGCGGCCGGCACGCATATAGCCTGATTTTTGCTGAAATTTGTTTTCCTTAAAACCATTATATGAAAAAGATATTATTCTCCGCACTGCCTGTAGCAGCATTTGCTGTCATGGCGTTACAACCGGTAAATGACCCCCTGCCGATCGGCGCTTCGCTGCCCAAAGCCGGGGTAAAAATGAAAGATGTTTCCGGTAAGGATATCTCTTTCAAAGACGCCTCCCTTGAAAACGGGTTGCTGGTCATGTTTAGCTGCAATACCTGCCCCTATGTGATCAAAAACCAGGGCCGTACCAACGAGATCTGCCAGTATGCCAAAAACAACAATATCGGCGTGGTGGTCCTGAACTCCAACGAAGCCAACCGCAACAGCGAAGACTCTTACGAGGCCATGAAAACCTATGCCACGGGCCAGCAGTACAATTGGTATTACCTGGTGGATAAGAACTCCGAGATGGCCAATGCCTTCGGTGCCAACCGCACACCGGAATGTTTTCTTTTCGACAAAAGCGGTAAGCTGGTTTACCATGGCGCCATCGACGACAATCCTTCCGATGCAGGCGCTGTGAGCCGCAAACACCTGCTGGTGGCCATGGACGAAATGAAAGCCGGCAAGAGCGTGAGCATTACCGAATCCCGGTCGGTAGGCTGTACGATCAAGAGAGCGGGCTAAAGGCCGCTCCCGAAATTTTTTCCGAAACCTGCAAAAAAATTGCAGGTTTTTTTATGGAAAAAAAGAAAGACCGTATCCTACAGCTGAACACCGCATCCGCTTACCTGTTTTCCGGCCTGCGGAAAACAATAAAAACAGCTTATGATCCACAAACCAGCTCTCACCCGCCT
>JBEVLT010000379.1:0-3427 GCA_040509055.1 Chitinophagaceae bacterium
CTTGTCTAAAAGCACACGCGACTATGACCGCGATACAAAATTTTTCCTGTACCGCAGCATTCCTTCACTGCGGGAATACCTGTTAGTAGATTCGACCGAAAGGCTGGTGGAACTGTTTTCCCGTCATCCGGACAACAGCTGGCGGCTGACGGAGTATAAAAACCTCACCGACAGCGTTACCATCCAATCAATCGGCCTGGCCCTGCAACTGGAACATATCTACCAGGGGGCAGGCTTATAATGCTCTTCAATATCTCCAACGCCCGGCACTCAGTGAGGTTTGCTCCCTGATCAGGCACGAAAAATGCCGTTAAGAACACGACCCTTACAGGGACTCCCGGACAACTAAACATTTTATGAAAAAAAGCTATTTAGCAATTTGCTTACTCAGCCTGTTGTTTTCCTGCACACAAGCCGGCCGGCCGCATGAAAATCCGGCCCCACATACCGATACGACGGGCATGACTATACAGAAAGATACCCTTCCGGACGCGGACACCACCGCAACAACCGGTCAAAATGTACAGCACGACAGCGTGATATACCTGGCCTTTTTGCCTGACAGCAATTCGCTGACCGCCAGGGGCCGGCTGGACGCCGACCATACCCCCGTGGTCTGCTACCTGCCTGTTGCTACCGGTAGTAAGCTTACGGCATTCCTTATACCTGCAAACCAGCCGGCCAATATCCGTTTCAACCAGCTGTTTTTACCCGATGGCAGCTCCGATGGTCCTTTCGGGCAAAAACTGGAATACCAACTACCGCAAAAAGGAATATATAAATTATACATCGGCTCCAGCCTGATGGCCAATGATGCTTATAGCGGCGATTTCCTGCTTCGCGTAAAAGTGGAATAGCGCCTGGGCCGTTAGTCCTGAAATGCTTATCTTCAGAGGCAACCCGGCAATTACCAATGCTGCAATTATGAACTACCGGTACCAGCCACCGCCTTCTTCATTGTCAGAACATGTGAGAACTGTTTTGATCATTGAAGGTTTTGCGGAATCCCCGGCTTCTTCCCTGCCGCTTTTTACCAATGGTATGCCCGCCCTGCTTTGCCGGACCGAAAAAGACGAAGCGGGTTATGAAAATGTCCGGCAACTGGCCCTGTTTGGAAAATCCGTTCCGCCTGATTGCTGGCAAGCCGGCGGGCATGACACCCTGATCGCCTGGTTCTTCAAACCCTTTGTCCTGGCCGCCCTCTTTAACCTGCCCGCTGCGAAGCTGGCAAAGTCCCCTGTCGATCTCGGCCAATGGAACCCTCATCAAACCAATGCCCTGCGAACACAACTGGCCTATGCAGTATCCACGGCGGAAAAAGTGGAAGTAATTGATCAACTGCTGCTCCTGCAATCGCAGCAACGAAGCAGGGAATGCGGGATCATCCGGCACGCCACAGACCAATTGATGTATGAAGCCGGCGCGGATACACTGGCTACCCTGTATGACAACCTTCACCTCAACGAAAGAACTTTTCAGCGCATCTTTAAGAAATACGTAGGGATAACCCCGAACCAATACCGGCGTATCTGCCAGTTCCAGCAATCCTTTGTCCAGCTAAGGACCAAACAGTTTGATAAATTAACAGATGTGGCCTACGACAACGGGTTTGCCGATCAAAGCCATTTTATCCGCTCGTTCAGGGAGTTTACGCAAACGACACCCAATCATTATCTCCGGGCCGGCCTGAACAAAAAAGAATCATAATGTCGGTTTTGTTCTATTCCGGTCGCTTGCCCCTTCATAGGTTTGCATCAAACGATAAACATGAAAGAATCAATTACACCCTGTCTCTGGTTCAACGGCCGGGCCCGGGAAGCTGCAGCCCTGTATTGCTCTGTTTTTGCCGAGGCAAGGATCACAGCGCAGTCGCCCATCGTAACACAGATCGAGCTGTCGGGGCACAGCATAACGCTGCTGGACGGAGGCCCTATGTACCAACCCAATCCCTCCATCTCATTCTTTTACATCTGCGAGGAAATGCAGGAACTCGATCGCATCTGGCAGGCGTTCATCCAGGAAGGAACGGTCATGATGCCGCTGGATCAATATGCCTGGAGTGAACGGTATGGCTGGATCACCGACCGGTATGGCATATCCTGGCAGCTGGCCCTGGGCAAAATAAGCGAGGTGGGCCAGAAGATCACCCCTTGTTTCCTGTTTACTACCGAACAATCGGGACGAGCTGCCGAAGCCATTGCTCACTATTCCGCTATTTTCAACGATCCGCAGGTAGATGGCATTCTTCATTACGGTACCGGCGAAGCGCCGGGCGCCGGGGGCAAAATAAAACATGCACAGGTGTCGCTGAACGGACAAAAATTTATGCTGATGGATGCGGTGGAACCTCATTCGTTTACGTTTAGCGAAGGCGTGTCGCTGACCATTCACTGCGAAACACAGGCGGACATCGATTACTACTGGGAAAAGCTGACCGAAAGCGGCGAAGAAAGCATGTGCGGCTGGCTAAAGGACAAATTCGGGGTGTCCTGGCAGATCATCCCGGTTATCCTGAGCAGGATCATGAGCGATCCCGCTAAAGCCGGTAAGGCCGCCAGGGCTTTTATGGCCATGCGGAAACTGGACATCGAGCAGATCGTACAGGCGTCTCTTTCCTGAACTGGCTTGCAGGATTTTTCAGCAGGCAATCATAAGATCTGCATGATTTGTATATTTGAACAGGGCTTGCAGCAACGGATAAATGAGGAAATCAATCGCCCTGCCATCGTCAACTGTAGCATGTCTGCATTTTTAATCATAGCCGGTGTATTAATTACTGCCGTTATCGTTTTTATAGTCTACAGGACTGCACGTATAAAGCGGCAAACCGCCACTCTCAATACCGACCGGTTTGAACGGGTAAAACCACTTAATGCCAAACTTGAAAGCGAAGAAACTGTGACAAGGCAGGATGTTTTGCCTTATGCGCAAAATATCCTGACACGCGAACTTACGTTCCAGCTTTTAACCAACCATAGCAAAACGGATTTGTTCCCGGAGGAATACTATACACTGATAAAAGGCGCAGAAAGCAACCTGGCAAACTGGCTGGAATTTCCCACTGAACTTGATGCATGCCCCGATGAGATAGAGCATGTAAAACGGGTATCAATCGACTTTGACGGGCAAAACAACTTCGTTCATTATGAAGTATTCCGGTACAGGGTAAACGAGCCGCATTGGGCAGCCAAAGACGGCTGGATGCTGGGCGTGGTTGGACCGTATTTTGACGACAGCAAGCCTTATCATTTTCCACATGCCACTTTCAGCCGGGTCACCAGCACCATCGACAAGGTCACGCCGGAAGAAGAGGCAAACTGGGTACATGAGAACATTGCACTGAGAAGGTAAGCATCCGGCGTAAAATTGTTCATCTGCTACCGACCGGAATAATTTCACCTGTTCAGAAAACCTCATCGTTAAGACT
>JBEVLT010000380.1:0-3007 GCA_040509055.1 Chitinophagaceae bacterium
ATCTTTTTGCCACAATCTGTTGCCTCATCGGTATGCAGGATGTTGTCCAGGTTGTAGGTAGCTCTTGTCTTTCTCCACTCTCCGCATATACATTCAGGCGGACAGTCGCATCCTTTGAGGGTGATATAGCCCGAAAGCATGAACCCGCCACTCTTATCTATATAATGCACTTTGGCCCTGATGGTCCAGTCGCCTGCCTGGGGGCAATTGATGCTGTCTGTTACTGCCTGAGTCAAATGATAGCTGGAAGTGTAAACTGCAGTCAGCGGGATAATTGTTCCATCAGGTTTTACCAGTTCCAGGGCCTTAAGCTCATCATCAAAAGCAACCTGGAAATCATACTTTAGCGATTTTGTACCCGCTGGAACCGCTAGTTTTTTCTCAAAAATATATATGCCGGGAACCTGACTACCTGCAGTCGGATTTATCCATCTGGCACCGGTGCCTGCAACAGGTGTAGGCTGCCAGAAACTGCTAAAGCCTGGAACGGTGTAGGTAGGTCCGGTAGCGGGGCTTGATAGGCCGACTGTCCAGCCGGGATCTACCCCTGTACTGATGTTGACCGGATTAGAAAGCAAGCTTGTTGCCAATAGACAACAAGCCAAAAAGAATACAATTCTTTTCATAAAGGTATTTTGATGAATGAAAGTAGCCCTGTCGGCTCTAGCCGGTACAGTTATTCCAAAGCATATCAGTCGGGATGCTAAACTGTTACCCCCTTTTCTGGTATTTAATCGGATCAGGAAGTTATTAAGGGGTAGAGTTAAAAGTAGTAGGCCGTTTTCTTTTCGTGATGATGTACAATATAAGCAGGGATGCGATACCGGTAAAGAGCATCCATACAAAGGGGTATCTCCCGGAGGCAGGCCGTTCATGCCCGATATGAATAAACCCTGCCCAGTAGTAAGGAGAAGCGTTGGACGAGGTATTCAAATAATGAAGCTTGGCTTTGTATAAAGCCTGCTGGTAATCGCTCCCGGATAAGGATTGGTAAAAGCCGTTGAAGATCTCTGCCGAGCTTTTGTCTTCTACGTTCCAAAGGCTGGTAATGATATTTTTGGCGCCGGCATAATAAAATCCTCTGGCGAGACTCATGGCGCCTTCACTCTTGTTGATGGTGCCGATGCCGGTTTCACAGGCGCTTAATACAACAAGATCGGCCCTGACCGGCATGCCATAGAGCTCCTGCAGATACAGGGTGCTGTCATAAAATATGATAGCGGGCTGCGTGGCGCCGGTGGTGTCGGCATACGCATGCGAAGCAATATGGATGATGCCGGCATTAGGGGAAATGGCCCTGAAGTTGTGCAGCGTGGCCTCTTTTTCACGGAAGTAGTTACCCTTTGGTTGCTGTTGTTGTATACCGTTTAATTCGCCAATGGTATGGGTCAGCGGGCTTTGGCCTTTTTCACCGGATGCAAATACGGGGGCAAAGGCGGCTATGCTGCCGGCCGGTATTTTGTTATGCTCCTGTTGCTTCAGCAGGGTGGCGGCTGAATACCCATACGTTAGCTGCTGCTCTAGCATAAGGTAAGGAAACAGTCTTGGGTTTTTTAGTGCGGACGACCAGGTTGTCAGCGCTTCAAAAGGTACCAGGTTCAACGGTCCGTCGGGTATAATGATCAGTTGCCTGGTACCGGCCAGGTCAATGGCTGGAAAGCCCAGGGCGTGGTAAAGCGCGTAGGCTGCAGCCTGGTAGGCTTCCGGCGCATTATTGATCTGGTTTTTATCGGTAAAAAAGCGGAGGAAGCTGTCGGTTGCCTGTGAAAGATGCTCGTCCGCTTTTAACAGTACGGGTGGCTTATCCCCGGCAAAAGAAAAAAAATAAACAACACTGTCTCCGTAGAAATACTCCAGCATGCTGGTCCTCTTATCAAGCAATTGCTCCTTTAGCAGCGGAACGGAAAAGCTGTCCTGCCTGTTCAGGGCATTGTAATAGGAGCTGTTATTCCGGCTAAAGGCCGTTTGAGCAAGGAGCAGCTGCCCTTCCAGTTCACTTTTCTGTTGATGCAGCAATGAAAGCCCTGCGGTTGCTTTCGACTGGTTCTTTTCCATAATGGTTCGCTCAACAAGCGACAATTGCAGTTGCAGAAACTGTACTCTTTGGTACAGGCTGTCATTCTGTACGGGGCTGTGGGCGATGTTTCGCCTGATGGATTCCAGTAAAACGAAAGCCTTGCTTTTCTCGGCAAACAGGAAAGCTTTTTCGGCCCAGTGCGTATTCCCGGTCAGCTGCTGCAGCTGCCAGCATAAATTAATCGCCCTAGAGCTTCTCTTCCGGCTCGTTTTCAGCATCAGCAATTTGCTTTCATCATAGCTCAGGTATTGCATCAGTTTGCGCTCCGTGTCGAAGGCAAGGTCATAGCAGTTCACAGCTGCTTCCAGGTATTTTATATCGGAAGGACTCCTGTATTTTTTTACAAGGGCCGGCGCCTTGGCGTCCAGCGCTTCCATGATGGTGTTCTCGGCATACACCTGCGCAGGAGCCGGGTTTGAAAAAGGATCGGCAGGGTTTACCGGCGCTACATAGGACAGGGCCCGCTGGTAATGGCGCAGTGCCTCGTCTGCCGGGCCCATCGCTTCGTAACTCTTCCCCAGCTCGATGTGTATTTTTGCGGCATTCCTGTTCTGATAAGTATAGATCGACAGCGCCATTTTCAGGCTTTGGACGGATTGGGTATATGCGCCTTTTATTCGTTCCAGTATACCTTTTTGCTTCAGGGCCATGACTATCTTTTCGTTCAGTTCAGTGGTATCGGCAAGTGCGGTAAGAATGAGCAGGGCGCCCTCTGCGCTTTTTTCTGCCTCGGCAACCAGGCCCTTTTGCAGCTGTGCTTCTGAAAGGGTGGTCAGTAAGTCTCCTCTTTTGATGGCAAGGATGTCTGGCAGCGGCAACACATCCGTTATTACGCGGATGGCGGAATCGGTCAGCCAGCTTTCGCGGAGGGCAATGCTGGTATTGATGGCAAGAGCTGCCAGCGTGTTGCTTTTGCGGGCCATTCCCTTT
>JBEVLT010000381.1:0-12214 GCA_040509055.1 Chitinophagaceae bacterium
GGCAGAAACGAAAGAACGAAGAGTTTCAGCAAAAGCTGGACGAAGAACGCAAACGCCTGCAGCAAACGCTGGAGGAAAACCTTCGCAGGACCATCAGCTCGGATTTTGAGACCAAACTGCGCCTGCTGGAACAAAACAATAAAGACAACGAAGAAAAGCTGAAGCTGGCGCGCCAGAAGGAGGCCGGTTTCCTGCGCCAGGAGCAGGAATTGAAAAACAAGGAAGCCGAGATCGAACTCACCGTGCAGAAACAACTGCAAAGAGACCGCGAAAAACTGACAGAGGATATCCGCAGGATCGAGGAACAAAAAGTGGCGGCCCGCGAAACGGAATACCAGCTGCGCATGAAGGAGCTGGAAAAGCAACTGGACGACCAGAAAAAGCTGGCAGACGAGATGCGCCGGAAGGCGGAGCAGGGCTCCATGCAGCTGCAGGGAGAAGTGCAGGAGCTGGCGCTGCAGGAACTACTGAAAAATGCTTTTCCCTTCGACGAGATCGCCGAAGTGGGCAAGGGTGTGCGCGGTGCGGATTGCATACAGACGGTCCGGAACAATTTCGGGCAGGAATGCGGCCGCATCATCTATGAAAGCAAGCGCACCAATGCCTTTGCCGCCGACTGGATCGAAAAGCTCAAGGCTGATATGCGCAGCCAGGGCGCTGATATTGCTGTGATCGTCACCCGCGTCATGCCCAAAGACATGGATTGCTTCGGCATCCGGGATGGCGTCTGGATCTGTTCCTTTTCCGAAGCCAGCGCCCTTGCCTCGGTATTGCGCGACGGGGTGATCCGCGTGTTCAACACGACCAAAACGAACGAGAACCGTGGCGATAAAATGCACCTGCTGTACGACTACCTGACCAGCAGCGAATTTGCCGAGCAATGGAAAGCCATCCGCGAAGGCTTCCTGAGCATGAAGCAGTCCATACAAAAAGAGCGGGACGCCATGGAAAGATTATGGAAGGCCAGGGAAAAGCAGCTGGAAAAGGTATTGCTCAACGCGGCGCATATCCGTGGCTCCATCGAAGGCATCTCCGGCAACGACGTGGACCTGAACCTGCTGGCGGCCGGCGACGACAGCGAAGACGATATGGCGCATTGATCCTCAGCTGATCACCCAAACCAACACCAGCTGATCGAACAGGCGGTACTGCAGCGTAAGCGGTGTACCTGTTTTGGAGAAAAAACAATCCATGGTATTGGTTTCCATACGCGGTGGCTCCAGGCGAATGTGCTCGCTGAAATCCACCCCCCCGTCGCCGTACCATTTAAATACCGCTTCCTTGGCCGACCAGAGGAGGGTAGTGAACTGTGAGGGATATAATTCACCCTTCACCGCCGGCCACTCCCGGTGCTCCCCCTCCCATTTCTTTTCCTCTTCGCTCAAAAACTTGTCCCTGATCCGCATGATCTTCTGTACCGGTATCTCGATATCGATGCCTGCGCGGCTGGTACGGCTCACGATCGCCGCGGCATAATCACCACAATGAGAAATGGAAAAATGGTATTGCTCGCCCGGCAGGAACGGTTTCCGGGTATCGGCTATTTGCACCAGCTCGTATGGGAAGGCCGGGAACAGGTATTGCAGCAGGAAACGGCCGGCCAGGTGCTGCAGCCGTTTGTGCGGATGCGTCACGTCCCGGTGCAGCGGCACATTGGCCCTGAAGAACTCCTCGGTTTCTTCGATCTTCCAGATGCCAAGGCGTGTACCGGCGTTGATTTGATGTTGAAAAAAAACAGGCATTCGTCAGCTTTTCATCCTTATTTTGCCCTTTGAGTAAAACAAAACCGAAGATAGACAATGATACTCTCCGATAAGCGGATACTGGAAGAAATAGAAAAAGGCACCATCAAGCTGGCTCCTTATACCCGCGATTGCCTGGGCAGCAACTCTTACGACGTGCACCTGGGCAAGTGGCTGGCTACGTACCGCGAACATATCCTGGATGCAAAAAAGCACAACGAGATCGAGACCTTCGAAATACCCGAGGACGGCTTTGTTCTGTACCCGCATATTTTTTACCTCGGCGTTACGCTGGAGTACACCGAAACGCATGCGCATGTACCCTTCCTGGAAGGCAAATCGTCTACCGGCCGGCTGGGCATAGACATACATGCCACTGCAGGCAAGGGCGATGTAGGCTTCTGCGGGCACTGGACGCTGGAAATATCCGTGAAGCAACCGGTAAAAGTATACAAGGGCATGCCCGTGGGCCAGCTCATCTACTTCCCGGTAGACGGAGAGATCGAAGTGAAATACAACCAAAAGAAAAACGCCAAATACAGCGGGCAACCCGACCGCCCTGTAGAAAGCATGATGTGGAAAAACCAGTTTTAACCAATATGAAGATTTTCTTCTCTCTCCTCCTGCTTCTCTCGGTAGCTGCCAACCAGCTGCAGGCCCAGCCCGTTACGATCAAGCGCGACAGCTTTTCGCTGAAATACCCTGCCGGCTGGACGATCGATACCGAAGACGAAGACTACGACCCGGATGCATTGTTCAGCCTCGACTCGCCCGACGACGAGAACATGATCATGTTCATGATCGGCATACCCATGGAGGCCGACGACCTGCTCAAAGCACAGGTAGAAGCATTTACCACCGACTTTATCAAAAAGGCTGAAGTCACTTCGTTTGACACCTGGGGCAAGTACAAGGGCAAAGGGAAGTTGCTGAAAGGAAAGTTGCTGGGCCTGTTCAATGGCTTTGTCCGCATCTTTATCTACACGGACGACTACAAGACCATGATGGTGGTAGAGCAGTGCTACGATAAGGCCTACCAGACCCTGGAAAAAGATTACGAGCTGATCCGCTCTTCGTTTACGTTCCACTAACCGGGCGCAACATTACCTGTTCAGCTGCCAGATGGTATAGTTCAGTATAGCCGCAAAGCTTACCCAGCTGATATACGGCACCAGCAGCCAGGCTGCCGCTTTGTGAAAACGGGCGAATGAAAAAATGGTCAGCAGGATAAACAGCCACAATACTGCTATCTCCGCCAGCGCCCAGCCGATCTCATGCCTGTTAAAAAAAACAAAGGACCAGCCCAGGTTCAGAACCAGCTGGATAACATATAGACAGAACGCCGTGCTTTTGCCGGTCTGCCGTTCAGCCTTCCACACCAGGAAAAAAGCAATGCCCATCAGTACATACAGCAGGGTCCATACCGGGCCGAAAATCCAGTCTGGCGGGTTCCACGATGGTTTTTGCAGCGTACGGAACCAGCCGTCGATCTCCGGCGTGGTAAACAGGCTGCCCAGGACGCCGATGCCCAGCGGGATGGCAATCGATATAATGGCTTTGACCAGGTTATTCATACATCGGCTGCGGCAATTGTGGGGCCAGGATAATTATAGTGCGCTGGTTCCAAACTTTTTATAATAAGCGATGAGCCAGGCCACAACTTCGTTGTACGTCTGCTTGCCGCCAGGCTGGTTGTTTGCCTTCAGGTAGTTGCCATAGAACCAGGTGATCACGGGCTCCACTGGATTTTTGTACCGCCGGTAAAAATCGCGGTACTCCCGGATATCGCTCACTACCTGCGGGTGCAGCCGCTGCTGGAAAGCGCGGGCCAGCGCCGTATCCCTGCGCCTCACCTCGCCAAGCGCATAGTTGTACATGTCGAAGTACAGCGAATACCGCAGCGCGGGCGAAGGCGAAGACCGGCAGGCCAGGAAGGCCACGAAATTGGCTTCGTTTTCCCGGGCATAGCCCAGCTGGTGAGCTATTTCATGCGTGGTGACAAATGGTTCCAGGAAGCGGGGCACCGTGGTATTGATCTGCGCCTCGCCGGAAAAAGGATTGTAATAACCCTGGAAGCCGAGGTAGTTGCCCGCATAGCTGAACAGCGATGCCTTGACGGAAACCGGGGGGTAACGTAAAAAATCATATTGCTGCGCCGCATAATCATAGGCCCGGCTGCTCAACCGGAACAATAGCTTTTTCCGGTTGAGCGAGTCGCGCTGCCCTTCCGTCACCTGCGCCGCATAGCTGTTCAATTGCAGCTGCAGCGCCGCCGTCAGCGTATCCAGCTCGGCCAGCGAATAAGTCTTTACCTGTATGCCCAGCTGCGCCGATATCCCCTTCCGGTTGTAATTCAGCCCCCACAGCAGGTTGAACATTACATACACAAAAAGAAAAAAGAAAAGCACCTGCTGCAGCGCGGCGATCAGGTAGCGGCGGGTAATCTGCCTCCTGAAGAGCGTTCTGAAAAAACGGAACAGCTTATACAACAGTACAATGATCAGAAAGGCATAAAAGAGGTCGCCGATGCTGAAGGGCAGCCAGCCAAAGAGGAAGCGCTGTACTTTTGCAATGAGCGGGTACAGGCCATAGGTATACTTAGCCTCCACCCAGGCAGGGTACCAGGACATCCATTTGATGAGGATGGTCAGCACGATCAGCAGCACCCAGCTCCTGCTTTTCATGAGCCTGTTCAGGATACGGGAAAGAAATTTTTGCAAAGATTTTTTTTAAAGATATTTATAATCAATGGGTTAGAATAAAAATGGGCTCCCAAAATAATCCAAAAACCTGAATAAACTCTCACGAAAATATCTTACCTTTGCCTCCCCAAATCCTGAAGCTGCACAGCGCGGCCTGTGCCGGTATACGGATGGATGGGATAAAAAAGCAGACCATGGGACACCGCCGGGAGTTTGAGATTGCCTTTGTAGGATTGAAGCCGGGTGTACATGAGTACGAGTACGGGATCACTGACAGGTTCTTTGAGACACAACAGGCGGACGGAGCATCACACGTACAGCAGGACTTCCGGAACTGCAATGCAAGGGTAAAGCTGCTGCTGGACAGAAAAAACGGCTTTATGCTGCTGAAGTTCGAGATCGGCGGCACGCTGGAAGTGACCTGCGACCGCTGCAACAATCCCCTTCCGCTAAACCTGTGGGATGAGTTTAACCTGACCGTGAAAATGGTGGAAGAGCCGGAGCTGATGAACGACCAGGAAAACGACCCGGACATTTATTACATCAGCCGGGGAGAAAGCCATATCAATGTGGCCGCCTGGATCTATGAGTTCATCAACCTGAGCATCCCGATGCAGAAGACCTGCGGGTACGACGAGATGAACGGGCCGAACTGTAATCCTGCCGCCCTCAACGTGCTGAAGAAAATGGAGCCGGGAGAAGAAGAGAAAACCACCAACCCGATCTGGAAAGGGCTGGAAAAGTTCAAAGACTTAGACCAATAAGCAACGGATAGCTGTCTATCCCCGCTTGAAACATATTTTTATTTACGATTTTAATCATTGAGTTATGCCAAATCCCAAACGCAGACACAGCCAGCAAAGAAGCGCCAAGCGCAGGACGCACTACAAGGCTACTGCCACTACATTGACTACCGATAGCACTACCGGCGAAACGCATGTGCGTCACCGCGCCCATGTGAGCGAAGGTAAGCTGTACTACAAAGGCAAGGTAGTAGCGGAGAAGTCTCCCGTAAAAAAATAAAAGAAATCCGAACGAAATAGGTTTCAAATTCCAAATCCATTGCTAAGTTTACACCGGCAGTGGAATTTGGAATTTAATTTTTTACCCGCTTCAGGCGGATTCCCGGGAAATTGCAGATGACTATCGGACTTGACATGATGGGCGGCGATTTTGCCCCGCTGGAGGCGGTAAAAGGCGTGTTGCAATATCTCCGCGAAGAATCCTCTCCCGCCTCACTCAGCCTGATCGGCGATGAACCCGCACTGGAACAATTACTCGCCGAACACAACGTACCTGCCGGGCAGGTCAGCATCGTGCATGCCGACCAGGTGATCGGAATGCACGAGCACCCGACCAAAGCATTAAAAGAAAAACCGGGCTCTTCCATCGCCATTGGCTTTCATTTGCTGGCCACCGGCAAAACAGACGCCTTTATCAGTGCCGGCAACACCGGCGCCATGCTGGTGGGCGCCCTGTTCAGCATCAAAGCGCTGGAAGGTGTGCTGCGCCCCACCATCTCCACCATCATCCCCAAAGAAAACGGAAGCACGGGACTGCTGCTCGATGTAGGCCTGAACGCCGATTGCAAGCCGGAGCAGCTGAACCAGTTTGCCGTCATGGGATCGGTGTATGCCCAGCAGATACTGGGGATCGAAAAACCGAAGGTAGGACTGGTGAATGTGGGCGAAGAAGAAGGCAAGGGCAATATCCTGGCGCAGGCTACCTATCCCCTGCTGAAGGAAAACAAACATATCCATTTCACCGGCAATATCGAAGGCCGCGATATCCTGACCGGCGATGCCGACGTAATGGTCTGCGAAGGCTTTACCGGCAATATCATCCTGAAGCTGGCCGAATCGCTGTACAACATTGCAGAACGCCAGCAGATCGGCAACGCTTATTTCAGCCGGTTCAACTTTGAGAACTATGGCGGCACCCCTGTGCTGGGCGTAGCCAAACCGGTCATTATCGGTCATGGCATCTCGGGCGCCAAGGCCTTCCGCAACATGATCGGCGTAGCGCAAAAAATGATCGAAAAAGACGTGCTGGGACGTATGAAAGAAGAGCTGCAGAACTAAGTAGCTTTTGCAGCCTTACGGCTCCTGCAGGATCACGAACTCCTGCTCCAGCGCCGGCGAGTGCCGGTATAGCTGATCGATAAACGAGCTCCCCCACTTTGCATAATAATAGCTGATGTTCTCATACCGTTCCTGCAACCCGTTTGCCGGGAACAGGTGATGCTTTATCGCACGGATTTGCCGCTGCTGATCGACGAATTTTCTTTTTTCCGCCCGGAGCATTTTCTTTTCCAGCTCCTGCAGCCGGTACACGGTCCGGAGCTTCAGGGCATCCACATGCTGCATCAGCGTGGTATCTATTGCGGCGGCCTGTTTTTTAAAGCCCTCGTACAGGTGTTGTATCTCGGTCAGGGCCCCGTTCAGCCGGGTATCGTTGGCGCTGTCGCGCTGCACCAGCCTGCCGAGCAGTGCCTGCTCCGGCAAAAAGAAATCCTCCGCCGTAAATCCCAGCCGGCTGATCTTCTCCCGCCAGGCCTGTTCCAACACCAGGAATGAATTGCGCAGCACCAGCACCGGGAAAGGCGTGTTGTAACGCGCAAACAATTCTTTCAGCTGCAGCCAGTAGGCCGTTTCGCCGCCACCGCCAATGAACGCAACATTGGGCAAAATGGTTTCCTGGAAAAGGCCCCGCAGGATCACGTTCGGGCTGAACCGTTCGGGATGGTTGTCCAGCTCATCCAGCAGCGCCTGCCTGCTGAATGATTGGTCCGTATTGACGACCTGCCATTGATCCGCCGTGCCCCTCTTTTCGATCCGTTCCCTCGAGCCGGGCTGCAGGTAAAACAAATTGATCTCACGCGGGTTGGCCTGCACCTTGTAGCCGGCCTGCTCCAGCTTGTTGACCGTGCCCTGTACAATATCCGATGCGGTTTGGTGGAGCAGGTCATCTTCAAAGACGGTTTTCATCTGCCTCTTCAGCGCCGGTGTATCTGCAATCAGCACCAGCAGCCCGTATTGACCAAACAAGGCATGGACAAACCGAAGCGTAGCCGACTGGAGGGCTTCGCCGGGTACATAGCAGCTTTTCAACAGCTCAATGACCTCGCTGCCATGCGGCAGCACACCCAGCTGGCCTTCCATCCGGCCGATGAGTTGCGTTATTTCTTTGTCGATCACCATCCGGCCGACAGCACCGGTTTGCCGGGTGGACCAGCTGAGTTTTTCTCCGCCCAGGTGAATATGGTTCAGCTCGGCCAGGTCTGCATCTTCCGAACCCATGTAAAAAACCGGCACAAAGCGGAACTCCGGCAGCGATTCCTGCAGATGGGCTGCCAGCTTAATGGTATGAAGGATCTTGTAGACAAAATACAGCGGCCCGGTAAACAGGTTATTCTGGTGGGCGGTGGTAATGGTAAATGTATCGGGAGACAGCAGGCTTTCGATGTTCCGGCTGACCGGCTCTGCCACCGGCAGCGAAGCGTATTGCTTTTGCAGCTCTTCCACCAGCATATCCCGGTCGGTCCCGAAATTTTTCCTCTCTGCAATGGCTTTGCGGATACCCTGAACAGAAGGAGGATAGCCGAAAAACGGCCGCATGGCTGCCGCCTGGTCAATATAATCCAAAACGGTTTTGGTAAAATGACCGGTCTGCCGGTAAGGTAATCTGGCGGAGGTACAATCCATATTCAAAACAAAATAACGCGATCCCCGGCAAACCGTCAAGAACCTTGTCCCTGATTTAACGTTGCTTTCCCGAAGCGGTCACCGCAATGGCAGAAGAAAACAACTTTCTTCAGGGAATGTTTGAGGAGGAAAAAAGTAAAAGTCAACATCTAAGGACTATTTGCAGCAGGCTGGCCGGAGCCTTGCAGCAACTATCACTATCAAAACACTTTAAACCCTAAACTTTAAAACCCGCTTCCCCGAAACCCGCCTTTGAGACGCCTTAAACTTTTGAAACCCTTTAAGCCTTTTTCCCCTTCCATCTTTGTACATTTGGCTACCCTCTTTTTTGCTATATGGAACAATACGGTAAGATATTGCTGATGGCGATGCCGGCCTTCCTGCTGCTGGTGTTGTTTGAAAAATGGTATGGCTGGTACAAAAAGAAAGACACCGTCCGCAATATGGACATGATCTCCAGCCTCAGCTCCGGTATTACCAATGTGACCAAGGACGTGCTGGGACTCAGCCTGGCCATCGTCACCTACCCCTGGCTGGTGAACCACCTGGCACTGGTGCATATTCCATCATCCATTGCCGTGTACTTTATCGCCTTCCTGGTGCTGGACCTGGCCGGCTACTGGACGCACCGCATCCAGCATGTATCCAATTTTTTCTGGAACGGTCACCTGGTGCATCATAGCAGCGAAGAGTTCAACCTGGCCTGTGCGCTGCGACAGAGTATCTCGTCTATCGTAAAGATCTTCATCATTTTCCTGCTGCCTGCTGCCCTGCTGGGCGTGCCGGGCATGGTGATCGCCGTGGTAGCGCCGCTGCACCTGTTTGCCCAGTTCTGGTACCACACGCAGCATATCGGCAAAATGGGGTTCCTGGAAAAGATCATCGTTACCCCCTCGCACCACCGGGTGCATCATGCCATCAACCCGGAATATATCGACAAAAATTACGGGCAGATCTTTATCTGGTGGGACAAATGGTTTGGCACCTATCAGGAGGAATTGCGCGAAGCGCCGCCGGTATACGGCATCACGCGCCCGGTACGTACCTGGAACCCGATCCGCATCAACTTTCAGCACGCAGCACTGCTCCTGAAAGACACCTGGCGCGCCGGAAGCTGGAAAGATAAGCTCAGGATCTGGGCGATGCCAACCGGCTGGCGGCCGGCAGATGCAGCGGCAAGATATCCAGTATACAAGATCGAAGACATATACCGGTTCGACAAGTACGATACCCGGGCTTCGGCAATCCTGCATATATGGAGCTGGCTCCAGCTGCTCATGATCCTGTCCTTCCTCAGCTACCTGTTTGGCAACATTGCGGTTATCAATGCATTGGACAAATCCTATATCTACCTGTATGGAGGGTTTATCTTCCTGAGCGTGTATGCGCTTTCTGAATTGATGGACCGCAACCCTTATGCCATTGCCTGGGAAACGGCAAGAGCCGGTCTGGGCATTTTCCTGCTTTATCGCCAGGGCGACTGGTTTGGCGCTTCTGCCTGGATACAGCCCGTAATATACATCCTCGCCGGCTATTTCATTCTTTCCGCTATCGTCACGGCACTTTTTGTGATCCGGCATCACAAAGAAGACCGGATACCGGGGTAAGGCGTCGGAGGGCGCAAGCAGAAGGGATGCCGGGAGTGAAAGATGCTGCCTGGCGGGATACGCTCAGCACGTAAAGGTTACCTACACAAGTTTTACTCCCGATAGTAACCTTCCAATCTCAGACCTGTGCCCCCGGCTTCGAACGTTCAGCTTTGGGGCTTTAACTTCTCTCACCCTTTCTCCTTCGTTACCTCATTATTCACCGTCCGCCAAATGCCCAGGGGATTGGCATTTTTGAGCTCATCCGGCAGGAACTCATCCGGCCAGTTCTGGAACGACAGCGGCCTTGCAAACCGCTTGATTCCATCAGCCCCTACAGAGGTAAACCTGGAATCGGTGGTAGCCGGGTATGGACCGCCGTGGTGCATGCTCAGGCAAACTTCCACGCCGGTAGGCACACCGTTGAGAACATACCGGCCACAGATATTTTTGATGGCTTCCAGCAGGTCTCCGTGATAGCTGAGATCGTTGACGGTAGCCATCACTGTGGCTGTGAGCTGGCCTTCGAGCCTGCTTACCACTTCCTGCATTTCGGTCAGGTCTTTACAGCGGATGACGAGCGAATAAGGACCGAATACTTCCTGGTGCAGGATCGGATTGTCCAGGAAAGCCCGGCCCGATGCGGAGGCAACGGTCGGCAGCCCCTGGTTCAGCTGCGCCTCGGTATCCGACACCGCGATGGTCTCTACCGCTTCCTGCGACAGCGCATTGGCCCTGTTTTCGACATAGTTTTTGAAAATACCCGGGTGGAGCATGGTGCCGGGAACAATCTTTTTTATTTCTGCCCCCAGTGCATCGATAAAATGCTGCAATCCTTCGCTCTCGATACCGACGATCAGGCCGGGATTGGTGCAGAACTGCCCGGTGCCAAGCGTGATGGAACCGGCATATAATTTTGCCACTTCGGCGGCAGATTCCTTCAGCTTTTCCGGCAGCAGGAACACGGGATTGATGCTGCCCATTTCCGCAAAAACAGGAATAGGCTCTTTGCGTTGATTGGCCCAGTCGAACAAAGCCTTACCACCCTGGAAAGAACCGGTGAAACCAACTGCCCTGGTATGCGGGTGTTCTACCAGCGCCTTGCCCGTTTCGAAACCAGCCCCATGTACATGGGCAAAGATGCCGGCCGGCATATTGCATTTCAGCGCGGCGCGCGTGATGGCATTGGCCACCATCTGCGAGGTGCGCGCATGGGCCGGGTGCGCCTTGACCACTACCGGGCAACCGGCGGCAAACGCACAGGCCGTATCGCCACCTGCCGTGGAATAAGCAAAAGGAAAATTGCTGGCGCCGAACACCACCACCGGCCCCAGCGGTACCAGCATCTTGCGGATGTCAGGCCGCGGCGGAGTCTTGTCCGGTATGGCCGTATCGATCCTCGCTTCCAGCCACTCGCCTTTCTCGCAGGCGTCGGCATACTGGTTCAGCTGCATGATGGTGCGCATCCGTTCACCCCGCAGCCGCGCTTCGGGCAGGCTGGTTTCTTCGCCGGCTACCGCCAGCACTTCATCTCCCAGCGCCTCCAGCTCTGCAGCGATGGCCCGCATAAAACCGGCCCTCGATGTCAGCGGCAGCTTGCGGTAAGCATAAAACGCTTTCCAGGCTTGTTGCAGGATGTCGTCAATTTCTTCAACAGGTGTATCTGTATAGTTCATGATCATTTTGATTTTTCAGGAGCAACTAAGGTAAAAGAAAAACCCCGGACACGGCAGGGGTTGTATATACAAAAACTCCGTATCGGCTGATACGGAGTCAAGGGCAATGAAAAGATCCATTATCTCATCGCCACATCAAACTTTTTGAATATGTTACGGACGTTCTTTGCTATTTCGTCAGAAGTGATGCGTGAACCGTCCAGCCGCTCCGTCGTCCATCCCTGCCATACCGTTTTATCGGTACGGGCATCCGCCATGGTGATCGTAACCGTACCTTCCTTTACAGGCGTCTGGTATACATCATACCCAAGAAACTGGGAGGGATAATAGAAAGTGGTCCAGCGGCCGCGGTAAGGGTTATAATACGATCTTGTGAACGACTGTGAATAAACCGGGTCTCTTTGCTGGGTTGTTGTCCGTTGTACCAGCACGTCGTACATCAGCAATACATCAGGATCGCTGGTTACTTCGCGCCAGCCCATTTTATTCAGCTCGGCATTCACCGAATTGTGAATGCTCAAATCGGCGTACGCCGTAGCCCTGGCAGACTGATCGGTTTCACTGGCCCGCGTATCTACCCACATATATGTATTGTAACCCGAAAAATCGGCTGTCTCATCTTTCTGCACATATACCGGGCTGGAGCAGCCGGTACCGATCAACGCCGCGAAAGCCGCACTGTATATGAATTTCCCCAATTTCATGATTACCTCCTTTTGTTTTATAGCCATGAAAAAACAAAAAGCATGCAACGATTCTCAACACCGGCATGGCTGGGTTCACGGCCCCTGCAATAAAAAAGGG
>JBEVLT010000382.1:0-11241 GCA_040509055.1 Chitinophagaceae bacterium
AGATTCTTACTATGACTGAACGCCTGCGCTATCTTTTTCATAAACACCTTGCCCGGACGCTGACAGCGGCCGAGCGGACCGAACTGAATGTGCTGGTGCTCGACGAAGGCAATGATGCGGCCATTACAGACCTCCTCAACAAGGCATGGGACGGGTCGGAATCGGAAGGCGTTTCGAGGGAAGCGAGAAAGGCATTGCTGGAAAAGATCCAGGCGCCGGTGGTGTCGATACGGCCGGGAAAACGGTGGATACCCTGGGTGGCGGCAGCGGCCTGTGTGGCCGGGTTGCTGGTCATCGGGCTGGTATTGTTCAACAATGCCAAGCAAAGTGGGCAACATCCTGTTGCGTTTACCGAACCGGATGTCAGTGCGCCGCAGTCAAGCAAGGCCAGGATCGTGATGAGCAATGGACAGTCGGTATCGATCGACAGCCTGAGTGCCGTAACGGATGGGTTGGTAACGGTAACAAAGGATGCAAGCGGCAATATCGTATATAGCGGTAGCGACAATGAGCTACGATATAATACACTGGTGAACCCGCGGGGCAGCCCGGTGGCTACCACCAGGCTGGCGGATGGAACACAGGTATGGTTGAATGCCGGCTCATCCATCCGGTACTTCGCATCGAATGCGGGGCGTGAACGAAGGGTAGAAGTATCAGGCGAGGCTTATTTTGAAGTGGCAAAGGATAAAATGCGCCCCTTCATCGTGAGCAAGGGCCATACGGCCGTTACCGTGCTGGGCACTCATTTCAATGTGAATGCCTATGATGATGACCCATCGCTGAACGTGACGCTGCTGGAAGGGGCTGTAAGAGTGGATCACCGTACGGCAGGGGAGAATATTCCCGCGTCGGTGGTTATCAGGCCGGGGGAGCAGGTGACGGTTTCAAACGCAAATTCGCGGATGTCTGTTAATAAGAAGGTGAACATCGATGAAGTAATGGCCTGGAAGAATGGGTTATTCGGTTTCAACAGGACAGACCTGAAAACAGTCATGCGTCAGCTAACAAGATGGTACGATGTGCAGGTGGAATATAAAGGGAAAATCCCTTCCCTCTCTTTTGGTGGTGAAATGGAGCGTACCCTGAAACTTTCACAGGTGTTGAAATTACTGGAGCAAAGCGAGGTTCATTTCAGGATAGAACCTTTACCTGCAGGCGGGCAGAAAATCATCGTCACGCCATAGCCTATCCACAAAATTCCGATTGCTTTTCAGGCCGTTGATGCTTCAATCGTTAACGGGTTGAATAACGTACATCATCCTGTTCGGGCTGCGGAAACAGGAATGGCATATCGTTGTCAATTTTTAAAAGGCCGGGGCTGCCGGGAAAGCACCATGTATCCAAACCAAACAAAAGCCAGAAATGCGGTAACATCTCTGGCCGGCGTCAGGTTGTTTGATAAATAAAACTGCGAAGGATTACTTATTCAAAACCCAAACACTGCAAAAGTATGAAATTGATGACTTGGGGCGGGCCACCTTTCCCGTCCCGGCAAACTAGGAGGATTATGAAGCTAATCTGCGTTCTGCTCACTGCGGCCTGTTTACAGCTCCCGGCCAGGGGCTTTTCCCAATCCATCTCCATCACCGGCAAAAACCTCCCGCTGGAAAGTATCTTTAAAGAGATCAAGAAGCAATCGGGCTATGTTGTGTTTTACAACTACGACCTGGTAAAGGATGCCAGGCCGGTCAGCCTTTCGGTAAAGAATGGGAGCGTGCACCAGGTGATGACGCTTGTGCTGAAGGACCAGCCGCTTTCGTACTCCATCGAAAACAAAACAATCGTCATTACCCGGAAGGCCAAACCGGTAGCTATCGATGAAGCGCCGGAAGCGGATGCCCCGCCGATCGATATCAAAGGAAGAATCGTCAACGAAAATGGCGAGCCGATGTACCGCGTTTCGATCACGGTGAAGAACACGGGCAAGGCTGCGCTCTCCGGGGAGAACGGAGAGTTCAGTTTGTTTGGCATCGAACCGGATGCCGTGCTGGTGATCACCAGCGTGAACACCGAAAGGCTGGAAGTGAAGGTGGCCGGAAGGACGCAACTGAATATAACCCTCAAAAACAAAGTGTCGTCGCTTGGCGAGGTGGAGGTAAAGGTGAACACCGGTTACCAAAGCATCAGCAAAGAGCGGTATGTAGGCTCGTTTGTGCAGCTCGACAGTGCGGCCTATCACCGCCGTGCAGGTATGGATATCATCAGCCGCCTGGATGGCCTGCTGCCCGGCATGCTGTTCGATAAAAAATCGCCCAATATCAGCGAACAACTGAAGAAGGTGCAGGTCCGCGGCTTCAGCACCCTGCAGGGCCTGTCGGAATCTGCGAATATCAGCCCGTTGGTGGTGGTGGACAATTTTCCTTTCAGGCAGGACCTGAGCACGCTCAATCCCAATGATGTGGAAAGCATCACGGTGCTGCGCGATGCGGCGGCTACCTCCATCTGGGGTGCGCAGGCAGGAAATGGGGTGATCGTCATTACGACAAAGAAGGGACGGTTTAACCAGCCGCTGCGGGTGTCGGTGAGCAGCAACCTGTCGGTGCACGAAAAGCCGGATCAGTACTATGTGCCGGATATGACCATCGATGAGTTTATCGATTTTGAAACCGATGTGTTCAACCGCGGTTATTACAATGCGTTGATCTCGAATACGCAAACTTATCCCGTCATTTCCCCGGTGGTGGAAGTGCTGGCCAGGCGCAGGGCCGGCCTCATCTCTGCGGCGGATTCTGCGCGGGAGATAGATGGTTACCGCAGCACCGACCTCCGCAAGGAGCTGGACCGGTGGGTATACCGCAACCCGTTCTCGCAGCAATATTATCTCAACCTGTCGGGCGGCAGCCAGCTGATCAGCTACAGCATTTCGGGCGGGTACAATCAAAGCGTGAATAATATCCGCGGCAGCAAGCCCGACCGGCAAATGACCCTGAGCAGCAATATGGTGATTCGGGCTACCAGTAAGCTGGAAATCAACGCCGGGGTTAATTATTCGCAGAATATCCAAAAAAGCCAGCCTTTCGATTTAGGGACCAACGTGCCGCCTTATACGCAGCTGATGGATGAATCCGGCAACCCCTCACCGGTGGCCTTCCTGATGCGGGTGGGCTATGCGGATACGGCCGGGGGCGGGAGAATGCTTGACTGGAAATTCCGCCCGCTGCAGGAGCTTACAGCCACTGAAGCTCAGGCGACTTCCAAGTTTATCCAGCTTTCGCTCGGCGTCAACTATAATTTCACCAAATGGCTGAATCTGCGGCTGGCCTACCAGTTCAACGACCAGGGGATCAATTCAACTCAATACTATTCGGAGAACGCGTTTTATACGCGCAACCTGATCAATATGTTCACCAACTTCAACCAGTCGCTGCCGCGGTTGAGAAATCCTGTTCCGATGGGAGGCATTATGGATATTCGGAATAATAGTTCACAAAGCCATAATTTCCGCAGCCAGCTCAATTTCAATAAAACGTTCGCTGGTGTACATGCGTTAACCGCCCTTGCGGCCTTTGAAGCATCTGAAACCGTTACGGACGGAAGTACCGGAAGATTTTATGATTATGACAAGGAGACCGGGACATACATGCCGTCAATCGATTACATCAACCTTTTCCCGGTCTATAATAATCCCGGACTATCATCGGCTATTCCTTCCGGGAATGCGCTGCTCAATAAGACGGTTAGCAGGTTCGTGTCTGCGATCTCCAATGTTTCCTACACGTATAAGAACAGGTATACGGTTTATGGCAGTGCACGCAAGGACGGCTCGAACGTATTTGGCGTAAATACGAACCGGAAATGGAAACCCTTGTGGTCTGTGGGTGCAAGCTGGGACCTGGCAAAGGAAAATTTCTTTACGGCCGATTGGGTGAATTCCCTGCGCATCCGGACCTCGTACGGGTATAGCGGCAACCCCAGCGGTGCAAACGGCCTGCCCGTCATTTCTTACAGCAGCTTTAATTCTGTTTATCACCAGTTGCCGGTTGCGATTGCTATAGGATCGCCTAATCCTAATCTTCGCTGGGAGAAGGTAAGGACCGCCAACCTGGCTATCGACTTCAGTATCCTGAACAACCGGCTCTCCGGCAGCATCGATCTGTACACCAAGCGATCCACAGACGTGTTTTGGGTGAATCCACCGGCTCCTTCCACAGGAGTGATGGTCTTCCACTCCAATGCAGCAGATCTGCAAGGCAGGGGTTTCGAAATAAGCCTGAGCTCGAAGAATACAGTCGGGGCGGTAAAATGGCAAACCGGTTTCAATCTCAGCCATGCCAAAACCGTTGTAAAAAGGGTATTCTATGAGCAGCCGAAGGCCAGCTACTATACCGGGTACGGTATGAACCCGGCTCCCGGCCAGATCATGTATGGACTTTCCAGCTACCGATGGGCAGGCCTGGATCCGCTGACCGGCGCTCCCCGGGGCTATTACCAGGGTCATGTTTCTACCAATTACAACGCTATCCTGGGTGATTCGTTATCCGGCCAGGTCTTTCATGGCTCCGCCATCCCGCTGTATTTCGGCAACCTCACCAATTCTGTAAGCTGGAAAAATCTTACGCTGTTTATCAATATTTCTTACCGGCTCGACTTTTATTTCCGCAAGCCCACCATCGATTATAACCGGATGGCGGTGGACTGGAAAGGCCATGGGGACTATAGCCGGCGCTGGCAAAAGCCCGGTGATGAAGCGTGGACCACTGTGCCGGCGATGTATTTCCCGTTCGACCAGGAGCGGGAGCGGTTTTATATGCTGAGCGAGGTGAACGTGGCGCGGGGCGATAATATCCGGCTGGATGAAATGCGGGTCCAGTATACCTGGCAGCCCAAAAATGCGAAGAGCCTGATCAAAAACGCACAGCTTTCGCTGGCGGCCAACCGGCTGAACATCATTCTTTGGAAAAAGGATGATTCCGGGTACGACCCGGACTATACCGGTGGTACTTCCTTTACTTATCCCGCACCGGCCATGCTGACCGGCGCCATCAGCTTTACCTTTTAAAAAAGAAAAATGATGAAAAAAGAAATAAAGAACAGGGTCGTACGACTGGCGGTGTATGCGCTGGGTTTGCTGGTGCTTGTCACTGCTGCGGGCTCCTGCAAAAAATACCTGGATGAAAAGCCCTCGGGGCGTCTCAAGATCCCCAATACGATAGCTGACCTGCAGGCCCTGCTCGATAATATGGCCACCAATGAGCTCTCGCCAACCTTCCTGGAATTTGCCGGGGATAATTACTATTCAACATTGGATGGACTGAGCTCCTTTTCCCAGGAAATGGTGAACCTGTATAAATGGGACCCGAACGCGAAATTTATAGTGGAAAGCGGCGGAGCATGGACTGTCCCCTACAGTTCAGTGGGTTCGGCCAATTTCGTACTGGACCTGCTGCCTGACATGAAGTTTGGAGAAACAGAGCGTGCCGCACGGGACAATGTGGAAGGCACGGCCTTGTTTTCGAGGTCGGTCAAGTTTTTTGAAATTGCACAGTTGTTTTGCAAGCCTTATTCAGCTACGGCTCCCACAGATTTGGGCATTGTGCTGAGAACCACCAGCAATATCGATGCGCCGGTAACCCGGGCTACGGTAAAGGAAACTTATGATAAGATCATCAGCGATCTGAACCGGGCGGTTGAGCTGCTGCCGGTAACGGCGCTTTACAACAGCCGTCCCAATAAAGCGGCAGCGCATGCGCTGCTTGCGCGGGTGTACCTTTCCATGCGTGAGTATGAGAAAGCCGGCAACCAGGCTGCTGCCGCCCTGCAGTACAACAATACACTGCTGGATTATAATACCCTGGCGCCTGCTGCCAACCCCGCGGTGCCGGAAACGCCGGTTATCAACCCCGAAGTGCTCTTTATCCTTTCTCATTCGAACTCTATTCTGAGCATTAGCGGGCTGGCTATGATAGACTCTAACCTGTACCGGTCCTATCACGACAATGATCTTCGCTCGGACGTATTTTTCAAAATCGTCAATAACAACCCTTATTTCAAAGGGTCCTATTATGGCGCCGGGGGAGACTACAGGGTCTTTACAGGTCCTACTACCGGCGAGCTCTACCTGGTGCGTGCAGAGACCTATGCTCGTGCCGGCAATGCCACGGAGGCCATGAACTATCTCAATGCCCTGCTTCGCAAAAGATGGAAGACCGGCACCTTCACCGATATGACCGCAACAGATGCCACCGATGCATTGGAAAAGATCCTGGTGGAAAGAAGAAAGGAACTGGTATTCCGCGGGCAGCGCTGGACGGACCTCCGGCGGTATAACCTGGAGGGCAGGAATATTACGCTCAAACGAGTACTGGCGAATACCCTGTATGAGCTGCCAGCCAATGATCTGCGCTGGGTATTCCTGATCCCTGATGTAGAGATCAGCCGGTCAGGCATTCCGCAAAATCCCCGCTAAAACGATCGAACACTCAAAAAGAAAATTATGAAGCTGCTTATACTATTCTTATTTACACTGCTGGGTATGCAGGTTATGCTTAAAGCCCAGCAACCGTTTACGGCCGGCAACATCGTGGTGTACCGTGTCGGCGACGGCTCTTCGCCCCTCGGCCCGGCCATGCAAAAAGTTTACCTGGATGAATACACGCCGGCAGGAACACGGGTACAATCCATCCCGATGCCGTCAACCGGCAGCAAGCTGACCATGTTTGGATTCATGCAGGATGCCGGGTACCTCACGCTTTCCACCGATGGCAAATACCTGGCAGTGCCCGGTTGGGATGTGGAGCCGGGTCTTTCCCCGGGCACGATTACCGGCATCAACCGTTCGGTGGCGCTGGTAGATTACAATGGTGCGGTGAGCAGCGTGATGGTGATCACGCAAAATCCTGCGTCTTCCCTGATCAATGCAGCTGCTACTGTAGACGGAACGGGGTTCTGGATCACGGGTGATGGCCGCGTGGATTATGTGCCGGTAAGCACCGGCGTACCCGTGAATCTTACCACAGTTTTAGGGATCAATACCATTGCTATCGGGTATGGAAATCTTTATGCCGGTACCAACGTTCGCGCACAGCCGATGCTGCAGATCGGTACCGGCCTGCCGGTCATTACCGGCCAGGCTGCTGCTACTCTTTCCGGGTTCCCGCAGCGTACCAACGTCCGGCAGTTTGCTTTTGCCGATCTGAATCCGGCCATCCCCGGCCCGGATGTATTATACCTGGCTTCTCAAAGCGGCACAGCAGGTGGAATACAAAAATATTCGCTGGTTGGCGCAGGATGGGTGGCAAACGGGGTCATCGGCACTTCCGCCGACCTGTATGCCGGGCTTACGATCAATGTCGCTGCAAACGGGGTGACCATCTTTGCTACGCGCAAAGGCAACAACATCTCTACAAACACAGGCGGGGAGCTGGTATCCCTGCTCGACAACAGCGGGTACAACGCTGCTATCACGGGCACGCCTGCAGTATTGGCTTCCGTGGCAGTGACCGATGCCATGTCTTTCAAAGGTGTAGCGATCGTGCCGCAGAACTGTGCAGGCCCGCAAAACCTGAATGTGATCAATGTGACACCCTCTTCTGCTACCCTCAGCTGGGTAAGCGGTGGTGGTAGCTATGAATATTTCGTCAGCACATCAGCTACGCCGCCGGCTTTCGGTACGGCTACGGGCAGCAATCCGGTCAACGTGACCGGCCTGGCCGATGGCACCACTTATTATGCGCATGTGCGTACCAGCTGCGGCCTGCAATATGCGTCGGCCTGGAATACGGTATCCTTTCAAACGGGGTGCAAACCACCCATGCAAAACGAGCTGCAGCTGGATGCTACGGCCACCGGTATTTTAAATGCCAGCTGGCGGAAAGTTGCGGGTGCGATGAACTATGAATATGCGGTGACGACAAGCCTGACCGCCCCGGGTTCAGGAACGGCGACCACCGATACCTCCTTTGTTATGCCGAACCTGAATTCGGTGACGCAATACTATGTGCATATCCGCAGCAGCTGCGGTCCTGGTAAATTTTCGCTCTGGACTACCAAGCCCTTTGCAACGGGTTGCTTTATGCCGGTGCCGGTGGTAGTATCGCTGCCCGGCAGCGCGGGTGTGAGCTGGAATGCGGTGGACAATGCCATCAAATACGAGTACTCGTTGAGTTCCCATTCCTCCAGTCCTTTTAGTGGGGCCTATACCACGGATACCAGCTATTCCGCGTATTCGGTCAAGGCCGGCACAAAGTATTATTTCCATGTACGGTCAGTATGTGCATCGGGAAAAATGTCGCCCTGGGCCACCATCGCGTTCAATACACAGGGGCTGCAGCTGTATCCCAACCCGGTGGAAGGCATGCTGAATATCCGGGTAAATGGCGGCACCGTGCTGACTGGCGATGTGAAGATCTATGATGGGTTTGGAAGAATGGTGGCAAGGGTGCCGGTCAACAATGGTACCGGCAGCGTGAACACAAGCGCATGGGCTCCTGGTATCTACTATGCGCGGTATAATGACGGGAAAGAGATCAAAGCGGTTCAATTCATCAAACGATAATCCTGCAAACAATGATTCCCTGTAAGGAAAACGGGCGGATGCAACCAGCTTGTCATCGCCAGGGATAAAAATCAACCATCATGAAAAAATTAGTATTGCCAGTGGCGATTGCCATGGTGGCATTGGGCTGTACTGTCTTTAAAAAGACGGGTAGGACAAAAGGAAGTGTAGGCCAGGCTCCGGCCGCTGCCGCCGTACCAGCAGCAAAAGGGGATACGGTAAAAAGAACAAAAGCCTACCGCGATGTCATTACATCAAAAGCGATCACAAGAGATGGTCTTTTCAAAGTGCACAAGGTAGAGGAGCGTTGGTTCTTCGAGATCGCGCCGGACCTGTTTGAACGGGATATCCTGGTGGTGAACCGGGTCAGCAAGGCGCCGGCCGGGCAGTTTTACGGGTTTGCCGGGGATTGGATCAGCGAGAACCTGGTGAAGTTTGCAAAAGGGCCTGGTAATAAAGTGTTTTTAAAAAGGCTTTCCTATGTGGATATGACCAAAGACAGCTCTGCAAACGGGATGATCCGTTCCATCCAGGCCTCCACGCTGGAGCCGATCGTAGCTTCGTTCGATATCAAAGTATTACCGACTGACAGCAATGCCACGGTGATCGATGTGACGGATTTTATTTCTTCGGATAATGATATCCTGTTCTTTCACCCGGCTGTTAAAAAGGATGCACGGCTGACGGGATTGCAGGCGGATAAATCCTATATCGCGGATATCCGGTCGTTCCCGCTCAATACGGAGATCAAAACCGTGAAAACCTATACGGCAGGTACTGAACTGGTGACCTATGAGCTGAACAATTCGCTGGTGCTGCTGCCTGCCACGGTAATGGCCGGCCGCCGGATGGATCCGCGTGTCGGCTATTTTGCAAGAGGTTACCGCGATTATGATAATCCGCAGGGCGTCCGGGCCAGCTTTAATATTACACGCTGGAAGCTGGAGCCGAAGAAAGAAGAGGTGGCAAAATACCTGCGCGGCGAACTGGTAGAGCCCGTGAAGCCGATCGTGTTTTATATCGATCCGGCCACCCCCAAAAAATGGGTTCCGTATTTAATTGACGGGGTGAATGCCTGGCAAAAAGCTTTCGAAAAAGCAGGGTTTAAGAATGCGATTGTTGCAAAGGAAGCGCCCATCAATGACAGCACCTGGAGCATCGACGATGCCCGGCATAACGTGATCGTGTACAAAGCCTCGGTGGTGCAGAATGCCAGCGGTCCGCATGTAAGCGATCCGCGTTCGGGTGAGATCCTGGAGTCGCATATCAACTGGTACCACAATGTGCAGCAGATCCTGCACGACTGGTATTTTGTGCAGGCATCTCCGAATGACCCGGCAGCGCGGAACATGAAGGTGGACGACGCGCTGATGGGCAAGCTGATCCGCTATGTATGCACGCACGAGGTGGGGCATACGCTGGGGCTGCAGCACAATTTTGCGGCTTCATCGGCAGTGCCGGTGGACAGCCTGCGCAGCAAAACCTATGTGGCGGCCAACGGCCATACGCCGTCGATCATGGATTATGCCCGGTTCAATTATGTGGCGCAGCCGGAAGATGGTATTCCGGTAGATGACCTGATCCCGCGGGTAGCGGTGTATGATGAATGGGCCATCGAATGGGGCTATCGCTGGTTCCCGGCTTTTCAATCCATGGAAGCAGAACAAACCTATCTGAACAGCTGGGTGATCGAACGCCAGAGGAAGGACAAGCGCCTCTTCTTTGAACACAACATGTATCCCGATCCACGCAATATGATGGAAGACCTGGGCGACGATGCGATGAAAGCAGGCGCTTATGGCATCAAAAACCTGCAGCGGGTGATCGCCAACCTGAAAGCCTGGACAAGGGTGCCCAACTCGGACTATGACGAGATGAAGCGTAAGTATGAAGCGGTCCGTTTGCAGTACTATACCTACCTGAACCATGTCATCAATAATATCGGCACTTTTTACTTCACCCCGCAGACGGAGGAACAGGGCGGCGTTCCTTTCTGGACCTTCCCGGAAAAGAAAAAAATGCAGGATGCCGTGGAGTTCATCGGGAAATATTTTTTTCAAACGCCGGCCTGGCTGTACAACGACAGCCTGTTTGCCATGGGGGTTGAAGGAGCTGATATCATCGGCCTGTACAAGAAGCAGCACCTGGTCCTGCATATTTTGCTGAATCCCGGCGCCTGGAATGCGCTGGTGTTTAACGAAACGAACCTGCCGGCTGCAAAGCGGTATGGCTATGACGAATTGCTGACGAGCCTGGAAAAGCTGATCTGGAGCGAGCTGGTCACCGGCGAAAAGATCGAAATGCCCCGGCGCAACCTGCAAAAAACCTATATCTGGAAGCTCATGGATTTCACCTCCAAGAACAAAAGCGGGGATATGAGTATGCTGGATTTCAGCAGCATTGTCCGCCATCATCTGCTGGAAATGGAAAAGCGCATCACCTCCGCTATCCCGAAATACAAGGACCGCGAGTCACGCCTGCACCTGGAAGACCTGAAGTATCGCCTGAAATTCCTGCACGGGCCGATCGGTGACCCGGTGGAGCGGGGAGCTACGATACCTGAGTCTGCCAATACCTGGAATGCAAGCGGGATCAGCCTTAAAGACCTTGAAAATACCTGGAAGTGGAATGGATCGGCAGCAAAGGGATGCTTCCGGGTGCCGGAATGGAATTTTTAAAACACTTTTCTCATGTGCGTAGTTAGTGTGAGCCCGGCTTTTTTAGGCCGGGTTTTTTTATTGTGT